>CAIRTN010000298.1 GCA_903881515.1 uncultured Rhodospirillales bacterium | reverse complement strand
GCGGCGATGAACCGCAAGCACACCGCCGACGATTTCCGTCGCATTGTTGACCGGCTGCGCGCCGCCCGGCCGGATATCGCCCTGTCCAGCGACTTCATCGTCGGCCATCCCGGCGAAACCGAACAGGACTTCCAGGCCACCATGCGCCTGGTCGCCGAAATCGGCTTCGCCGGCGCGTTCAGCTTCAAATACTCCGCCCGTCCCGGCACGCCGGCCGCCGGCGCGCCGATGCAGATCGCCGAAGCCGAGAAGGATCGCCGGCTGCAGGAGTTGCAGGCGCTGCTGCGCGACCAGCAGGCCGCGTTCAACCGCGCCTGCGTCGGGCAGATCGTCGATGTGCTGGTGACCGGACCGGGGCGCCACCCCGGTCAGATCGCCGGCCGCTCGCCCTGGCTGCAACCCGTCCATCTCGACGGACCAGCCAGCCTGATCGGCACAATGGTGCCGATGACCATCACGTCCGCCCACCCCAACTCGCTTGCTGCGTCCCTCAACCACGAACAGGAGAGAGCTTGCGCTTGAGCCAGTCCTTCATCCCTGCCGACCGTGCCGCGAAAGCGGGTGTTCCCCTGGCCGACAAGGCCATCACGCTGCAGTTCGCCGACAATGCCCTGCTGGCATTGCTGCTCGGCGACCATGACCGCCACCTCGTGCGCGTCGAACAAGGCATGGGCGTTCGCCTGGCCTGTCGCGGCAACCGGGTCCAGGTCACCGGCGATGCCGCTCGGGTGGAAGCGGCGCAGAGCGCGCTGACCAGCCTCTACCGCAGGCTGGAACGCGGGGAACCGGTCGGGTTGTCGGATGTGGACGCCGCCATCCGGCTCTCGGAGATCGACGACCCCAGGCTGCCACTGTCCGACCTGCCGGCGATCCGCACCAAGCGCGGCGCCGTCGGCCCGCGCTCGCCCGGCCAGGCCACCTACATGGACATGCTGGGCAAGCATGAGATGACCTTCGGCATCGGCCCCGCCGGCACCGGCAAGACCTATCTCGCCGTCGCCCAGGCCGTCGCCATGCTGCAAGCCGGCAAGGTCGATCGCATCGTGCTGTCCCGCCCGGCGGTGGAAGCCGGCGAACGGCTGGGCTTCCTGCCCGGCGACCTGAAGGAAAAGGTCGACCCCTATCTGCGCCCGCTCTACGACGCGCTGCACGACATGATGCCCGGCGAACAGGTGATCCGCCGCATGACCACCGGCGAAATCGAAGTCGCCCCCCTGGCCTTCATGCGCGGGCGCACCCTCGCCCACGCCTTTGTCATCCTCGACGAGGCACAGAACACCACCCCGGTGCAGATGAAGATGTTCCTCACCCGCATGGGCGAAGGCACCCGCATGGTGATCGCCGGCGATCTCACCCAGATCGACCTGCCCACCGGCGCCCGCTCCGGCCTGCGCGACGCGCTCGACACGTTGGAAGGCCTGCCCGGCATCGGCGTCTGCCGGTTCGACAAACGCGATGTCGTGCGGCATCCCCTTGTCGCGCGGATCGTTGACGCCTACGACCAACGTGCCGCCGCCGAAAAGGAGACCCGGTCCCGCACCCGTGGCACCGAGGCAACAGGACAGTAGATGGACTCAAGCCATAGTCGGAGCCCCGCAGCCGCGGGGCTCCCAGCCGACGTGATCATCGAGGACCCCGCATGGCACCGCGCCATGCGCGCGCCAGAGCGTGTCGCCCGCCGCGCCGCCGCCGCCGCCGGCATCGCCGCCACCGTCACGCTGGCCTCCGACCGCCGCGTGCAGCAACTTAACGCGCAGTTCCGCGGCAAGAACAAACCCACCAACGTGCTCACCTTCGATCCCCCCGCCCCCGGCATGCCCGGCGATATCGTGCTGGCACTCGGCACCGTGCTGCGCGAAGCCGCCGCAGCCCACCGCCGCCCCGCCGCCCATCTCGCCCATCTGGTGATACACGGCGCACTGCACCTGCAAGGCCACGACCATCATCACCCCGGCGACGCCCGGCGCATGGAAATGCACGAGGCCCGGCTGCTCTCCGGTCTCGGCATCCCCAACCCCTGGAAGGGAGGGCGCTGATCATGGGCTCCCGCCCCCGCGTGCTCGACCGCCTGCGCCTCAGGCTGCGCGGCCGCAACGGCGATCACGGCGTGCGCGCCTCGATCGCCGAACTGGTGCAGGAAGCCGCCGACGCGCCCAGCACCCCCGGCGAAATCCCTGAGCTCGACCGCCAGGAACGCGTGCTGATCGCCAACGTGCTGCGCCTGCGCGGCATGACCGCCGACGATGTCATGGTGCCCCGCGCCGACATCGTCGCCATGCAGGTCGATGTCAGCCTCGACGAGGCGATCGGCCAGATCCGCTCCGAAGGCCATTCCCGCCTGCCGGTCTATCGCGAATCACTCGATGACGTCCTCGGCATGGTCCACATCAAAGACGTGTTCGCCTATGTCGGCCGGCCCGACGCCTTCAAGCTCGAAGCCATCCTGCGCCGGCCGCTGATGGTGGCCCCACAGGTGCCGCTGCTCGACCTGCTGTTGCAGATGCGCCAGGCCCGCATGCACCTCGCCCTCGTCGTCGACGAATACGGCGGCATCGACGGCCTCGTCACCATCGAGGACCTGGTCGAGGAAATCGTCGGCGACATTTCCGACGAGCACGACGAAGTGCAGGGGCCGATGGTGATCGAACGCGCCGACGGCACCTTCGATATCGACGCCCGCCTGCCGATCGAGGACTTCGAAGCCCGCCTGGGCGAAATCCTCACCGAGGACGAACGCAACGCCGATATCGACACCATCGGTGGCCTGGTGTTCACCCTCGCCGGCCGCGTGCCAGCCCGCGGCGAAATCATCGGCCACCCCTCCGGCGCGGAGTTCCGCGTGCTGGAAGTCGATGCAAGGCGCATTCGCCGGCTGCGGGTCCGCCCGCCCGCGGCGACACCGGCGCCGTAACCGCCTTGGGTATGACGCATAGCTGAATTGCGTTAATCGCAATCCAACGGAAAAACATTTAAGTTAGTTATTCGGCCTTCAACAGCAAAAGGCCGCACCCGTGAACAGCAACCCCGCAGCGAACGACCCGATCGTGCGCATGATGCGGGACAGTTGCGCCCGGTTCACGACATCGGCTGAGAATGCCGGCCTGCTCGCACCCCTACTGCTCATGCTCGCCGAGGCCTTTGCCCTGCTGTTCGGCAAGCTCGAAACCATCTTCCTGCTCTGGCGCGCCGGCGACCTGCCGCAACCCGCCCCCAAACCCATCCGTGCCCCGCGCGCCCGCACCCGCCACACCTACCGTCCCGGACAGCGCCGCGGCTCCGTACGCCGCCGCACGCCCGCGCTCCGTCCGCGCCGCCCCCGCGCGGTGTATCCACGCAGCAGCGCAGGCACGCGACACCCCAGCGCCCCAACTCCGCGCATCGACCGCTACCCCAAGCCACCGCCCTGGAACCGTCACGCACCCGCGCCGCAAACCCGCGGCTATTTTGTTACGATATCGAATTAATTAGCATCCGCCACAAGTTGCGGCAGATCGTTCGCCGGAAAGTCCGAAGCCGACACCACGGCGGAGAAGCAGACGCCGGGAGCCACCGGACCACACACCGATGCGTTCCGCCCCGCCGAAGCCGGCGCAATCCAGTTGCCGATCAATACGCCGATGACAGCGCCGACGCAGGTGGCGGCCAGAACGGTGGGCAGGGGCAAGCGGATCATGATGAGGCTCCGTTTTGGAAGGCGCGCCGCGATGGCCCGCCTGATAACCGGAACCTGCCAGCACCGGCCTGCGCCGGCTGTGACGCGCTTCACTCCTGCTGCGGATTCTCCACGCCGAACAATTTCGCGTAAGCGGCGAACATCGCCTGCTGGCCGAACTCCGCCTCCGCCTTGGCCCGGTTGGCCGCGCCAAGGCTGGCGCGCAGCGCCGGGCTGGCCAACAGTCGATCGAGTGCGATCGACAACAGGCCTTCGTCCTGCGGCACCACGAATTCGCGATTTTCACTGGCCAGCATGGCCGCGATATCGCCGACATCGGTGGCCGCCACCGCCAGGCCGGACGCCATCGCCTCCAGCACGCAAAGCGGCATCTGTTCGGTATCCGACGACATCGCCACCACGTCGAGCCCGGCATAAAGCGGCGCGGGATCGGCGACATAACCGGGAAATTCGACTTTTTCGCCCATGCCCAACTCGTTGGCCAAGGCCTGCAATTTCGGCCGTTCCGGCCCCTCACCGGCGATCACCAGCCGGAACGGCCGGCGCAGCCTGGCGCAGGCGCCGATCAGCCGGGACAGGTTCTTTTCCGGCCGCAGCGCCGCGACGGTGCCGATCACCGGCACCGCGCGCTCCGCCCGGATCGGTGCGGCGAGATGCGCGAGGTCGATGCCGTTCGGCACATAGCGCACATCGCTCAGCAGCCAGCTCTCCCGCGCGATCCGCTCCAGCGTGCGGCTGGGCACCACGATCGTGCTGTCCCGCAAGACCATCCGCCGGGTCCAGACCCGCCGCGGGATCTGCGTCGCGCGCTCCTCCGGCCCGAAGCCATCGGCGATGTGAATATGCGGCAGGCTGGTGAACAGCCGCGCCACCGCCCAGTCGATCGAGCCCCAGTTATGTGTCACCAGCAGCGATGGCCGCCACGCCGTAAGCAGGGCGCGGAAGTGCTGCAAATTCGCCGTATGGCTCCGGCGGATGATATCGACATCGGGAAAGCTGAGATCGAGCGACGGGTCCAGCCGCTCCGCGCAAGCCGTATTGCCATCCATCGCCACCACCAGGTGGCGCACCCGCCGGCCCAGATGATTGGCGATCGCGGCGAAGCGCACCTGCGGCCCGCCCACCGCAAACGTAGCGAAAACGCTCAGCAGGACCGGTGGTTCAGACCCGATGGACATCCACGGCCCGGGCCCAGAACCGGGCCTGATCGGCCACCGGCGACCAGCCGAGGTCGCGCTT
>CAIRTN010000297.1 GCA_903881515.1 uncultured Rhodospirillales bacterium | reverse complement strand
GACAGCGCCGATTTGCAGGCCCTCGGCCAGATGTTCACCCGCGGCGGGCTGAAGATGAACGGCGTCGTCTCCATGCCGTTCAACGTCATCATCGGCCAGGCCGCGCAGCAGAAATTCAGCCTGTTCCTGTGGGCCTATAATTCCGGCGCGCCGGATGCGTCGGAGGGTCTGAAATCCCTGCTCGCCACCCGCAACGTCGCCGCCGGCATGGGCGGCTCCAACCGCACCCAGTATTCCAATGCCGCGTTCGATACCCTGCTCGATCGTGCCTTGGGCGAGTTCGACGAAGCCAAGCGCAACGCGCTGTTCGCCGATGCCACCCGTCTGGCGATCCGCGACGATGTCGGCATCATCCCGCTCTACTGGCAGAAGCACGCCTGGGGCACCAAGGCCGGCCTCAGCTACGAAGCCAACGTCCAGGACGACAACGCCGTCCGCTTCGTCCACGTCGCGAAATAGGACAAAATCACTTAAATTCAATCAGCTCCGTCATTGCGAGCGAAGCGCAGCAATCCACGCTCTTTAGCTGCGTCCTGCGTCCTGCGTCCTGCGTCCTGCCCCCTGCACCACCGCCCGCCCACGCCGCCGCGCCAGCCGCAGCGCCCCCAGCCCGGCCGCCAGCAACGCGGCCGAGGCCGGTTCGGGCACATCGAGGTTGGCGCTCTGCACCAGCGTGTACTGATTGGCATTCGGTGTCAGCGCGGTGTTGATGGTGATCACCGGGTCGGCCAGCGCCGTGGCATAGCTGGCGTCGTCGTAGGTCCAGACGGTGACGCCCATGACGATCGACTTGTTGTAGTTCGCCGGCATGGTGAACTCGAGGGTGCCACCCGCGCTCTGCGCCCCGCTGCCGTCGCTGTCCAGCGTGCCGCTCAGCAGCGAATAAGTCGCCGAACCCGAGGGCAGTCCGCCGATCGGGCTGCCGCTAATGCCCGTCCCGCCACCACCCGAGACCGGGCCATAGCTGCATGTCTGCGTCGAGGTCGTCGAACACGCCTGGAACGCCCACAGCCGCGGCCCGGCGGCGGCATCGTCGAAGGAGACGGTGGCGATGGTGTAATAGTTGCCCACCCCGGTCACGCTGACATTGGCGGTGAAGTCGAAGGTCACATTGCCGGCCGGCCCGACCGCGGCGAAGGAATAATTGGTGCTGGCGAAGGCCTGATACAGCGGCGTCCCCGACACGATCGAGGCCGCCTGCCCGAAATTCGGCCCGGTCACCGTCGCCTGCGCCGTCGGATCCCCGCCGATCATCCCCGCCCCGGCATTGCCGAAACTCATGATCACCGCGCCGGGATTGGCATAGGTCCAGTTGGCATGGTCGATCTCGGTGGTAACCGACGGGCTCTGCGAATTGTCGGTCAAATAGGCATTGAACGTCGCCCCGTTCGGCTGGAACGACCCGGAAAGCTGCGCCCGCGCCGGCCCCCCCAGCACCAACGCCACCCCGAAAACCCCCAGAACCAACCCGCGCATCCCGAGCACTCCCAACGCTGCAATGTTCTTTCGTTAAAAAAAACCTCCACTGTATACAACACCCCACCCCCAACTCCAAATCTCATTCCCCAACCCCAACTCCAACCTCCATCCCTACCCTCACCCGCTTGATCACAAAAACGTGATATATATATCAACATTTTTCGCTTTCAAAGTTCGCGTTTTGTTCCTATATTCCCCGCCATGAACCCATTCACCCGCCTGCTCACCCACATCGCTGAGATGCTGCGAACCGACTGGCGGAGCCTTGTCCGGATTCCCGCCCTGCTGCTGGTCTGGTGGCAGATGCGCGCCCTGCTGCGCGAACTCGAAGCCATATTCGCCCAGTGGCAATCCCTTCGCCCGGCCCCCAACGCCACCCCCGCGCCCAACGCCACCGCCTCCAACGCCATCCTGAACTCGGCGCAGCCGTCATCGCTGTCGCCAAGCGAAGGATCCGCACGTGCTGCTTCCTTCCGCCCCGCCCCCAGGCACACCCCCCGTGCGCCGCGCAAACCCGCAGCGCGCCCCCACGCCACAGCATCCGCGCCCGCGCGGCCCAACGACCCCGCGCCGGCGCAAGCCGCGCGCCCGCCAAGGCGCGCCCTCGCACCACCCGATTTTCGCAAAAAAGCCGATTCAGCGCCCGGGGAAACGTGCGCTTTAATTGTTCCGCTTAGTTAACAATTCTACTTCGCGCTCGGGTTGAACAGCTTCTGCCCCTCAAGCACATACGCCCCGATCGCCGCCTGACCCTCCGGCGCGCACAGCCAGTCGGCAAATTTCTTCGCCGCCGCCAGTTTCTCTGGCGCCTGCCCGTTCGGCTTCAGCTCGATCACATCGTAGCGGTTGATCAGCGCCGCATCGCCGGCCACCTGCTCCACCAGCTCACGCCGGTTGCGGAAGCTCAGCCAGGTGCCGCGATCGGTGATCGTCACCGCATCCATCGCCGCCGCCGCATTCAACGCCGCCCCCATGCCGCCGCCGATATCGCGATACCAGTCCGCCCCCTTCGGCACGATCCCCGCCGCCTTCCACAGCCGCAGCTCCAGCGCATTAGTCCCCGACGCATCGCCGCGCGAAACAAACGGCACTTTCGCCGCCGCCACCGCCTTCAACGCCGCGATCGCATCCCTCGTCCCGGCGATCTTCGCCGGATCACCCTTCGGCCCGACAAACAGAAAATCGTTCCACGCGATCTCGCGCTTGGTGGTGCCATGCCCCTCGGCCATGAACTTCGCCTCGGCCTCGGGGTCATGCACCAAAGCCAGGTCCGCATCCCCCCGCGCCGCGGTCGCCAGCGCCTGCCCGGTGCCTTGCGCGAGCACCCGCACCTCGATCCCCGTTGCCTTGGTGAACACCGGCAGGATCACCGCCATCAACCCGGAATTATCCACCGACGTGGTGGACGCCAACGTGATCGACTCCGCCCGCGCGACCCCCGCCATCATCGCCAACGCCAGAACAACGCGCAAAATCATGACCTAGCCTCCCCAAGCAGAACCACCGTCGCACTCACCGTCACGCTGATCCCGATCAGCACGAACCCCAGGCCCAACGCCAGATCAAGGTTACCCTTGCTGGTTTCCAGCGCAATTGCCGTGGTCATCGTCCTGGTATGTCCGGCGATATTGCCACCCACCACCAGCACCGCCCCCACTTCCGAAACCGTCCGCCCGAATCCCGCCAGCACCGCCGTCAGCAGCGCCCGTCGGCTCATTCCCAGCAACGGCCGAACCGACCGCCAGCGCCCCGCCCCGCTCGCCGCCAGCGCCCGGCCGAACCGCTCCCAATTCGCCTCCAGCACCCGATGCGCCAGCGCGGCGACAATCGGCGTCGCCAAAGTCGCCTGCGCCACCACCATCGCCCCCGGCGTGAACAACAGCCCCAGCGCCCCCAATGGCCCCTGCCGCGACAGCAGCAGGTAAAGCACCAGCCCGACCACAACAGGCGGCAACCCCAGCAGCGCGTTCAACCCCACCACCACCGCCCGCCGCCCGGCAAATCGCGTAAACGCCAGCCACGCCGCGAACAGCACCCCCAGCACCGCCGCCAGCACCGTCGCCCCACCGCTCACCGCCAGGCTGAGCCCGACGATCTGCGGCAGATCCTCCAACCCCTCCCCCGGCAGGCTATGCCACAGCGTCAGCATGCAGCCCCTGCGTCCGCACCAGCCGCGCATACAGCCCATCCAGCGCCAGCAGCTCGGCATGCGTGCCGGCCTCGACACCCACCCCGTCCTGCAAAACCACCACCAGATCGGCATCCCGCACCGTCGACAGCCGATGCGCGATCACAATCGTCGTCCGCCCCTGCCGCAGCCGCGTCAGCGCCGCCTGCACGGCGGCCTCGCTTTCGGCATCCAGCGCGCTGGTCGCCTCGTCCAGCAGCAAAATCCGCGGGTCCCGCAACAGCGCACGGGCCAGCGCAATCCGCTGCCGCTGCCCGCCCGACAACCGCCCGCCATGCGCGCCGACCTGCGTGTCATAGCCCTGCGGCATCTCGCGAATGAACCCATCCGCCGCCGCCG
>CAIRTN010000296.1 GCA_903881515.1 uncultured Rhodospirillales bacterium | reverse complement strand
TTCTTCGACAAAAGCCGACGGACTGACCGAAGGCGGTGTGGTAGATTTCTTCATGGCGTTGCTCCCTTCGAGGATTCGACACCCCGAGCCTACCGGCTCAAGGCGAGCAACGCCGCTCTCCCTTTTTCAACATTCTCCGGCACATCCCCCCTGGAACCCGCCAGGCGCGCGGCAGGTTCACCACCGACGATACCCAATACGCGGTCTCGCTGGTACGCGAGATCTTTCCCGGATTGAAGATCGGCGCCGGCATCGAACGGCTGCGGGTCTCGCGTCAGGACAGTTGGGTGGTCGGCCCGTTCATCGAGTATCGCCACGAACTCTGACCGCCCCGAACGCAGGCAGCGCGCGGGCCCAGGCCACCAGCCCCTCGTCGAACGACGACAGCCGGAAGAACTCGTTCGGCGCGTGGATCTGCTCGTCGGCGATGGCGTAACTCAGCATCACCGTCTCCAGCCCCAGCGCCGATTTCACCATCGCCGAAATCGGCAGCGTGCCGCCAACGCCGACGCGCAGCGGCTTCTGTCCGTGCACGCTCTCGATCACGCCCTCGACCGCGGCAAGCCAGGGATCGTCCTCCGGCACGGCATAGGCAGCGATGCCGTCATTGCGCCGGGTGATCTCGATATCCGCCCAGCCCGGCAGGCTCTTGCGCAGATGCGCCTCAACCGCGTCGGCCACCGCTTTCGGGTCCTGCCCCGGCCCTAGCCGGCAGGTCAGCTTGGCGAACGCCTCCGCCGGGATCACCGTCTTGCCGCCGGCGCCCTGATAGCCGCCGCCGATCCCGTTGACCTCCAAAGTCGGGCGCAGCCAAAGCTGCTCCAGCAGCCGATACCCCGGCTCGCCCGCCCCCGACCGCGCGCCGATCTCCGCGAAGAACGCGGCCTCGTCGAAGCCCAGCGCATCCATGCTGGCAAAATCGGCATTGCCCGGCCGCTTCAGCCCATCGAAGAAATGCGGCACCGCGATCCGCCCGGTCTCGTCATGCAGGCCGGCGATCAGCCGCGCCAGCACGCTCGCGGCATTGCCCACCGGCCCGCCAAACCGCCCGGAATGCAGGTCGCGCGCCGCCGTGCGCACCCGCACCTCCAGCGACACATTGCCCCGGCTGTTGGTGTTCACACTCGGCCGCCCCGGCCGCCAGCGCCCGCCATCTGCCGACACCAGCACATCGGCCGCCAGCAGATCACGATACCGCTCGAGGATCACCGGGATCGACTTGCTGCCGCACTCCTCCTCGCCTTCCAGTAGGATCTTGACGTTGACGGGCAGTTTCCCCTCAACCGCCAGCCACGCCTCGATGGCACAGAGCGCGATCCACAGCGGCGACTTGTCGTCCGACGCCCCGCGCGCGACGTAGCGATCGCCCTGCAGCGTCGGCTCGAACGGCGGCGACTTCCACAGTTCGAACGGGTCGGGCGGTTGCACGTCGTAATGCCCGTAGACCAGGATGGTCGGTTTGCCCGCCGCCCCGGTCCACTGCCCGAACACCGACTTATGTCCACCGCCATCAAGCAACTGCACATCCGACAAGCCAATGCGCCCCAACCGGCTTTCCAGCAGGCTGGCCGCCTTCGCCATGCCCTCGCCATAGGCCGGATCAGTGCTGACCGAGGGGCAGCGGATCAGATCGAACAACTCGGCCAGCAGGCGATCGCGATTCGCCTGAAGCCAGGATTCTACAGCTTGGGACATGGCAACTTCCGATCAGGCCTCAGAGACCGTTTGAGAATTCGCTCCAGCGAGTCAGAGGCGGCCTCTCGGCCGCCGCCCGGCGGTGATGTGCGAGCACCGGAGCGGAGCGGCCTGGTGGCCGTGAGCACCGGAGCGCAGCATATCGCCGTCGGATGACCGCTGGAGTAGAATTATCAAGCGGTCTCTCAGCGGCCGCCGTCAACCTGAATGATCTGGCCGTTGACGAAACTGCCAAGCTCGGAGGCGAAGAAGATCACCGCATTGGCGATATCCTGCGCGCCCCCCAGCCGCTTCAGCGCGATCCGCTCCACCAGCGCCTTCTGCCCGTCGGCGCCGTAGCTTTCCCACTGCTTCTCAGTCGCCGGATTGGTGCGGATGAAGCCCGGCGCCACCGAATTCACCGTGATATTGAACGGGCCAAGCTCGTGCGCCATCTGCCGCGTCAGCCCGATCACCGCGTGCTTGGCCGAGCAATACGCCTGAAT
>CAIRTN010000295.1 GCA_903881515.1 uncultured Rhodospirillales bacterium | reverse complement strand
TGCCGGCGAAGCTGATGGTGCCGGTTGAGGTATTGCCAGCCAGGGTCACCGCCGACACGGCGCTGCCGGTCGGCGTGGTTCCTGGGGCTGTCAGCGTCATCTTGCTGCTGCTGTCGAGCGTGAGCGCGCCGCCATGCACCACCGTGACACCCGACCCCGAAAGGCTGCTGCTGGTATGGCAGTTGATTGAACCGGTGACCACATACAGCCCGGGGTTCAGGACAACCTTGTGGTTATCGTGGAAGTCCCAGCTCGCCCAGATGCCAGGGTTCAATGTGGTGGTGTGATTGCCCTGCAGTTCGAGCTGGGTTCTCCCGGTGGTGGTCAACTGGGCAAAGGCGGCATTCAGCCTGGTGTTGTTCTTGTAGGGATCGTCAAGCCCGACCACCGGCGGCTTCACGGTGCCGGTGACGGTGTTAGAGCTGGTATTGTGCAGGTTGCCCTGGATCGTGGTCGCGGTGATCTTGGTCGATCCGGCAACTTCGATGTCTTCTTTGGAATACATATCCGAAGCGTTGACGTTGTCGTCCTTGTCGAAGCGGATCTTCTTGTTGCTGCGGATCGAACAGCCGAGCAGATTGATTGCTGAATGGTTGCCGAGAGGCTCGTCGTCGTCATCGACATCATCGTTATCGCCGGTGCCGAGCGCGACCAGGCAGGCCTCGCTGCTGGAGGAACTTGGGACGGCATCGGCGGTCGCGGTGGCGGTGATGGTGCGGCTGCCGACGTTGAGCGCACCGGTAAAGGACGGCGTCATCGTCTGCGTCACGGTGACGCTGACCGAGGTATAGCTGGCGTTGCTGATGCCGGCGCCCAGCGTGACGATGATGCTGCCGTCCGTGAGTTTTTGCGTACTGCTGCTCCAGGTGCGGGTAGTGGCACCGACACCGCCGTTGATCTCGGCGGTATCGGCGGCGACTCCGGCGGCCTTCGAGGCGTTGGCGCTGGCGGCATAGTATTTTGCCCCGGCCACGGCCGCCGAATCGGCGGCACGTTGCAGACGGGAACTGGCCAGCGCCCATTGGCTGACCTCGACACCGATGCCGGCCATGATCGCCATCACCGGCAGGGCGACGGCGACGAGCACGGTGATGCTGGCACGCCGGTCTCGCCAGATGCCTTTCCGGGTCGCGGCGCGTGCGGTCTGTTGCCAGAGTTGGGTCATGGCGCAATCGGAAGTTGTGGGGCCCCCGATCATGCTCGCAATCGGTCGATGGTTTCATCCGGGCCAGACGGCCTAGTCCAATGGGATGAAAACCTCATCCATCTGGACGATTTCGCTTTCGTGATGTGGCGTTCACATTTGGCTACGTGAGTTCACAAATGATCACTCACGGCCGACCACCCAGAAAGGGAACGCAGCGCGATGAGATTGCTCCTGGCAGCACCCGACGGAAAGCACACGACCGATATGGTGTCGCTGCTGACCGCGCGCCGGCTGACGTTCGATCACGTGCCGAATGGCGAGGACTCGCTGATGGTCGCCCGGCAAGACGAATACGACGCGCTGCTGTTCGATGCCTCGATGGGTGACATGACCGGCCATGAGTTCGTTCGTCGCCTGCGGGCCGGGCGCAGCCTTGTGCCGGCGATCGGTCTGATGGGCGGTTGCATCGCCCGTGACCGGGCGCGGTTGCTGGATGCCGGGGCGGATGATGTTGTGGCGGTACCGTGCGATGCCGACGAACTGGCGGCGCGGATTCGCGCGGTCGCGCGCCGCGTGCGCGGCTTTACCCAGTCGGTGCTGCGCTGTGGCGCGGTTGAACTGCATTTGGACAGCCGCAGCGCCAGCGTGGCTGGGCGCGAGCTGCGCCTGTCGCCCAGCGAATACCGTGTGCTGCAGCAATTGCTGATGCGCAAGGGCACGCTGGTGACCAAGGCAGCGCTGCTGGATGCGTTGTACAACGACCTCGATGAGCCTGAAGTGAAGTCGATCGACGTGTTGATGCATCGGCTACGCAAGCGGTTGACGGCGGGCGGGGCTGACGGCGTGGTCAGCACTGTTTGGGGTGCCGGCTACATCATGCGTGAGCCGGCGGCGGAGGCGGGCAGCAAACTGGTGGCGGCGATGCACTGACGGGCTGCGCCCGAATCGATAATATAAAATATATGACGACCTAAGAATGTTTAGATTTAAAATATCTAAACAGAGAAAATTCCTGTCGATCGAAAATATTGAGATAGAAAAATTTTAGAAATTTTTTCAAGAAACGTAAGAATTGAAAGTTTTTTGTAAGAATGCATATGTAAGTTTTTGTTTACCTGACGGGGGCAATAGCCAACACAAGTCCCAGAAGGTGGCTTTAGTGTTCAAAAAACAAGGAAGGAGTTACCAATGCTCGAGACCCTGAAGATGCTGAAGACGATGTGGACCGATCGCCGTGGCGTCACCGCCGTGGAATACGCCGTCGTCGCCGCCGGCCTGATCGCCGTCGCCGCCACCGCGTTCACCGCGCTCGGCGG
Organism: uncultured Rhodospirillales bacterium; assembly: GCA_903881515.1. Classification (GTDB taxonomy): domain Bacteria; phylum Pseudomonadota; class Alphaproteobacteria; order Acetobacterales; family Acetobacteraceae; genus CAIRTN01. Next base: position 9,341 of record CAIRTN010000295.1, on the reverse strand, counting down.
CCGCCTGACCAACATGATCAACAACGTCATTCACTAAAGCCGTGTTTTGGGACCTGGGCATCGCGCCGCGATGCCTGGGTGCCGCAGGCCAGTGTGGATGACAGCAAACTGACCAGGGCCGGGAGCACCGGCCTCAACGAGACCAAAAGGAGAGACCGAAATGCTTGAAACCCTGAAGCTGCTGAAATCCATGTGGACCGACCGTCGCGGTGTGACCGCTGTGGAATACGCCGTTGTCGCCGCCGGCATCGTTGCTGTCGCCGCCACCGCGTTCAACTCGCTCGGTGGCCGCCTGACCAACCTGATCAATAACGTCATCAAGTAGCCTGCCAGACCACGTCAACCCGCGCACCGCCTGCATGGCGGTCGCTTTCAACCGAAGGAGCCCTACCATGATCGAAACCATCAAGATGCTGCGCACGCTCGCGACCGACCGCAAGGGCGTGACCGCCGTGGAATACGCCGTCGTCGCCGCCGGCCTGATCGCCGTCGCCGCGATCGCGTTCACCGCGCTCGGCGGCCGCCTGACCAACATGATCAACAACGTGATTTCCTGATTACCTCCAACGCTCCGTATCCACACGGCCAGGCAGCCGTGTGGATCGGGGTGAGGGAGGACAGGCGAGCGCTATTTCGAATGGGGGCCTGCCGATGTCTGTTTCATTTGTTTCGGCCACTGCCCCTCACAGTCTGGCTTCGCTGCTTTATCCGGTCATCTGTGCCGGGTTGTTGTTGATCGCCGCGGCCCGCGACGTTGCCAGCCGCACCATTCCGAATTTTATCCCGGTTCTGCTGTTTTTGCTCGGCGTTGCGCTGCAGCTGAATGCAGCGGCATTGCCGACCGCTTTGCTGGCCGCTGGCCTGGTATTTGTCGCCGCGGCCTTGGCATGGCGGGTCGGTCTGATGGGTGGGGGCGACGTCAAGCTGCTCGCTGCTCTGGCACTGTGTGTGCCTCCGGCCGCGGTGCTCTCGCTGGTGATGGCCACTGGCCTCGCCGGCGGAGTGCTCGGCCTGCTGTATCTCGCGCTGCGGCGGGTGCCGCGCTTTTCCTGCTCCGTTCGGCGCGAACCCACGTTACGCCCGCTCCCGGCACGGGTGCTGCGGGCGGAATGGTGGCGCATCGGCCGCGGGTCTCCGCTGCCGTACGGCGTGGCCATTGCCGCCGGCGGCCTCATCACCCTGTTTTAAAGGCGCGCCAAGATGTTCCTTCGTGTCGCCCTGTTCGTCATGATGGCTATCGGCCTCGCCGGCCTTGGCACAGTGACCTGGATCACTCTGCGTCCCGCTGGCCATGACGCTGCCGCAGCAACCGTGGTGCGCCCGACCGGCCCAGTGCAGATCCTGGTCGCCGCGGTGCCGCTGCGCGCCGGCGCGTTGCTGAAGCCAGAGGATATCATCGTCAAGGAAATCAAGGGCGCCGACCTGCCCGACGGTGCCAGCCCGGACAACGGCGCCGGCCGCGCCGTGCTGGTGGGGGCGATGCTGAAACGTTCGCTGGGGAAGGAAGAGCCCCTGCTGGCGCATGACGTGATTCGCCCGACCGAGCATGGCTTCCTCGCCGCGGTGGTGGGCCAGGGCATGCTGGCAGTTACCATCGGCACCGATGCCATCAGCGGCACTGCAGGACTGATCTCGCCAGGCGACCGGGTGGACGTGATCCTGTCGCAGGTGCTGGAGGAGGCTGGGCTTGCCGCCGGGCGTCGCGTCGTCGCTGAGACGGTGCTGACCAATGCAAGAGTCGTGGCCATTGATCAGCAGATCATCCAAGGCGAAGGCGCGCGCGCCGGCGACGGCGGCCATGGCGGACATACCGTGACGCTTGAGGCCACCAGCGACCAGGCACAGCGCCTGACCGTCGCCGCGCGCATAGGCAAGCTGTCTCTGATCGTGCGCTCGGCCGATATCAGCGCCGCCGGCAACGGCACGCCGAGCGCGCCGGTGTTCGCTTCTGACGTCTCGCGTGCCCTGGCGTCGCAGTTCACCAAGAAATCGACCGGGGTGATGCGGGTCTACCCCGGCTCCGGCGAATCGCGGGAGTTCCGGTTCTGATGCGCGCTCCTCATATTTCCAGCACTCTGCTGCAAGCCGGCGCATTGTTGCTGGCCGCCAGCATGGCCATCGCCCTGCGCCCGCCGCACGCCTTTGGTCAGGTGCCGCCGCGCACCGTCGCCATTGCCGGCGCCCCGCAAGCCTTCGGCATGGAGCATCAGGTGCTGAGCTTCGAGACCGGCGTTGGCAAGCTGGTCAGCCTGCACAGCCCGGCCGCCAACGTTTTCGTCGCCGATCCCAAGGTTGTGGAGATCCGTCCGGGCAGCCCGACGACGCTGTTCATATTCGGCGTCGGCGTCGGGCACACCACAGTTGCCGCACTCGATGAGGCCGGCAATGCCATTGCCGAGCTGGATGTTTCGGTCCGCCCCGCCGCGTCGGTGGCTAACGATGCGCAAGCGGCCTTGCGCCGTCTGATCCCCGGCACCCGTATCCGCGTTGAGGCCCAGCCGCGCGGGCTGATGGCGGTGGTTGAGGCGGCCAACGCCGTCGAGGCCGCGCGGGCGCTGTCGTTCCTGAAGGGCTATCTGTCCGAGAACCAGACGGTGGAGGATCAGATCGGCGTTGCCGGCCCGCTTCAGGTCACTCTGCGGGTGCGCATCGCCGAGGTCTCGCGCGCGGTCACGCGCAATATGGGTGTCAACTGGCAGGCGTTCGGCGCGATCGGCACGTTCGGCACTTTCCCGGCAGCACTGCTGGCTATGAACAACCCGACATTGAACTGCCCGGCGCCGATCGCAATCCAATGCCGTGGCGTCGGCTTCAACGGGGTGATCGATGCGCTGGCGCAAGATCATCTGGCCCGCATCCTGGCCGAGCCCAACCTGACGGTGATGAGCGGGCAATCGGCGAGCTTCCTTGCCGGCGGTGAATTTCCGATCCCGATCGGCCAGCAGGCCGGCCAGATCACCATCGATTTCAAGAAATACGGTGTGAACCTGACCTTCCTGCCGACCGTGCAGTCGGACGGGCGGATTACTCTGAAAGTTTCCCCCGAGGTCAGTCAGCTGAGCACGCAGGGCGCGGTGACACTGACCGCCGGCAACTCGACAATCCAGATCCCGGCGCTGACGGTGCGGCGTGCCGACACCACGGTGGAACTCGGCAGTGGCCAGAGCTTCGCGGTGGCCGGTCTGTTGCAGGACACGTCCGATCAGGGCGACACCGGATTGCCTGGCTTGGGTGAACTGCCGGTGCTTGGTTCGCTGTTCCGGTCAGATAAATTCATCCGCAACGAGACCGAGCTGGTGATCATAGTCACCCCCTACATCGCCCGCCCCGTCGACGATCCGTCGGTGCTGCAGGTCGCCGGCGCCAACTACACCCCGCCCAACGACCTCGAACGCATCCTCCAACTGCGCCAGCTCGGGCATGCTGCGTCGGCCACCGCGCCGGCACGGCTGCCTGGCCAGGCAGGATTCATCATGCAATGACCCACACCCAGTATCTCCGTCTCGCCGGGCTTATGGCCGCCAGCCTGCTGTTTTCCGGGTGCGAGGCGACCGACCCCTACAAGCGCGAAGGCATGTGGCGCCCGGAGGGGGTGGTGAACGCCAACCTCGCCGCCCAGATCGCCAATCCGCAGGACATGCTGCGTGGCCGCGGCGACACCGGGCCGGTCTATCGCACCGCGACCAATGCGGTGAACAAGCAATGGGGTCTCGCGCCAGGCGCCTCCGCCGGAGGCGGCGGCGGTGGTGCGGCGCCTCCGCCGCCCACCCAGGGGCTGAACCTTCCCGGCCTTGGCGGGGGCGACCCGGGAGGGGCCCCCAAGTGATCGCTGGAGTTGACCACGCCGACGCCGACAATGCCGCCGCCCGCCATGACCGGCCGCAGCTGATTGCCTTCGTCAACGATACCCTCGCCGAGGCCGCAATCAGCGACGGCCTGTCCGACGTGCTCCCTGAAGGCGTCGATATCCGCCGCGGCGGCGTGCATGCCGCGATCGCCGCGATGCGCAAATCCACCACGCCGCGGGTGCTGCTGATCGATCTTTCCGCGCGCGACAACCCGGTCGGCGCGCTCAGCGAACTGTCCGAAATTGTCGAACCCGATGTCTGCGTACTGGCGATCGGCGACATCGACGACATCAATTTCTACCGCGAGGTCACCCGCGGCCTCGGCGTGCTGGAATACCTGCCTAAACCGCTGACCCGCGATGTCGTAGCGCGGCATTTCGGCCCGCTTGTGCTGGGTCAGTCGCCTTCGGCCAACATGCTGCTGGGTGCGCGGATGGTCAGCATCACCGGCGTGCATGGCGGCGTCGGCGCCTCGGTGATCGCTGCGAACCTCGCCTGGTATCTCGGTGTCGGCAAGCGGCGGCATACCGTGCTGCTCGATGCCGATCTGCATCGCGGCACCGCCGCCCTGCTGCTGAATGCGCCGCAAGGCCACGGCCTGCGCGCCGCCCTTGAGGCGCCCGACCGCATCGACAGCCTGCTGGCCGAACGTGCCGCGCAACCGGCGGCCGACCGGCTGCATGTGCTGGCCGGACTCGAGGAACTATCCGAGATCCCCAACTACGCCGAGGGCGCCGCGGCCACCCTGCTGGAGGCGCTGCGCCGGCGCTACAACTTCATCGTCGCCGATGCACCGTTCGCGCCGATCAATTTCAATCGCGATCTGCTCGACCTCGGCCATCAGCGCGTGCTGGTGATGCAGCCGACTTTGGCCTGTGTGCGCGACACGTTGCGCCTGCTGCAATTGCTGCCCGGCGTGCTGCAGACCAAGCGCGCCACGGTGGTGCTGAACCGGCTCGGCATGCCCGGCGGACTCACCCGCCGGCAGGTCGAGGACGCGCTCGGCATGAAGGTCGATGTCGCACTGCCCGATCTGCCGAAGCAGGTTGAACTGGCGACTTCGATCGGCGAGCCGTTGGCCGGCACGCGCGGCCCGTTCCGCAACGGCATCACCGAATTGGCCCTGCAGGTCGCGGGCAATGATGCGCTCGACGTCGAGCGTACCGATATCCACCGCAAACCGCGCCGCTGGCGCCTGCCATTCTTTAAATGAACGCCGTTCCCAATTCCGGTTTTGGCCGCCGCCCGGTGCCGCAACCCGCCACCACCGCTCCCGCGGAGGACCTGCCGCGCAGCAGCACGCCGGAAGACGCGATGGCGGAAATGCGCCTGCTCTGCCTGGCGCGTCTCGAGCCCGCCGCGGTGGCCGCCCTGCCGCAGGACCGGCTGATCACCGAGGTCGAGCGGCTGATCTCCGAAATCGCTACCGACCGGCGCGTGCAGATGAACGGCCGCGAGCAGCGCGGCCTGGCGCTGGAACTGGTCAACGACATGCTGGGCCTCGGCCCGCTCGAACGCCTGCTGGCCGATGACGGGATCGCCGATATCATGGTCAACGGTCCGTTCCGGGTATTTGTCGAGCGCCACGGCAAGGTCACGCAATCAGATGTGAAATTCCGCGACGAGCAGCATCTGGCCGGCATCTGCCAGCGCATAGCGGTGGCAGTCGGCCGGCGCATCGACGAGTCGAGCCCGATGGTCGATGCCCGCCTGAAGGACGGCTCGCGCGTCAACATCGTCTTCCCGCCGCTGGCGCTGGACGGCCCCTGCCTGTCGATCCGCAAGTTCGGCCGCAGCTCGATGGGCTTTCAGAAGTTGATCGAACTCGGCGCGATGTCGCGCCATGTCGCCAACATCCTGCAGATCGCCGGCAAGGCCCGGTTGAACGTGATCATCTCCGGCGGCACCGGCTCGGGTAAAACCACGCTGATGAACGCGATGTCGCGGATGATCGATCCCAGCGAGCGCATCATCACCGTCGAGGACGCTGCCGAACTGCAATTGCAACAGCCGCACGTGGTCCGTCTGGAAACCCGCCCGCTGAGCCTGGAAGGCAAGGGCGAGGTGACCCAGCGCGACCTTGTACGTAACGCGCTGCGGATGCGCCCAGACCGCATCATCATCGGCGAGGTCCGTGGCGGCGAAGCGTTCGACATGCTGCAGGCGATGAACACCGGCCATGACGGCAGCATGTCCACTATTCACGCCAACACCACGCGTGACGCGGTGATCCGCATCGAGAACATGGTGCAGATGGGGCAGATGGGCTTGCCCTCTAAAGCGATCCGCACCCAGATCATCGGTGCGGTGAACCTGATTATCCAGGTTGAACGTCACCGTGACGGCGGCCGGCGGGTGACCCAGATCACCGACGTCTGCGGTATGGAAGGCGATATCATCACCCTGAACGATATCTTCCGCTTCGAGATCTCGGGCGAAAGTCCGACGGGGCGGATTCAGGGCCGTTATCTGGTTAGCCGGGCGCGGCCGAGCTTCTCGCAGCAGCTTGCCTATTTCGGTGTGGAGCGGGCCTGGCAGCAGGCGCTCGAGGAAGCGGTGAACGAGACCCTGGAGCCGCAGTGGTGAGCGAACACTGGCCCTTGCTGGCCGCCGCCGTGGCGCTTGCGGTCGGCATGGTGGTGATGGCAGTGCTGGTGCTGCGCGCCGAGGAACAGAAGAAGCGGGTCAATGACCGTCTCGGTGCGGTCTCGCGCAACGAGAACCGACGTGCGCGGCCGATCTCGCTGTCGATTTCCCGCGCTGCGGTCACCAACAAGATGTCAGCGAGCCAGCGGATTGCGGCGCAATTCGGCTTCGATCCCGACCGCACGGCACATTACAAGCTGCGTCCCTGGATGGTGCTGCTGCTGACGCTGATCGCAGCCCGTGGCCTGACCATGTTGACCTCGGGTGTGCTCGGCAACCTCTCGCTGCTGGGCACGCCGGTTGTCTGGGTGCTGCTGTCGCGTTCGGCGTTCAGTTCAATGGACGAGCGTTTCACCCGTGTGCTGGTCAAGCAGTTCCCCGACGCGCTGTCGATGATTGTGCGATCGGTGCGTGTCGGCATCCCGGTCAGTGAAGCCATCCGCGTCGTCGGCCACGAGGCACCCGAGCCGACATGCAGCGAGTTCAACCGGCTGGCAGGTGATCTGGCGATCGGAGCGACGATCGAGGACGCGATCAAAGCGATGGCCGAACGCACCGGTTTGGCCGAATACCGCTTCTTCGCCACCACGATCACCTTGCAAAGCACCGCCGGCGGCAGCCTCAGCGAAACGCTGGAAGGCCTCGCCGACGTCATCCGCCGCCGGCTCGCTCTGCGCAACAAGGGGTTGGCGATGGCGAGCCAGGCGAAGACCAGTGCCGGCGTGCTGATCGCACTGCCATTTCTGTCCGGTGGCGGCATGTATCTGTTGAACGAAGCTTATATCAGCCTGTTGTTCACCGACCCGCTGGGCCAGAAACTGCTTGGCCTCGCGGCGGCCTCCCTGATCGTGGGCGTGCTGATCATGCGCACGATCATCAGCCGGAGCCTTGCCTGATGGGCGCTGTGGAACTCATCCTGACTGCGATCTCGGCTATGCTGATTGTGGTATCAGCCTGGGGCCTGCTGCATATCGTCGATGTCGAGGAGCGTATTGGCGCGCGGCTGCGTGGCACCGCCACCCGCAAGACGCGGCAGAAATTTGAGCTGAAATCGATCATCGCGCCGATGGCCGCCATGATCGGTACCATCGGCGGGTTGATTGCGCGCAGCGGTCTGTTGTCGCGCGGCACGATGAAGGAATTCGAACAGACCCTGGCTGGCTCCGGCGTATCGCCGCGCAACGGCCTGGGTCTGTTCGTCGGAATGAAGATCGTCGCCACCGTCGGCCTGCCGGCTATGAGCTTCCTGCTCGCCGGCAGTTTCGATCTCGATGGCGATACCTCCAATACAATGGCTTTGATCGGCGGTATCGCCGGCCTGCTCGGACCTGATACGGTGTTGCGCCGGTTGCGCGGGCGCTACATCGCTGCCGTCGAAGGCGGCATCCCGGACATGCTTGATCTCCTGCTGATCTGCGCGCAATCCGGCCTGGCGCTGCAACCCGGACTGATCCGGGTCGAGCTTGAGATCCGGCACATGTATCCCGAACTCGCCTGGGAAGTCGGCCAGACCGCGACCGAATTACAAATCATCGCTGACAGCCGGGTGGCCCTGCTCAACCTGGGCACCCGCACCGGCATCGAGAGTCTGCGGCGGCTGACCTCCACCCTGGTGCAGACCCTGCAATACGGCACACCGCTGTCGGAGGCGCTGCGCTCGCTGTCGCACGAGATGCGACAGGAAACCTTGACCCGGTTCGAGGAGAAGGCAGCGCGGCTGCCGATCCTGCTCACCGTGCCGATGATCATCTTCATCCTGCCCTGCGTATTCATCATCGTGGGTGGGCCTGCCGTGATCCAACTGATCCATAATTTCGGGTGACCCCATGCGTCCGCTTTCGCTGACCCTGCTGCTGCTGCTCGCCGCCTGCGGTGCCCCTGCCAACCGTGTTGCCACGGCCGACTCGGGGGTGACGGTCGGGCGCGCCACGCTGGCCAGCGGCGGCGCTGAACTGGCGTTGCAGATGACCGACACGATGTTGAATGCCGCTCCATCCGATCCCGCCGCCCTGCTGCTGCGCGCCGACGCGCTGGTTGCGCTCGACCGCGGCGCCGAGGCGGCGCCGATCTACCGCCGGGTCATCGCGCTGGATCCGGCATCGAAAGGGGCGCGACTCGGACTCGGCCGGGCACTGATGGCCACCGATGCGGCCGAGGCTGAACGGTTGTTCACCGCCGTGCTCGACGCCGACCCGGCCAACGCAGCGGCAGCGAATAATCTGGGTATCGCGCGCGATTTGCAAAACCGTCACGGTGAGGCGCAGCTCGCCTATCGCCGGGCGTTGGCTCTGGCGCCGGCGATGCAGGCCGCCGCTGTAAACTTGGCATTGTCGCTCGGACTGTCCGGGCAGTCGGCCGAGGCGATTCCCTTGCTGCGGCCGCTCGCCCAGGCTCCGAATGCGACGGCGAAGGTCCGCCACGACATGGCTGCGGTGCTGGCGATGGCCGGTGAGCGTGGCAGTGCGGCACAGATGCTGGCGGTGGACCTGCCGGACCGGGAAGTCGAACAGGCGCTGGGGATATTTTCGGCACTGCGCCGGCCCAGCGGCGCGGTGCGGCCGGGAGTCACCACGAACGCTCCGTGAGTCGTCAACGGTCTTACAAACAAGCTACATTGGTTCACGAATTGGTGATTCATTATTGACACAAAAATACTATGGTGTTAACTTATGTTAATGAAAAGAATAGTTGCGAAACTTGATCTTTTGAGACGCAGCGGTACGGATAACGAGGGGCATAGATGCTGTATACGTTGATCGCTTCTGATAGTGCAGCGCTCCGCTCTGCGGCCTCCATCCTTCTTCCAAACTTCGAACTTGGTGTCGAGGTACTTTTTGCTTCTAATAT
>CAIRTN010000294.1 GCA_903881515.1 uncultured Rhodospirillales bacterium | reverse complement strand
GACAGCGAGGGATGGCGTTGCCAATAGGTCAGGATGCTGCGCAACAGGTCCGGACGTCGCAGAAACGGGGAATCCGGAGGCGACTCGCCACCCAGAACGACGTGATTGCCGCCGCCGGTCCCGACATGGCGGCCGTCGACGAGGAATTTCTCGGTGGCGAGGCCGACCTTGCGGGCTTCGTCGTAGAGCTGGGCGGTGCGGGTGGTCATCTCAGCCCAGGTGTCGGCGGGATGCACGTTGACCTCGATCACGCCGGGGTCGGGGGTGACAGAGAAGTTCTGCAAGCGCGGGTCGAACGGCGGCAGGTAGCCTTCCAGCACGACGGGGCGGCCGAGATCGGCTGATGTGGCCTCGATGGCGGCGATCAGGTCGAGCCAGTCCTCGGCGGCGGTGAGCGGCGGGCAGAAGATGTAGAGCGCGCCGTCGCGGGCTTCGATGGTCATCGCGGTGCGGACCACGCCGGGTTCGCCGCGGCCGATCTCGGGCAGGGGCTGAGCGGCGGGACGGAAATCGGCGATCGGCGTGCCGGCGACTTCGCGCCGGCGACGCAGGGCAGGCTGCGGCAGGGCGTCGCGGCGGTCGAACGGGTCGCGCTCGTAGGGCTGTTCGATGCTGTCGGCATCGGCCCAGGGCAGGCTTTCCAGCGGCAGGCGCAGGCCGATCGGGCTGTCGCCGGGGATCAGGCAGAGCGCGCCGTCGCGGAAGAACCATTTGCCGGACTGCCAGCGGCGGTTTCCGCCGTCGAGCACGCGACGCAGTGGCAGCACCGAGCCGACGGGCGAGGCGAGGCCGCCTGAGAAAATGCGGGCGAGGCGGGCGCGTTCCAGCGGGTCGGCCAGTTTGGCGTCCTCGGCCAGCACGTTGGCGGGCAGCTTCTTCTCGCGCCAGAGGTAGTAATGCACGTCCTCGTAAGCGGGCATCACCAGGCCGGGATCGACCTGCAGGCGTTCGGCCAGGCATGTCGCGAAGCGGGCGGCTTCGGCGGTGTCGGCGGTGCCTTTGCCGAGGTCGGGATCGGCGAGCAGGGCAGGGTCGGTCCAGACCGGTTCGCCGTCGCGGCGCCAATGAGCCGAGAGCGCCCAGCGGGGGAGCTGTTCGCCGGGGTATTGCTTGCCCATGCCGTAATGCAGCGCGGCACCGGGCGCCCAGAGCGGGGCGAGGCGGCGGATCAGTCGGCCTGCGAAGCCGCGCTTGGTGGGACCGAGGGCGTCGGTGTTCCACTCCGGGGCTTCGAAATCGGAGGCGGCGACGAAGGTGGGCTCGCCGCCCATGGTCATGCGCATGTCGGCCGCGGTGAGGTTGCGATCGACCGCCGCACCGGTGCGTTCGATGGCGGCCCAGGTGGCGGGGGTGTAGGGCTTGGTGACGCGCGGGGTTTCGGCGATGCGGGTGACCGCCATCTCGAAGCCGAATTCGACCTCGGCCTTTTCCATGCGGCCGTCGATCGGGGCGGCGGATTGCGGGTCGGGCGTGGCGGCGAGCGGGATATGACCTTCGCCGGCCATCAGGCCGGAGGTGGCATCGAGCCCGATCCAGCCGGCGCCGGGCAGGTAGATTTCGGCCCAGGCGTGCAGGTCGGTGAAATCGGCGCTGGGGCCTTCGGGGCCTTCCAGCGGTTTCACGTCGGCGACGAGCTGGATCAGGTAGCCGGAGACGAAGCGGGCGGCGAGGCCGAGCTGGCGGGCGAGCTGCACCAGCAGCCAGGCGGAATCGCGGCAGGAGCCGCGGCCTTCGGCCAGCGTCTGATCCGGTGTCCAGACGCCGGGTTCCATGCGCACGATGTAGGAAATCCGGCTCTGCACCAGCTGGTTCAGCGCCACCAGCTTGTCGACGGTGCGCATTTCTTCGCGCGGCACTTCGGCCAGCATGGCGGTCAGCAGCGGGCCCGGCGGGTCGAGCCGGCGGAACGGGGCGAGCTCGTATTCCAGGATCGGGTCGTAGGCGAAGGGCCAGGTTTCGGCTTCGGGCTCAAGGAAGAAGTCGAACGGGTTGATGGTCGCCATGTCGGCGACGAGATCCACCGCGACCTCGAAATGCGTCACCTTTTCGGGGAACACGACGCGGGCGAGGAAATTGCCCTGCGGGTCCTGCTGCCAGTTCAGGAAATGCGGCTGCGGGGTGACGGTGAGCGAATAGGACAGGATCGGCGTGCGGGCATGCGGCGCGGGGCGCAGGCGGATGGTCTGCGGGCCGAGGGAGACGGCGCGGTCGTAGCGATAGGACGTGCGGTGCGTCAGCGCGGCATGGATCGACATCGGCTACACCTTAGCGAAACGTTTGGGGTCTATGGCGGCAACGATATCACGTGCGGCGCCGGGATCACGGCCCAAGACGAGGTCGGCGATCAATTGGCCGGCGGCGGGCGAGGTCTGGATGCCGTAGCCGCCCTGGCCGATGGCCCAGAAGAAGCCTTCCTGGGTGGCATCCCAGCCGAAGCAGAGGCTGCCGTCGGGGGTGAAGCTGCGCAGGCCGGCCCAGCTGCGTTCGACGCGTTTGACGTCGATGTTCAGCGCCTGTTGCATGCGGTCGATGGCGATGGCGACATCGAGCTCGTCGGGCTGGATGTCCTGCGGGGGCATCGGGGTTTCGTCGACCGGAGAGACCATCATGCGGGTGCGGGCCTCGACGCGGGCGTACCAGGTGCCGGCGGCGTCCATCATCATCGGCCAGTCGGCGGGCATCCAGGGGGCGGGGTCGATGATCACGCCGGTGCGGCGCTTGGGGGCGAGGCCGATCGGGGCGACGCCGGCCTGGATGGCGACTTCGTCGCCCCAGGCGCCGGCGGCGTCGACCAGGATGGGGGCGCGGATCACGTCGCCGCCGGTGACTTCGACTTCCCATAGCCCGCCGGTGCGGGCGATGCGCATCGAGCGCGAGCGCAGGGCGAGTTTGCCGCCACGGGCGCGGAGCTGGCGCAGGAAGCCCTGGTGCAGGGCGGCGACGTCCATGTCGAACGTGTCGTCTTCCATCGCGGCGGCGGCGGCGTAGCCGGGGCGGAGCGCGGGGACGAGGGCGGCGGCCTGGGTGGGGGTGATTTCGCGGATGCCGACGCCGATGGCCATGTGTTCGGCGAAATCGCCGAGCTGGTCGTAGGGGGCCAG
>CAIRTN010000293.1 GCA_903881515.1 uncultured Rhodospirillales bacterium | reverse complement strand
GATCGACCCGGTGCTCCCTGACGGCTGGGTCGCCACCGTCCCGACGCCGGAGGGGCCGGTGTTTTTCAGCGGCGCCCTCGGCACCCAACTGCCCGACGCGCTGCCAGCCTGTCTGCGCGATGCCGATCTGACGGCAGAGGCAGGCAGCCTGGCGCTCGCCGCTGCTCCCGCCACGCCGGTTGTAGCCCCCGTGGGCGCAACCGATTGGCCGGAGCGTGTCGCCGTTGCGTATCGCACGGGCACCGATGTCGACCCGCGCGATTACCGCCATCTCTACGCGCTGGAGATGCAGACCTGGGCGCCGACTTCCGAACGCTCCCGCGCCCAGGCCGGCTATGGCCGCTATTGAAGGAAGCCGCGATGTCCGCGCCGCAGTTCGATTTCCATCCCGACATGGCCGACCTGCTGGCGGCCAAGGACGCACTGCCCAGCGGAAACGCCAGCGAGACACTGCGCGCCGGATGGAACAACTACGCCGCCTCGATGCAACGCCCGTATCCGCCCGGTATGCTGGTGGGCGACATGCCGCTCGCCTGCCCCGGCGCCGGGACCGACGGGCGGATCATGGTGCGGTTCTACCGCCCGGCCGGCTTGCCGCATCCCGCGCCCTGCGTTGTCTATCTGCATGGCGGCGCCTTCATCAAAGGCAGCCTCGACAGCGGTGACCCGATCGCCTGGGGCATCGCCGACCAGGTTGGCGCCATCGCGATCGGGGTTGAATACCGTCTCGCGCCGGATAATCCCTTCCCCGCCGGGGTGGAGGATTGTTACGCCGTGATCCGGCACCTCGCCAGCCACGCCGCCGCGCTCGGCATCGATCCCGCGCGGATCGGCGTCTGGGGCGACAGCGCCGGCGGCAACATGGCCGCCGCCGTCTGCCTGATGGCGCGCGACCGCGGCGGCCCGGCCATCGCCGCCCAGGTGCTGGTCTACCCCTGCCTGACCGACGACATGAGCTCGGAGAGCTACACGAAATACGCCGAGGCGCCGGTGCGTGCCGAGGGGATCGACCGCGCCTGGAGCCTGTATCTCGGCACCAGCCGCCCGACCGCGAACGGCTACGCCGCACCGCTGAAGGCCGCCGACCTCGCCAACCTCCCGCCGGCCTTTGTGCATTATGCGCAGATCGACTGCTTGGCCGACGATAGCCCCGCCTATGCCGAACGCCTGCGCGCCGCCGGCAACGACGTCACGCTGCGCTGTGCCGAGCGGATGATCCACGGCTTCGTGCGGGCCCGCTTCTCCGGGCCCGATGCGGCGGCGGAGTACGATCTGCCGTGCGCCTTCCTGCGCCGCCACCTGCGGACCGGCTGACGGCGTGCTGGCAATTCTGGCGCGGCGGTTGGTTTGGGCGATCCCCGGCGGAATCGTCATCACCGCGCTGCTGTTCGCCAGCCTCGCCGGCCTGATCGGCAGCCCTGCCGCCCTGATGCTGGGGCGCGACGCCACGGCGCAATCCATCGCCGAGTTGAACGCCCGCCTTGGCTTCGACCGGCCGATTGCCACGCAATATCTAGATTGGATGGGCCACGCGCTGCGCGGCGATCTCGGCCGCTCCTACGTCACCCACCAAAGCGTCGTGGAGGCGGTGCTACCGCGCCTACCCGTGACGTTGGAGATCGGCCTGCTTGCGCTGGTGCTTGCCACCATCGCCGCCATCGTACTGAACAGCCTGACCGGCGCGCGCGCGCTGATCCGCCCGCTCGCCACCTTGCTCGCCGTCATCGGCATCACCCTGCCGAACTTCGTGCTTGGCCTCGGCCTGATCTATCTGCTGTGCGTCACGCTCGAGTGGCTGCCCTCGGTGGGATGGTCGGCCTGGTCGAATGGGGTGCCGGACCACGCGACGCATATCCTGCTGCCGGTGCTGACGCTCTCGGCCTACTACTATGGTTCGCTGACCCTGGTGTTCCGCGCCGAATACGACGCTGTCGCACGGCGGCTGTTCATCCGCGCCGTGAAGGCCAAGGGTCTGTCCGACCAACAGGTCTCCTGGCGGCACACCATGCCGAACGCCCTGCTGCCGGTGATCACAACGATCGGTCTTAGCATGGGGCAGCTGGTGGGCGGCGCGGTGGTGACGGAATCGCTGTTCTCCATCCCCGGGATCGGCAGCCTGCTGGTCGATTCCATCCTGTCGCGCGACTACCCCGTCGTGCTCGCCATCGGCATGATCGTGGTGTTCAGCGTCGTCATCGCCAACGCAGCAGCCGACGCACTGTACGCCGCGGCAAACCCGCAGGTACGCATCCGATGACGCGTCGCGCCTGCGGGCTCGTCCTCATTCTGGCGGTCACTTTTGCGGCGCTTTTCGCGCCGCTGCTCACCGCCTATGCCCCGACCCAGACCGGGGTGTTCTTTCTTGCGCCGCCCGATGCCGCGCACTGGTTCGGTACCGACGATCTCGGCCGAGACGTGCTCAGCCGCGTGCTGCATGGCGGGCGGGCCTCGCTGGTGATCGGCGTCGGTGCCGCGTTTGTCGCCTGCGTGATCGGCGTGCCGGCCGGTCTGCTCGCCGGCTATTGCGGCGGGCGGGTCGACCTGTGGGCCACGCAGGTGATGAACCTTTGCATTGCCCTACCGGGCCTCGTGCTCGCATTGCTAATCACCGCGGTGACTGGCCCCAGCGTGCTTAACATTGTGCTGATCCTCGGCTTCGTCAGTTGGCCGCGCGTCGCGCGCCTAGTGCGCGGCCAGGCCTTCCTGATCCGCGAGGCCTTGTTCGTAGAGGCCGCGCGCGCAGCCGGGGCGGATGCGGTGTGGATCGTGCCGATGCATATCCTGCCCAATGTCGCCGGCGTCATTGCGGCGCAGTTCGCCCTCACGGTGGCCTATGCGATCTTCACCTCGTCCTCGCTGAGCTTTTTGGGCCTCGGCATTCCGCCGCCCTCCCCCGACTGGGGCGGCATGGTACGCACCGGTCTTGACTATCTCAGCATCAACCCGGCGATGGGCCTCGCCCCAAGTGCAGCCGTCGGCATCACGGTGCTCGGGTTTTACCTGCTCGGTTCCGGCACCCGTGGTTGACGTGATCGCTACGCAGCATTTGACCATCGGATTCGGGGCAACCCGCGTGGTGCACCGCCTCTCCTTCAGTATAGCTGCCGGCGAGGTCGTCGCCCTCGTCGGTGAATCCGGCTCTGGCAAGTCGACCGTTGCGCTGTCGCTCATGGGTCTGCTCGGACGCAGCGCCTCTGTCGAGGGCAGCATCCACCTCTCCCGCAAGAACGGCGAGACCTGCGACCTGCTGACGCTGCCGGAGCGCCGCCTCCGCGCCATCCGCGGCAACGATCTGGCGATGATCTTCCAGGAGCCTATGGCCTCGCTCGATCCGATCTACAGGATCGGTGCGCAGATCACCGAGGCGCTCGCTGTGCACCGCCCGATGCCGCAGGCCGCTTTGCGCACCGAGGCGTTGCGCCTGCTGCGCAGTGTCGCCATCGCCAATCCTGAGGCCTGCCTCTCCGCCTATCCGCACCAGCTTTCCGGAGGTCAGCGCCAACGGGTGATGATCGCCATCGCCCTGTCCTGTCAGCCCCGGCTGCTGATCGCCGACGAGCCGACGACCGCCCTCGATGCGACCATTCAGGCACAGATCATCGACCAACTGCGCCAACTGCGCGCCGAGACCGGCATGGCGGTGCTGTTCATCACCCACGATCTCGGCCTCGTGCGCGAGATCGCCGACCGCGTGCTGGTGATGTACGCCGGCCGGATTGTGGAATCCGGGCCCACCGAAGCGGTATTCGGCGCGCCCCGCATGCCTTACACGGCCGGCCTCATGCGCTCGCGACCCCGCCTGTTCGC
Organism: uncultured Rhodospirillales bacterium; assembly: GCA_903881515.1. GTDB lineage: Bacteria > Pseudomonadota > Alphaproteobacteria > Acetobacterales > Acetobacteraceae > CAIRTN01. Next base: position 8,835 of record CAIRTN010000293.1, on the reverse strand, counting down.
AGAGACGCCGGTTCGTATCGAGCCGATCCCGGGCAACGTGCCCAATCCTGCGCACCTGCCGCCGGGCTGCGCCTTCCATCCGCGTTGCGCCCATTCCCAGCCCGGGCGCTGCGACAGCGGCACACCGGAGCCGGAAGCATGTGCGCCCGGCCATCAGGTCTGCTGCCTGCGTTGGCGGGAGATTGTGGCATGACTGCGCCGCTGATCGCCGCCGAGGGACTCGTCAAGCACTTCCCGGTTCGTCAGGACGTGTTCGGCCGCGTCAGCGCGCAAGTGCAGGCAGTCGCCGGCGTATCGCTCGCGATTGCGCCGAACGAGGTGCTCGGCCTTGCTGGGGAATCCGGCTCCGGAAAATCCACCATCGGCCGCCTGCTTCTGCGCCTGCTGGATCCTACCGACGGACGCATCAGCTTCGCCGGCCAGGATGTCACTGCTCTACATGACCGCGGCCTGCGTCCCTTCCGCCGCCAGGCGCAGATCGTGTTTCAGGACCCGATCGGTTCGCTCGATCCGACCATGACCATCGGGGCTGCCATCGCCGAGCCGCTGCGCCTGCAAGGCATGGCCAACGGCCCCGAACTGCGCGAACGGGTCGGCGCGCTATTGCAAGCCGTCGCCCTGCCGGCGGGCTACTACAATCGCCACCCCAACGAGCTCTCTGGCGGGCAGCGCCAGCGCGTTGTTATCGCCCGCGCCTTGTCGGTCGATCCCAGCTTCATCGTCGCCGACGAACCAGTCTCCGCGCTCGACGTCTCGATCCAGGCGCAGATCATCAACCTGCTTGAGGAGATGCGCACCCGCCGCGGCCTCGCCATGCTGCTGATCTCGCACGATATCGCCCTGATGGAGCACCTGTGCGACCGGATCGCCGTGCTCTATCTCGGCCGCGTTATGGAAATCGGCCCGGCGCGCGACCTGGTCCGGGCGCCGCGGCATCCCTACACCGAGGCCCTGGTCTCCGCCGTTCCCGAAGCCGCCCGTGCCGGCCGCCGCCGCATCATTCTGCGAGGCGACATCCCCAACCCCGCCAATCCACCCGCGGGCTGCGTGTTCCACACCCGCTGCCCCTATGCACAGCCGGATTGCAGTCGCATCGTCCCAGAGATGCGCCCGGTCGCGTCCGGTCATCTCAAGGCCTGCTTGCGTGACGACGTTCCATAAAAAACAGGAGACCCAAGGCATGAAGCCGCTCCGCCTCGCCGCCGCCCTCGCATTCGCGCTGGTCACCCCGTGTCTCGCGCAAACCCCGATGCGTGGCGGTACGCTCAACGTCGCCATGCCCGACGACGCCAAGTCGCTCGACCCCACCATCCAGATCAACTTCACCGAGCGGCAGCCGGAATACCTGATCTACAACACGCTGGTCGGCCTGAAGCCCGATTTCAGCTTCGTTCCCGAACTCGCCGAGACCTGGGACCTCGCCGCCGATGGGCGCCGGCTGACGTTTCATCTGCGCGACGGGGTGACCTTCCACGACGGCACCAAGCTCGATGCCGAGGCTGTGCGCTGGAACCTCGCCCACCGGCTTGACCCCAGCGTCAAATCGCCATCGCGCACCCAGCTTGCCGACCTCATCGCCTCGGTCGAGGTCACCGATTCCCGCACCGTCGCCATCACCCTGAAGGCCCCGGCGCCGAGTCTGCTCGGCATGCTGGCGCAGCGCGAGGGCTTCATCGTCTCGCCCACGGCCGCCACCAAATACGGTGACAGTTTCGGCCTGCACCCCGTCGGTTCCGGCCCCTTCATCTTCAAGGAATGGGTCCAGGGCAGCCGTATCGTGCTCGACCGAAATCCAGATTACTGGGAGCCCGGCAAGCCCTATCTCGACCACATCGTTTTCATCCAGACGCAAAACCCCGCTGTCGGCGTGCCCCGGCTAATGACCCGTGAGCTCGACTTCATCGCCGCCCTGTCACCCACTGACGCCAGGCCACTGGAAAACCGCGCCGGCATCAAGCTCGCCCGCAGCCCTGGCAACCGCTGGATGTCGCTGCAACTGCGCTGGGATCGCCCCCCCTTCAACGATCCCCGGTTCCGCGAGGCCATCGCCCACGCGGTCAACCGCAAGCGCATGGTCGACATCGTGATGAACGGCAAGGCCGACATCGCCGAAGGCTCCACGCCCCCCGGCCTGTGGTGGTTCGACCCTGCGCTGCGATCCTACGATTTCGACCCAGCGAAGTCCCGCGCACTGCTCGCCGACGCAAAACTCGAAAATACCGAGATCGCCATTTCCACACAGCCCGTCGCGCTCTACCAGCAGGTAAGCCAACTGGTGCAGGAGGACCTTCGCGCCGTCGGCATTAAGGTTACCATTCAGCCGGTTTCGGTCAGCGAATGGTATCCCCAGCTGATCGCCGGCAACATCAACTTCCTGCCTGTACGTTGGACCCAGCGACCCGACCCCGACGGCCTGCTAACGTACTTGTTCCACAGCAAGTCTGCCGCCAACACCTCGCGCTATGCCAATTCCGAGGTCGACAGCCTGCTCGACCGTGCGCGCGAAACATTCGACCAGGCTGAACGCACCAAGCTGTATTTCGCGGCACAACGGCTGATGACGCAGGACTTGCCATTCATCAACCTGTTCTTCTCCATTGAGTTCGCGGCTATGCGCGACGAGGTGCAGAACTACGTCTGGATTCCTGACGAAATTCCCCGCTTTCGCGAAGTCTGGAAATCCGCTCCACGGTAAACGGCGGTCGCTAACAGTGAAGTTCTGGTGTCGCCGCGTGCAAGTCTGCGTGCCTGCCGCGGTGCTTCCCGTTACTTCAGCAGTTGCTGGTATTGCCGCATCACCTCAAAATTCGTGGTCACCATCTCGGTCGCCTTCTCCGGCCCCACCCAGTCGTCGCCCATGCGGTTCCCGGCAAGCCAGGCCTTGAACTCCGGATTCTCCAACGTCCGCCGGTAGGCCGCGACGAGTTTGTCGTAGTCGGCCGTATGCTTCGCCCGGAACCCTGCCGGCACCACCAGCGTTCGCACCGAACCATTCAGGATCGGCATGGTGATGCCATAGGATTTCAACGCCTCGTTCACCGGCGGCGCATCGAACATCGCCACGCGGTGATCCAGGAACACCGCCAGCGGGCGGATGAATTCCTTGATCGTCTCGGCGCCCTCGGCCTGCTCGATGGAGAAATCCACCTGTCCGCCCGCCAGCGCCTGCCGGGTCGCGCCGCCGCCATCGAACGTCACGATCCGCACCGCGTCAGACTTCAGGCCCATCGCCTGCAAAAGCACCAGCGTCGTCACATGGCCGACCGAACCGTAGGTGACACTCACGCTGAGTTTGCCAGGGTTGGCGCGGATTGCTTCCACCAACGCGCCCAGCGTCTGGTACGGCCGGTCCTTCGGCACGGCCAGCAGAGTGTAATCCGTCCACTGCGCATTGATGAAGGCGAAGTCTTCGAGTTTGTACTTCGCGCCCGTGACCAGGATATCCACGGCCAGATAGGGCGTCGCCGGCGTCACCATCAGCGTGTAGCCATCATCCGGCTGCGATAGGAACCAGTTAGTGCCGATCTGCCCTCCGGCCCCGGGCCGGTCCACCACCGTCACCGGCTTGCCCAACTCCTTTGGCAGATAGGTCGCCAACCCCCGCGCGAGGCGATCCACACTGCCGCCGGTGTCGAATGGCACCACCAGCGTCAGCGGCCGCCTTGGCCATTCCTGCGCCTGGGCCACGCCGATCAAAGCCAGAAAGACCGCCAGAACCTTGACCATCCCCATCCCCCCTACTCCGGCGCGCACACACCCTCGGCGATGGCGCGAAACTCATCGATGGTAATGTAAAACCGGCCATACGACGTCGCCACCGCGGCCCGCGCCCGGCCGATGATCATCTGGAACTGCGCTTCGCTTGCGTCCATCTGCCAGGAAGCGAGCAGCTCACGCAGGAACACCGGATCATCGGTCATCGCGCTGCTGCGCTCGCGCCCGAACAGGATCTTGCCGCCGATGACCCCCTCGAACTCCCGCCCGACAATGCGCGGATGAATGCCGATCGTGGCCTCCGCCGCATCGGAACCTTCCAGGTGTCCGGCGCCTTCTTCCTTGTTCCAGTTCTCGCCGACGATCGGCTTCCATGGCGGCAGGTCGATGCCATAGGCCTTCTGCACGAACCGGCTGAGTTCGTAGAGCGCGTCGAGCTTGATACCGGTTGCGATGCCATACATCTCGAACAGCGGCGCCGCTTCCTCCAGCGCCACGCAGCCACCGCGATCGCCGATGCCGATCACCGAACAGTCGATCCAGTTCGCCCCCGCCTCCACCGCTGCCAGCGCGTTGGCCGTCGCCACGCCCAGGTCATTGTGATGCTGCACGTAGACATCGCACTCCGGCCCTACGGCCCTGCGCACACGGCGGATGAACGAGGCTGTTGCCAGCGGTACGGAATTGCCGCGGCTATCGACGACATAGACGCCATCCGCCCCGGCATCGCGGATCGCGGCGAAGAACAACGCAGCGGTGTCGGCCGGAGTGCGCATCGCATCGACGATCCAGGGCACCACCCGGACACCCTTGGACTTCAGGTAGGAAATGCTGGCGTGGATCGTGTCCACAACCTCCTGCTTGCTCAGCGTGCCGGCAAAATCCGAAAGCGTGTCCTCGAACGGCCATTTCAGGATCGGGCTGATCACATCGCAGCCGAGCGCCAGATGCTGGTCCAGCTTATCTTTCCAGCGCTCACCGCGCAGCGGCGGCACGATCCCCGGCCCCTTGGCGACCAGCGGCGTGCGGATGCCCATCCGCCGGCAGGCGCGCACCAGATCACGCTCCTCAGCGAAGGTGGCGTGGCTCGCCATGGTAATCTCGCCCAGTCCGATCTCATCCAGCCGGCGGATCAGTTCCAGCCGCGTGTTCCAGTTCAACTGATGCCCCACGCAGTCATCACCTTCGCTCAGCGTACAATCGATGAATTTTATCCGCTCGGGCATGCCCGCCCGCGCCGCCAGAGCGTCCTCATCCCAGTAGGATGGATTGACCAGCCAGGCCCCCGGCTTGTGCCATGGCCGCGCATTGTTGCCGGACCCGATGCTCATGTTTCCCCCTGCCCGACCCTTGGCGCGGAATCGATTGTGGCGCAATCATCCCCCTGCCGCAAACGCACGCAATAGGGGAACGTCAGGCAATGCCACAGACCACGACTGAGCGATTTGCCGACTGCATCCTGGCCGTGACCTACGACACCCTACCCGCCGCCGCGGTTGAAATGGCCAAGCACGTGGCACTTGACGGCATCGCCGTGATGCTGGCCGGCGCCGACGAGCCGCTCGGTCTCGGACGCATCGTCACCGATTATGTCCGCAGCACCGGGGGGACCGAGGAGAGCACAGTGATCGCCGGCGGCTATCGCACCGGGATGGCCAATGCCGCCTTCGTCAACGGCACGCTCGCGCACGCGCTCGATTTCGACAACACATTCTATCCGCTGAACCACCCGACCTCGCCGACGCTGCCCGCGATCCTTGCCATCGCCGAGGCGCGCAATCTCTCCGGCCGGGCAATTGTCGAAGCCATTGTCACCGCCTTCGAAGTCCAGGGCCGCCTGCGCCTGGCGGCCACTGGTCTCGAAACCGGCAAAGGGTTCCACAAACCCGGCACCACCGGCACGATTGGCGCCACCGCCGGATCAGCGAAACTGCTCGGGCTCAACCGCACCCAACTGCTGATGGCGCTCGGCACCGCGGGCTCGCGTGCTGGCAGCCTGTCGATCAATACCGGCACGATGACCAAATCCTCGCACTCCGGTCACGCCGCGCGCATGGGCGTGGAATGCGCCATTCTGGCCAGCATGGGCTGGACCGCGAACCCCGACCTGTTCGGCCCAGGTGGCTTCTTTGACACGTTATGCGCCGGCATCGCGGAACCCGAGCGCCTGACCGACGGATTTGGCAATCCGTTCCGCATGGTCGATCCCGGCGTCGGCTTCAAGAAATACCCGTCAAACTACTTCACGCATCGCGGTATCGACGCCGCACTCGCCTTGCGGGCCGAACACAACCTCTCCGCTGAACGCATCCGCGGCGTGAAAATCCGCTTCCCTGCCTTCGATTATGTGAACCGGCCGAACCCAGCCTCCGGGCTGGATGGCAAGTTCTCGGTGCAATACACCACGGCCGTAGCGCTGCTCGACGGCAAGGTCACCGTCGCCAGCTTCTCCAACGAGCGCCGCTTCGCCCCCGACATGGTGGACATGCTGTCGCGCACCGAGCTCGCGGTCGATCCGACGATTCCGAAGGACTTCGCGCAGATGTACGTCGAGGTTGCCATCACGCTGGCCGATGGCAGCGTGGTGACCAGGTTCCTGAAGGATCTCTCCGGCTTTGTCGGTTTTCCGCTGACGCGCGAGCAGCGCCTCGGCAAGTTTTTCGGCTGCACGGAGGGGGTAATTGCCGGGCCGTCAGCGCACGAGGTACTCGCCCAGGTGGAGAAGTTGGAGACCTTGGAGAGCATCCGTCCGATGATGGACCTGCTGCGCAGCCGGCTCGCGGTCTAGGTCGACGGGGATACTGTGACGAACGATCACGTCGTTGCGACGCAACCTGATCATACGCGCGTCCAGGCGTCAGCAGCGGCGCCGGCCCCCCCTGGCGCGCTGAGGCGCCAGCGCGTGTGTTTACTGGGAGCCACAGGCACCATTGGTCGCGCGACGGCCGCGGCGCTGGTGCGGCGCGGACACGAGGTCGTTTGCTTCGTCAGGGCGCGTGCTGGCATCAACGAAGCGCGTCCGTCCGCAAACAACGCTAAGCTGCCTGCAGGGGCCACGGTGAAGGTCGTTGATCCCACCGATCCCGTGTCACTGTTCCGCGACAGCTTCGCAGGCGAGCGGTTCGACGCGGTTGTGTCGTGCATGGCCTCGCGCACGGGCACGCCCAAGGACGCCTGGGCGATCGACCATCGCGCCCACATGAACGTGCTGAGCGCGGCGCAGCAGGCTGGTGCCGGACATTTCGTGCTGCTTTCCGCCATCTGCGTGCAAAAGCCGCTCCTCGCCTTTCAGCAGGCCAAGCTGGCCTTTGAGGCAGCGCTGATCGAATCCGGCCTGCGGTACTCGATCGTGCGGCCAACGGCGTTCTTCAAATCGCTCTCGGGCCAGATCGAACGCGTGCGACAAGGGCGCCCGTTTCTGGTGTTCGGCGACGGGACCCTGACCGCCTGTAAGCCGATCAGCGACGATGATCTGGCTGATTTCATCGCTGGCTGCCTGGAGGATGAGAGCCGGTGGAACCGCATCCTGCCAATTGGCGGACCGGGTGAAGCGATTACGCCGCGCCAGCAAGGCGAGGCACTGTTCGCGATGCTTGGCCGCCCGCCGCGGTTTCAGTCCGTGCCCGTGGCCTTGCTCGACGTTATTGTTGTAGTCCTCGCCGTGCTTGGGCGTATCGTGCCGTCGCTGGCTACAAAGGCCGAGCTGGCGCGGATCGGCCGCTATTACGCGACTGAGTCCATGCTGGTGTGGGCCCCGCAGACCGGCCGATACGATGCGGCCGCCACGCCCGCGACAGGCACACAGACCCTCTTTGACTACTACCGCGCTATTCTGGCCGGTGCCGTCACGGCGGAACGTGGAGACCACGCCGTATTCTGAGAGGTGCCGCAACGAGATGACAGCAAATCTCAATCGCGATTTGGCCAGGAGCAAGAAAATGGTGCCGATGATCCTGGCCTGGATGACGGGCATAGCTGCCCTGGCAATCGTCACGATGGCGCTCTGGCTGTACACCCCCGACAAGCCCCGAGCCACGCTGGAGGCAACCTATCCAGGCGACTATCGCACCGTCGACGGGGTGCGGCTGCGCGTGCGTGACACCGGCCCACGCGACGCGCCGGTGGTGATTCTGCTGCATGGTTTCGGCAGCAGCCTGGACACTTGGGAGCCCTGGGCGAGAGCCTTATCGACGCGGTTCCGGGTGATCCGGTACGACCTCCCAGGCTTTGGCCTTACCGGTGCCGACCCGACCGGCGACTACACCGACGCCCGAGCAATGCAGATTCTGACTGACCTGATGGACCTACTAGGCGTCGACCGCGCCAGCCTGATCGGCAATTCCTTGGGTGGCCGCATCGTGTGGAATTTTGCCGCGCGGAACCCTGACCGGGTCAGGCGATTGGTGTTGATTTCCCCCGACGGGTTCGCCAGCCCGGGGTTCGCATACGACGAAGTGACAAAGCCGCCCCTGATGATGCGGGCATTGCCCTACGTCGCACCGCGCGGACTGCTGCGCGCCAATCTGGCCGCGGCCTATGCGCGCCCGGCGGCCTTGAGCGAGGAGACACTGACCCGTTATCACGACATGATGCTGGCGCCGGGAGTGCGGCGCGCGATCCTGGCGCGGATGGGCCAGGTGATCCTGCGCGACCCCACCCCGGCTTTGGCCCGCATTCAGGCCGCAACGCTGCTCCTCTGGGGCGAAAACGACGCCATGATCCCCATCAGCAACGCGTCGGACTACCTGCGAAACATGCCCCACGCGATGCTGATACGCTTACCCAATCTTGGCCATGTGCCTTTCGAGGAGGATCCGGAGAATTCGCTTGGCCCAGTGGCGCGCTTCCTGGCCGGTGAATTGCCCTAGGTTCCCACCGGCGCGCCAGCTTTACACTCGCTGCTTCGAGCAGACGGCCGGAGCCTCGACCCAATCCGGGCGTCACCCCCGGATGCTACGGATGCGCCCGAATGTGAACACGCGCCAGCGAGTGACCCCGTCGCCGATCCACAACTCAGAAACAGTGCTCCCGGTGTTGAGTCGGGCTGTCTGCGAAGCACATTGGCACGTGATGGCAAAACCCTGACCTGCCTTGTTCAGCAACCCGTTACCGTCTCGGAGG
>CAIRTN010000292.1 GCA_903881515.1 uncultured Rhodospirillales bacterium | reverse complement strand
GGGCGTCATCGCGGTTTATGACCTTGGTGGCGGCACCTTCGATATTTCCGTGCTCGAGATCGGCGATGGCGTGTTCGAGGTGAAGTCCACCAACGGCGACACGTTCCTGGGCGGCGAGGATTTCGACCTGCGGGTGATCGATTACCTGGCGGACGAGTTCAAGAAGGATAACGGGATCGACCTGCGCAAGGACAAACTCGCGCTGCAGCGGCTGAAGGAAGCCGCCGAGAAAGCGAAGATCGAGCTGTCGTCCTCCAAGGAGACCGAGATCAACCTGCCGTTCATCACCGCCGATGCGTCGGGGCCGAAGCACATGGTGCTGAAGCTGTCGCGGGCGAAGCTGGAGAGCCTGGTTGACGACCTGATCACCCGGACGCTGGAGCCGTGCAAGGCGGCGCTGAAGGATGCCGGGGTGACGGCGGGCGAGATCGAAGAAGTGATCCTGGTCGGCGGCATGACGCGCATGCCGAAGGTGATCGAGGCGGTGAAGAGCTTCTTCGGCCGTGACCCGGCGCGCAACGTGAACCCCGACGAGGTCGTGGCGATCGGTGCGGCGGTGCAGGGCGCGGTGCTGAAAGGCGACGTCAAGGACGTGCTGCTGCTGGACGTGACGCCGCTGAGCCTGGGCATCGAGACGCTGGGCGGGGTGTTCACCCGGCTGATCGAGCGCAACACGACGATCCCGACCAAGAAGAGCCAGGTGTTCTCGACCGCCGATGACGGGCAGACCGCGGTAACCATCAAGGTCTACCAGGGCGAGCGCGAAATGGCGGCCGACAACAAGCTGCTGGGCAATTTCGACCTGCAGGGCATTCCCGCCGCGCCGCGTGGCGTGCCGCAGATTGAGGTGACGTTCGACATCGACGCCAACGGCATCGTCTCGGTGCAGGCGAAGGACAAGGCCACCGGCAAGGAGCAGCAGATCCGCATCCAGGCCAGCGGCGGGCTGTCGGACGCCGACATCCAGAAGATGGTGCGTGAGGCCGAGGCCAATGCAGAGGCCGACAAGAAGCGGCGCGAAGCGGTCGAGGCGCGCAACCATACCGAAGGCATGGTGCACCAGCTTGAGAAGACGCTGAAGGACAATGAAGGCAAGGTCGCGGCCGACGACAAGACTGAGGCCGAGGCGGCGATCACCGATGCGCGGGCGAAGCTCGACAGCGGCGATGCCGAGGCGCTGAAGGCGGCGACGGAGCGGCTGAGCCAGGTCGCGATGAAGATCGGCGAGGCGATGTACAAAGCGCAGGCAGCGTCCGAAGCGCCGGCGCAGGGTCCGGCCGGTGAGAAGGTGGTCGACGCCGAATTCGAGGATGTCGACGACAAGAAGAAGAAGCCGGGCGCCTGATCGGCCATTCCTTTGGCCACGCCTTCTCTCTAAACCTTGCATGAATCCCGGCCGCGCATTGCGCGGCCGGACGCATGAGGGCTGCTATGGCGAAACAAGATTTCTATGCACTGCTTGGCGTTGCCCGCGATGCGAGCGCTGATGACCTGAAGAAGGCCTATCGCAAGCTGGCGATGCAGCATCACCCGGACCGCAATCCGGGGGACAAGCAGGCCGAGGCGAAATTCAAGGAAATCAACGAGGCTTATGACGTCCTGAAGGACGATCAAAAGCGCGCCGCGTATGACCGGTTCGGCCACGCCGCGTTCGAGAACGGCGGCGGCGGACCGCAGGGCGGCGGGTTCGAGGCCGGTGGCGCTGGGCTGGGCGATATCTTCGACCAGATGTTCGGCGACTTCATGGGCGGTCGTGGCCGCAGCGGGCCGCGCGGCGGCAACGATATCCGCGCCGGGGTTGAGATCGACCTGACCGAGGCGTTTACCGGCACCAAGCAGAATATCCGGGTGGCGACCCGGGTGTCTTGCGAGGCGTGTTCGGGCAGCGGCGCCGAGGGGCGCGATCGGGCCAGCGATACCTGCGGCACCTGTGGCGGTGCCGGCAAGGTGCGGGCGCAGCAGGGGTTCTTCCTGATCGAGCGGGCGTGTCCGACGTGCGGCGGTTCGGGGCGGGTGATCAAAAACCCGTGCAAGATCTGTCGGGGGTCCGGCACCACGCAGCGCGAGCGCACGCTGTCGGTGGCGATTCCGGCGGGGATCGAGGACGGCACGCGCATCCGGTTGGCGGGCGAGGGCGAGGCTGGCGGGCCTGGGGCGCCGCCGGGAGACCTGTATGTGCATGTCTCGATACGCGCGCATGCCATCTTCCAGCGCGACGGGGCGAATGTGTTCTGCCGGGTGCCGTTGCGGATGACGCAGGCGGCGCTGGGTGGCGAGGTCGAGGTGCCGGTGATCGATGGCACGCGAACCCGGGTGAAGATCCCCGCGGGCACGCAGACCGGCGAGCAGTTCCGGCTGCGCGGCAAGGGCTTCTCGGTGATGCGCAGTAACCAGCGCGGCGACATGTTCATTCAGGTTGCGGTGGAGACCCCGCAGCAGTTGAGCAAGAAGCAGCGCGAGCTGCTGGAGCAGTTCGAGGCCGAGGCGCAGGGCAACAGCAAGAGCAGCCCGGAGACCGAAGGGTTCTTTGCCAAGGTGCGCGATTTCTTCGAGGGCTCCGGACGGGGTTGACCGCGGCGCGGGCTTGGCATTGGCTAACGGCGTCAGAAGAGGGCTTCCTGCGATGCCGCCCAAGTCAGCCAAGCCGCGTGCTGTGCGGAGTGCCAAGCCTGTTGCCGCATCGGTCAGGCCGGTGCGCACGGCTGCGGATATTGCCGCGTTGGCGCGCCGGGCCGGGTATGGGGCGCATTGGGGCTGGGTCGAGTCGCTGATCCGGCGGCTGGATCCCGAGGCCGCGATTGCCGTGGGGCGTGTCGCCACCGCGGGGGCGACGGTGCTGCCGGAAACGCTGGTGAGCGTGTTGCGATCGCGTGCGGAACCGGCGGTGGCCGCGCCGGAGGATGCGCTGGTTGCGGCGCGCCGGGCGGTGCGGCTGGCGCCGGGGGATAGCGTGGCGATATTGCATCTGGCGCAGGTGCTGCGGCAGGCCGGCGATGACATCGCCGCGCAGGCGGCTTTGCGGGCGGCGGTTTTGACCGATACCGGCGGGGCGTTGTTGAACCCGCTGCTGGGGGCTGCGCCCGAGCCTCCACCCATGCAACGCAGGAAGAAGAAATGATCAAGGGAATCGGCATTGCCGGCATCGCCGGGCGGATGGGGCAGTTGCTGGCCGAGGAGACATTGGCCGCGGGGCTGAAGCTGGTCGGTGGGGTCGATCGCGTCGCGGGAACGAACGGGGTGACGATGTTCAAGGACATCTCGGCGCTCGCGGAGGCTTGTGACGTGGTGGTCGATTTCACCCATGCCAGCACGGCGCAGAGCCATGCGGTGACAATTGCCGCTGGCGGGGCGGCCTGGGTGCTGGGGACGACGGGGCTGTCGGCAGAGGATGAGGCGGCGGTGGCGGCGGCGGGCAAGCGGGTGCCGGTGGTCTATGCGCCGAACTACTCGGCGGGGGTGACACTGCTGATGGCGCTGGCCGAGCGGATGGCCGCCGCGCTGCCGGCGGAGAGTTACGATGCCGAGATCCTGGAGATGCATCATCGCCAGAAGGTCGATGCGCCGTCGGGCACCGCGGTGGGACTCGGACGCGCGGTGGCGCGCGGGCGGGGGGTGCGGCTGGAGGATGTGACGGAAAGCGGGCGGGACGGGCATACCGGGGCGCGTAAGACGGGCGCGATCGGGTTTGCCGCTTTGCGGGGCGGGCAGGTGGTGGGCGAGCATAGTCTGCTGTTTGCCAGCGGCACGGAGCATATCACGCTCTCGCACCGGGCGTTCGACAGACGGGCTTTCGCCACCGGGGCGATCCGGGCGGCGGGGTGGGTTTATGGCAAGCCGATCGGGTTGTACGGGATGACGGACGTATTGGGTCTGATATCTTGACCCCCCGCGCCGATTGGGCCACACAGCGCGCGCTTTGCATCCGCTTCGGGTGCCTGGATTTCTGCAACCTGTATTCCTGGGGTTAGACGATGCGCGATAAGGGCGAATTCCTGTTCACTTCCGAGTCCGTTTCGGAAGGACATCCCGACAAGGTTGCCGATCGGATCAGCGACACGGTGCTGGACGCGTTCCTGGCCGCCGACCCGTATGCGCGGGTGGCCTGCGAGACGCTGGTGACCACGAACCGCATCGTGCTGGCCGGCGAGACCCGCGGGCCGGATACGGTGACGCCGGAACTGCTGACGCATCTGACCCGCATGGCGGTGCATGACATCGGCTACGATCAGGAAGGCTTCTCCTGGAAGCACGCCGACGTCGCCGTTCACCTGCACGCGCAGTCCTCCGACATTGCCCAGGGCGTCGATATGCTGGGGAACAAGGACGAAGGCGCCGGCGATCAGGGCATCATGTTCGGGTATGCCTGCACTGAGACGCCGACGCTGATGCCGGCGCCGCTGTATTATTCACATCTGGTGCTGCGCCGGATCAGCGAGCTGCGCCGCAACAAGGATCTTTCGGTGGCCGGGCTGCTGCCGGACGCGAAGAGCCAGGTGACGCTGCGTTATGTCGACGGCAAGCCGGTGGGCGCCACGTCGGTGGTGGTTTCGACCCAGCATGTCGAGGGCCTGGAGCAGGCGCAGATCAAGCAGATGCTGCTGCCGCTGATCGAAAGCTCGCTGCCGGCTGGCTGGATGCCGCACGAGAAGGAAATCTACATCAACCCGACCGGCAAGTTCGTCATCGGCGGGCCGGACGGCGATTGCGGGCTGACCGGGCGCAAGATCATCGTCGACACCTACGGCGGTGCGGCCCCGCATGGCGGCGGCGCGTTCAGCGGCAAGGACCCGACCAAGGTGGACCGGTCGGCGGCCTATGCCTGCCGCTATCTGGCGAAGAACGTTGTGGCCGCGGGCCTGGCCGACAAGTGCACCCTGCAGATCAGCTACGCCATTGGCGTGTCGCATCCGCTGTCGGTGTATGTCGAGCTGCATGGCAACCCGTATGAGGTTGACGAGGCGAAGCTGGAAGCCACGCTGCGCGATCTGATGGATCTGCGGCCGCGCGGCATTCGCGAGCATCTGCATCTGAACCGCCCGATCTACTCGGTGACCTCGGCCTATGGGCATTTCGGCCGTGAGCCGGATGAGGAGAAGGGCACGTTCACCTGGGAGCGCACCGATCTGGTGCCGCAGTTGAAATCGGCATTCGGGCGCTAAAACCACCGACCGACCGGCTTTACGGACGCCTGCGCGGACCGACGCTGCGGCCACGGCAGAAAGTGCTGCTGGCCGAGACGTTGCCGCGCCTGCGGCTGTCCGGGGCGGATGACCCGTTTGCCGCGCGGCGGCCGCTGTGGCTGGAGGTGGGCTTCGGCGGCGGTGAGCATTCGCTGGCGCAGATCGAAGCCCATCCCGAGGTGGCCTATATCGCCAGCGAAGTGTTTGCCAACGGGCTGTGCTCGCTGCTGTCCAAGCTGGTGCCGGAAGGCGGCGAGGCCGGGGCGCCGCTGCCGGATCATCTGCGGCTGTGGGACGACGATGCGCGTGACCTGATCGCAGCGTTGCCGGATGGGGCGTTGCAGCGCCTGTTCCTGATGTTTCCCGATCCCTGGCCGAAGGCGCGGCATGCCAAGCGGCGCTTTGTGCATCCCGGGCGGATCGCCGAACTGGCCCGCGTGCTGGCGCCGGGCGGGGTGTGGCGGATCGCCAGCGACGATCCGACGTATCAGGCCTGGGTGAGCGAAGTGCTGGCCGGGCAGACGTTGTTCGAGGTGCCACCGCCGGCGACGCGCCGCCCGGAGGGGTGGCCGCCGACGCGGTATGAGGCGAAGGCGCTGCTGGCGGGGCGCCAGCCTTTGTATTGGCAGGTAACTCGGATTTAGTTGCTTAATCGAAACTAAATGAACGCAGGTTCGCGGGCCTGAATTGCCGCGTTTTTGAATGGTTTTGGGTAGCGGTCGATGCGCCGGGTGGGGGCGGATGGGCGGGGATGGCTGCGTTCGCTGGTGACCGGGAGCGGGGCGCGCGGAGCGGTTGGACGGGCGGGGGTGGCAGTTCGCCGGCGCGCCAGAGCAGGAAGATGTCTTCGATCCTGCCGAACAGGCGGGCGAGCGCCTCGGCGAGCAGGAGCAGCAGGGGGGCGAGAACGCCGGCATTCTCGGCGCTGTCCGTGAACCGGGCGCAGGTGTCCCGCATGATGCGCACGATCGGGTCGTTCGCTGCGGGGTTGCTGTTCACGGGGGGGGGGACCTTTTGCTGTTTAGGTCTGAATAACTAACTTAAATATTTTTCCGCTGGATTGCGATTTTGGCGATGCAGGTATGCGGTTGTTTTGACGCGGTGGGGGGAGTTGGTGGGGTGCGGAAGGGCACCCCACCCTACGGGGTTGATTCGTAGAGGTTTTTTGGGTCCCTTTTTTTCAAAAAAGGGACTGCTTGCCTTGCTTACTTCCGCCAGGTGACCGCGGACGACACCGCGTAGTTCCACACCAGAGTCATCACCGCCCCCGCCAGCCCGGCAAGGAACCAGGTGCCGGAAGGTGCGCCGAACAGCACGGCGGAGATGGAGATGTTGGCGAAGGCACCGACGGCGGAGGTGGCGGCGAAGATGGCAAGACCGAGCAGGAAGCGCCGGCCGCGCAGGCGGGCGTCGCGGAAGGTGAAGGCGTTGTTGAGCATGAAGTTGCCCAGGATGGCGCAGGCGGTGGCCACGGTCTGGGCTTCGGCGAAGCTGAGGTTCAGCAGTTTGAGGCCGAGGCGGAGGACGAGGAGGTGGGCGGCGATGCCGATGGCGCCGACGCCGGCGAACAGCAGGAAGCGCACGGGGACGATGTGGCCGACCAGTTTGTCGATCAGCAGCATGGCGAAGTCGCGCAGCACGCCGGCGTCGAGTTTGCTTTCGCCGTGCTGGCGGCTGCGGAAGGTGTAGGGCAGTTCGACGATGTGCGGCGGGCGGGGCAGGGATGCGATGATATCGAGCAGGATCTTGAAGCCGATGGCCGAGAGCTTGGGGGCGGCGGCGTCGAAGCAACTGCGGTTCAGCATGAAGAAGCCGCTCATGGGGTCGCTGACATGGGCGTGCAGCACGATGGAGGACAGCCAGGTGGCGGCGTTGGACATGCCGACGCGGGTTTTGTTCCATTCGCCCATGCCGCCGCCGGCGACGTTGCGGCTGCCGATGACGATGTCGGCGTTTTGCGTGCGCAGGGCGTTCAGCATCAGGGGCAGCAGGGTTTCGTCGTGCTGCATATCGCCGTCGATGGCGGCCAGGACGGGGGCGAAGCTGGCGCGCGCGCCCTCGATGAAGGCCGAGGCCAGGCCACGGCGGCCGACGCGGTGGATCATCCGCACGCGCGGGTCGGACGCGGCGGCGGCGGCTATGGCGGCGCGGGTGCCGTCGGTGCTGTCGTCGTCGACGTAGATCACTTCCCAGGCGATGCCGGCGAGCGCGGTGTCGAGTCTGGCGATCAGGGGCGCGATATTGTCGCGCTCGTTGAGCACGGGGATGACGACGCAGAGTTCGGGGATGGCAGGCATGCTTACTCCAGGTAGCGCGTGCACCGCTTGCAGCTTGGGGTGCGAGGCGCTATGTGAGGTCTATCAATCATCTTCCGCGCTGTAACGGGGGGTGGCCTTCACGGGCCGCCTTTTTTTGTTTTTGGGTAATGTCTGACCGTTGAACACCACCGACGACACCGCTGACCTGCCGCATCATACCGGGCTCGAGGCTCGGATTGCGGATACCATTACACCGACGCTCGCCGATCTCGGTTATGAGCTGGTGCGTGTTGCCGTGTTGGGGCGCGAGCGCCCGACGGTGCAGATCATGGCGGACCGGGCCGACGGCGAGATGATCGTGGTCGAGGATTGCGAGAAGATCAGCCGGGCGGTGGGCGCGGTGCTGGATGTGAACGATCCGATCCCGGGCGCCTGGACGCTGGAGGTCAGCTCGGCGGGCATCGACCGGCCGCTGACCCGGCGCAAGGACTGGAACCGCTACGCCGGGCATCAGGCCCGCGTTGAGATGGCCGTGCCGGTGGATGGGCGCAAGCGCTTCACCGGCGTCGTGATTGGCGCCGAAGGCGCCGAGGCGCGGCTGCGTAATGAGGATGGCAGCGAGGTTGTGCTGCCGATGGCTGACATCCGCCGCGCCCGGCTTGTGTTGACGGACGCGTTGATTGCCGCGACGGCCGTGCCGCCGCGGTCGCATTAGGGAGCTTCTGGACATGGATACCCCTGTCGCCCGCCCGGAATTGCTGCTGGTCGCAGATGCCGTGGCCCGCGAGAAATCGATCGAACGGGAAGAAGTTCTGGAAGCCATGGAGCAGGCGATCCAGAAGGCCGGCCGCGCGAAATACGGCCATGAGAAGGACATCCGCGCCACCATCGACCGCAAGACCGGCGATGTGCGCCTGTCGCGCTGGACCGAGGCGGTGGAGACGGTGGAGAACGAGGAGACTCAGATCCCGGTTCACATCGCGCGCAAGTTCAAGCCCGAGATCAATATCGGCGAGTTCATCGTCGACCCGCTGCCGCCGATCGATTTTGGCCGCATTGCCGCGCAGACCGCCAAGCAGGTGATCGTGCAGCGCGTGCGCGAATACGAGCGCAAGCGGCAGTATGACGACTTCAAGGACCGCGTGGGCGAAGTCATCAACGGTGTGGTCAAGCGCACCGAGTATGGCAACCTGATGATCGAGGTCGGCCGGGCCGAGGCGCTGCTGCGCCGCGACGAGCTGATCCCGCGCGAGAGCTTCCGCAATGGCGACCGGGTGCGGGCGTATATTTATGACGTGCGCGAGGAGCCGCGTGGGCCGCAGGTGTTCCTGAGCCGTACGCATCCGGGGTTCCTGGCCAAGCTGTTCGCGCAGGAAGTGCCGGAAATCTATGACGGCATCATCGCGATCAAGGCCGTGGCCCGCGACCCGGGCAGCCGCGCCAAGATGGCGGTGATCTCGCGCGATGCGTCCATCGACCCGGTCG
>CAIRTN010000291.1 GCA_903881515.1 uncultured Rhodospirillales bacterium | reverse complement strand
GTGTTCCATCCTCGCGATTCCTCATCGCCCACAACACACTGATATTCATGCCAGATTCGGCCCTCCTGTACAAGGAAATCCGCACTCATCCGGGAAATCCGGGTTGGAGTCTCGCCCCCCACCAGGGCGGCGTCTACGCCGGGGTCCAACCCGCCGGCCTGTTCAACAGCACCGATGGCGGCCAGAGCTGGACCCACATCCAAGGCCTGCGCGATCATCCCTCCCGCCCGCACTGGATGGCCGGCGCCGGCGGCCTGATCCTGCACTCCATCGTCCCGCACCCCGAAGACCCCGCCCAGATCTGGATCGGCATTTCCTCTGCCGGCGTGTTTCACACGGCCGACGCCGGCCAGACCTGGAAACCCCGCAACACCGGCGTCCGCTGCGACTTCATGCCCGAAGGCCAGCGTTACCCCGAATTCGGGCAATGCGTGCACTGCCTGGTGATTGCCCCCGGCCGTCCCAATCGGCTCTACCAGCAGAACCACTGCGGCATGTATCGCAGCGACAATGGCGGCCAGACCTGGGACAGCATCGAATCCGGCCTGCCTTCCAGCTTCGGCTTCCCCGCCGTCGCCCACCCGCGCGACCCTGAAACCCTGTTCCTGCTGCCGCTGAACGGCGACACCGCCGGCCGCTACGTCCCCGACGCCAAGGCGGCCGTCTGGCGTACCCGCAACGCCGGCGCCGGCTGGCAGGCGCTGCGCAACGGCTTGCCGCAGAGCAACGCCTATTTTGGCGTTCTCCGTCAGGCGATGGCCGCCGACCGCCTCGACCCCGCCGGCATCTACGCCGGCACCAACACCGGCACCCTTTTTGCCAGCCCCGACGAAGGCGATACCTGGACCCCGATTGCCCAGCATCTGCCGGTGATCGCCTCGGTCGAGACCCTGGTCCTTGAAACCTGAGCAGTGCGGATCCTGCTGCCCCAGGCCCTGATCCGCCTGTTCCCCGGCTGCCCCGATGCCCATAGCGTCGAGGCCGCCACCGTCGCCGATGCCATCGCCGCCCTCGATACCGCCTGGCCCGGCCTGCGCGACCGGCTCTGCGACAGCACCCCGGCGATCCGCCGGCACATCAACATCTTCCTCGACGGCCGGCGCGTCACCCTGGCCACGCCCCTGCCCCCCGGCAGCGAACTCGTCGTGATGACCGCGATCAGCGGCGGCTGAACAGCAACCCCTTCGTCCGGTCGGTGCTGAACACCATCCCCCCGGCCTCCAGCTTCAATGTGCAGGTCCAGGCCGGCGGCCAACTCTCGTCGGCCATCAACGGCACCCCGGCCAGCAGATCCGCATCCAGCCAGACCAGCCGCAGAACCTGCCGCCCCGCCTCGGTGCCGATTTTCAGCACCAACCCCGCCGGCGTCTCCTCCACCCGCGCCCACATCCCGCAGGCGGCGTTGGCGTAGCTCCCGGCGATCTCGGCAAATTTTCCCTCCGGCGGTGACAGCTTCACGTAGGATTGCTTCTCCCCGCAGAACACCGCATCCAGCCTGCCATCGCCTTGCAGTGCGATCGTCAGGTTCTGGATCGCCCGTTCCGGCACGAACACCCCGCTCGCACCCTCCTCCAGCCGCACCGGGCCCGAACCGGTCACCAGGAACGGCTCCCCTCCGACATCGCGGATCGCCAA
This sequence comes from uncultured Rhodospirillales bacterium, assembly GCA_903881515.1. Taxonomy (GTDB): domain Bacteria; phylum Pseudomonadota; class Alphaproteobacteria; order Acetobacterales; family Acetobacteraceae; genus CAIRTN01. The sequence goes on along the minus strand of CAIRTN010000291.1, from coordinate 17,132 downwards.
AACCTCCGCCCCGCCCTCCTGGCGGTACATCCCCGCGGCCGCGGCGAGCCGGGCCGCCTGCCCACCCGCGGGCCGCACGTACCGCCCGGCGGGCAGTAGCCCGTCCGCCATCCGCCGCGTGAACATCGTCGGCGTCATCGCATCGAAATTCGCCAGCAGCACGATCCCCAGCCCGGCCTCGGGGAACCGCACGCTCTCGGTCTTCGCCCCGGCCACCGTGCCGCCATGCGCGATACAGGCCCAGCCGCGATAATCGGACTGGGTGAGCCCCATTCCGTATTGCCCGACCGTCCCGTTAGCATACCGCACCGGCGTCGCCATCCGGGTGAACAACGCCTCGGACCCCACGGTGAACGTCGCGAAATTCCGCTGCCAGGCGATCATATCCTCCAGCGTCGAGACCATCCCGCCCTCGCCACCGATCTCGAAGCCCCAGCCTGCAGTCTCCCAACTGCCGTCGCCCTGTTGGATATGCTGGGTTGCCAGCCGCGGCAGGATCATCGAATCCCGCAGCATCAGCCGCGTATCCGCCATTCCGAGCGGCCCGGTGATCCGCGCCTCCAGCAGTTCGTTGAAACTACGCCCCGAAACCTGCTCGATGATCTCCGACAGCAGCCAGAACCCGGTGTTGCAGTAGAGCATCTGCGTTTCCGGCAGGAAGTTCACCTCGCCATGCGCCGCGATCATCTCGCGTTGCCGCTGCCGGTTCGCCGGTGCTGCCAGCAGCAGGCCGCCATAGGCCATGATCTCCAGGAAATCGCGCAGCCCGGAGGTGTTCGTCGCCAGATGCCGCAGCGTCACCGGCGCCGGGTATGTCGGCAGCCAAGGCGCATGAACATGCACCTCGTCTTCCATCGACAGCTTCCCCTCGGCCTCCAGCATTAACGCCAGCAGCACAGTGAACTGCTTGGTCTGCGAGCCGATCCGGATCACGCTGCGCCGGTCGAGCTTCACCTGTTGGGCGATATCCGCCATTCCAACCGAACCGGACGCGGTCTCGACCCCGTCCTGCGTCGTGGCCCAGACCACGCCGGGCGAGGAATTGCTGTCCCAGGCCGAAAATAACGCCGCCGGGTCCGTGTCCATCCCCGATCTCCTGTTGCGCGCGCGTGTCGCGCCATGCCCTGATTGCACCAACAGCAGCACGGAGAAGCCGCCATGTCACCGGTCCGCAGCGCCTTGTTCGCCACAGCCTGCCTGCTGGCCGCCCTGCCGGCCTTCGCCCAGCCGAAAATCCTGCGCGTGGTGCCGCAATCCGACCTCACGGTGATCGACCCGATGTTCGGCACCGCCTGGATCTCGCTGATCGCGGGCGAGATGATGTTCGAGAGCCTGTTCACCTGGGACTCAAAGCTGCAACCGCAGCCGATGATGGCCGAAAGCTGGACCACCTCGCCCGATGGCCTCGCCTGGCGGTTCACCCTCCGCGAGAACCTGAAATTCCACTCCGGCGAGCCCGTCACCATCGCTGACGTCATCGCCTCGACGAAGCGCTGGATGCTGATCGACAGCGTCGGCGACAAGGTCGGCAAGATCACCGAGTCGGTCAGCGAGATCGATCCGCGCACCCTGGAAATCCGGCTGAAGAAGCCGTTCCCCTCGATGCTATTCGCGCTCGCCGCCGCCCCGGCGCGCTTCCCCGCGGTGATGCGGCAGAAGGATATCGAGGCCGACGGCAAGCCGATCCTCACCCAGGTCGGCAACGCCATCGGCTCCGGGCCGTTCCGCTTCGTCGCCGCCGATCGTCTCGCCGGCCATCGCACAGTGTGGGACCGCAACCCCGCCTATACCCCGCGCAGCGAAAAGCCCGACGGCCTTGCCGGCGCCCGCCTGGTCAAGGTCGACCGCGTCGAGTGGCTGGTGAACCCCGATGCCGCGACCGCCGCCGCCGCCCTGATGGCCGGCGAGGTCGACATGCTTGAGCGCCCGGTGCTGGATCAGGTCGCCTATCTCGCCAAACAGAAGGACATCCGCATCGTCAAGCTGACGCCGGTGATGGCGCAGAACATGCTGCGCCCGAACGCGACGATCCCGCCCTTCGACAACCCCAAGATGCGCCGCGCGCTGGCCTATGCCGTGCACCAGCCCGACGAGATGGCCGCCGGCTGGGGCGAGCCGGAATACTGGAAGACCTGCGCCAGCTATTTCATCTGCGGCAGCATCTTCGGCACCACCGCCGGCGGCGAGGATTTCCATCAGGATTTCGCCAAGGCAAAGCAACTCGCCGCCGAGGCTGGCTACAAGGGCGAGAAGCTGGTGTTCGTCGCCACCACGGAAATCCCCACCCTGCGCCAGATGTCCGAGGTTGCGTTCGACGCGCTCAAACGGTCGGGCTTCAATGTCGAGATGCTGTGGGGCGACTGGGGCACCACCGGCCAGCGGCTGCGCAACCGCGAGGCCTGGAACCTGTTCCTGACCGGCGCCCCCGGCGCCATCATGTATCACCCGCTGACCAACATCGCGACCGATATGACGTGCGGTGGCAAGAACTTCGTCGGCTGGGCCTGCGATGCCGACACCGAGGTGCTGCGCGAGGCATTTCTCGACGCGCCGGACGCCGGCCGGCAGGCGTCGCTGGAGAAATATCACCGCCGCCTGACCGACATGCAGCCTTATGTCCTGCTCGGCCAGTACGATGCGCTCTCGGCCGTCCGCAGCAATCTCACCGGACTGCTGGAATCTCCGGTCATCACCTACTGGAATGTCGACAAAACCAAGTAAGCCGCGTCAGTCTTCCGCCGTACCCTTGCGGTCTGGCCCGTCGGGCCCCGCCTCGCGCGGGTCGGCGTCGAACACCAAGCGTTCCGCGCCGGCGACGCAGAGGAAGCGTTTGCCCTTGGCGCGGCCGATCAGCGTCAGCCCGGCCTGGCGGGCCAGTTGCACCCCCCAGGCGGTGAAACCCGAGCGGCTGATCAACACCGGAATGCGCATCTGCACCGTCTTGATCACCATCTCCGAAGTCAGCCGGCCGGTGGTGTAGAACAGCTTGCCATCGGTCGACATGCCGTTCAGCCGCAGCCAGCCGGCGATCTTGTCGATGGCGTTGTGGCGGCCGACATCTTCCATATAAACCAATGGCGTGTCGGCCTCGCACAGCACGCAGCCATGGATGGCGCCGGCGGTCAGATAGAGGCTGGGGCATGTGTTGATCTGGCGCGACAGCGCGTAGATCCAGGAGGTGCGCAGCTTCGCCGCAGGGTCCAAACGGACGCCGTCGAAACGCTCCAGCAGGTCGCCGAACGCGGTGCCCTGGGCGCAGCCGGAGGTCAGGGTGCGTTTGCGCAGCTTTTCCTCGAACACTGTGCGGGCAGGGGTGCGGACGACGACGACGCCGAGTTCGTCATCATAATCGACGCCAGTGATCTCGTCGGAGGCGGCGATCATGCCCTGGTTCAGCAGGTAGCCCACGGCGAGACAGTCCGGACGGTCGCCGATCGTCATCATGGTGACGATTTCCTGGCCGTTCAGGTACAGCGTCAGCGGGCGTTCGGTCGGCACCCGGCTGGTAACTTCGGCGCCGGTGTGATCGATGCCGCTGACCAGTTCGGTCAGCCGCGGGTCGTCCGGATCGGGGCGCACCAGCCACTCAACCATACAGCAATCCCAAGGGGATACAGGGCACGAGTTCACCCGGCGTGAGAGCGGTCATCGCTTCGGGCAGTTCCATCAGCGCATCGCTCTCGGTCAGTGAGGTCAGCACGCCGGCGCCTTCCTTCGGATAGCGGCTGGCGCCGTCGGGGCCGAGCACGACGCGGACATATTCCAGCCGCCCGGCCTTCTTGCGGTAGGCGAACCGGCTGGCGACGGTGAAGCGCACCGGTGGCACGTAGGTGGCGCCGGCCAGGCGGTCGAGCAACGGGCGGCCAAGGGCGGTGAAGGTCACCAGCGCGGCGACCGGGTTACCTGGCAGTCCAAGCAACGGCGTCGCGCCGATCCGCCCGAGCGCCACCGGGCGGCCCGGCTTGATCGCCACGCGCCAGAACGCCAGTTCGCCGGCACGCTCGATCGCGGTGCGGACATGATCTTCCTCGCCGGCGGAGACGCCGCCCGAGGTAAAAATCAGGTCGGCGGAGATCGCCGACAGCGCTGCGGCGGTGGCGTCGACGTTGTCGGGCAGGATGCCGCCATCGATCACCTCCGCGCCCAGGCGGCGCAGCAGGGCTGCGAGCATGGGGCGGTTGGCGTCGTAGATCTTGCCGGGGCGGAGCGGGGCAGGGGGGAGCGTGATTTCATCACCAGTGGAGAACACCGCCACGCGCAGTGGTCTGCGCACCGCGACCTGCTCGATGCCGAGGGCGGCCAGAAGCCCGATATCCGGCGGCATCAGCCGTTTGCCGGCGGCGAGCGCTACCGCACCGCGGGCGACATCCTCGCCGACCGGGCGCTGGTTGGCGCCTTTGCGGATGCCGGGCGCGAAGCGGACGCCGGCGGGCGTGACCTCGCAATCCTCCTGCATCATCACCGTGTCAGGGCCTTCGGGCATCACCGCGCCGGTGAAGATCCGGATTGCCGTGCCGCGTGGCGCAGCCACCATGGCACCGCCGGCGGCGATCCGTCCACTGACCGGCAGATCGGTGGGAACGTTCGGGTCGAGGTCGGCGTGATGCACCGCGTAGCCGTCTACCGCTGAGTTGTTCCAGGGCGGAAGGTCGATCGCGGCACTTAGGTCGTATGCGAGAATACGGCCGCAACTCTCTGCCAATGCGACATCCTCGACGCCGGAAACCGTGTTGTGCAGATCGGCGATACGCGCCTGCGCCTCGGCCAGCGGCAACAGCGCGCCGCCGAAGGCGAAGCAGTCGTCGCTTAGCTGCGCCATGGCATCACGGATCGATCGCTCCGGCACAGGTGTCGATGGGCGCGGCGGCGGTATGGCCGATGACCGGCACCACCTTCAGCACGGCCGAAGTCACCCGGCACGGCGCCGCGGCGAGGCCGCAACCGCTCAGCAAGGGCAGCACCAGCAGGATCAGCGCCCGGCTCATCGACTCTCCAGGTCCTCGCGCAGCATTTCCAACTCCAGCCAGCGTTCCTCGGCCTGCGCAAGCGCTTTTTCTGCCGCAGCGAGCGCTGCGGTGGACCGATCGAAGCTGGCGCGGTCGCGGCTGTACAGCGTGGGATCGGCCAGGCGTTGGTTCAAGGTCGCGACCTGGCCGTGCAGCTCTTCCAGTTTTTTCGGAAGATTTTCGAGTTCGTGCTTGTCCTTGAAGGAAAGCTTCCGCACCGGCGCGGCTGTGCGCTGTGCGGGCGCGGACTTGCTGCGCGCGGGCGCCGCAACCTCGGCAATTTCGCCGCGCTGCGTCAGCATGTCGGAATAGCCGCCGGCATATTCCACCCAGTTGCCGTCGCCCTCCGAGGCGATGACGTTGGTGCAGACGCGGTCGAGGAAGTCGCGATCGTGGCTGACCAGCACCACGGTGCCGGGATGGTCGGCGAGCGTCTCCTGCAACAGATCGAGGGTTTCGAGATCGAGATCGTTGGTGGGCTCGTCCAGCACCAGCAGGTTGGTTGGCTGCGCCAGGGCGACGGCCAACGCCAGCCGTCCGCGCTCGCCGCCGGACAGCACGCCGACCCGGGTGCGCGCCTGCTCTGGCAGGAACAGGAAGTCCTTCATGTAGCCGATCACATGCCGGCGCTCGCCGTTGACCAGCATGGTATCGCCGCGCCCGCCGGTCAGCGTGTCGGCCAACGTCGCATCCGGGTCCAGGCTGTCGCGGCGCTGGTCGAGCGTGACCATGGTGAGCGCCGCGCCAAGGGTGACGGTGCCCGAGTCGGGGGCGAGTTGTCCGGTCAGCATGCTGAGCAAAGTGGTCTTGCCTGCGCCGTTCGGGCCGATGATGCCCAGCCGGTCGCCGCGCAGCACGCGGGTTGAGAGATTGCGCACCACCACGCGATCACCGAATGCCTTGCTGATGCCCTCAGCCACCATCACCAGCTTACCGGAAATCTGCACGTCGGCGGCCTGCAACTTTGCCGTGCCGGTCGGCAGGGTGCGGCGCGTCGCGCGCAGTTCATGCAGCGCGGCCAGCCGTTTCACATTGCGCTTGCGCCGTGCGGTGACGCCGTAGCGCAGCCAGTCCTCCTCCATCACCAGCTTGCGGCCGAGCTTGTGGGAGTCGCGCTCCTCCTGCTCCAGCACCTCCTCGCGCCAGGCTTCGAAATGCCCGAAGCCGCGGTCGATCCGCCTTGTGATGCCGCGATCGAGCCAGACGATGCTACGCGACAGCGATGTCAACAGCCGGCGGTCATGGCTGATAATCACCACTGCACTGCGCAGCGAGGCCAATTCCGCCTCAAGCCAGGCGATCGCCGGCAGATCGAGATGGTTGGTCGGCTCATCCAGCAGCAGGATATCCGGCTCGGGCGCCAGCGCCCGGGCGATCGCCGCGCGCCGCGCCTCGCCGCCGGAGAGCCGGTCCGGGTGTTCATCTCCGGTCAGGCCCAGCCGATCCAGCAGGGCACGCACCCGGTGGCGGTCATCGCCCGGCCCGAGCCCGGCCTCGGCATAGGCGAGCGTGCTGGAATATCCCGCAAGGTCAGGTTCTTGCGGCAGATAACGCACCGTCGCACCGGGCTGCATGAAGCGGATGCCACCATCTATCGGCAGCAATCCGGCGGCCACCCGCAGCAGGGTGGACTTGCCCGACCCGTTGCGCCCGACTAGGCAAACCCGGTCTCCGGGCCCGACAGCAAGCTCCGCGCCATCGAGCAGATTGGTGGTGCCGAGTGCGAGTCGGATGTTCTGGAGATGCAGGAGCGGGGGTGTCATGGCAGGCGAGGTAGCACTTCCAAGCGCAAAACCCACCGCGTTTTCGCATAGCCCCCTTGTCTCTGTGCCATTCGCGAAGCAGACTTGCCTTAGCAGCATGACACTTTATGTTGCGTCGTCACGTGCGGTCCTGGGGCCGCCGAACCAAACAGGGGAGTTTACCGGATGCTGACGCGTCGTTCCGCTTTCAAGGCCGCTGCAGGGATTGCGGCCACCGCTACGCTCGGGGTGTCGCAGAGCGCGCACGCCGCCGACAAGGTCCTCAAGATCGGCATGGATGCCTCGTTCACCGGCGCTGACTCCGAGTCCGCGACCCGCGTGGCCAACGGCGCCATCATAGCCTTCGAGGACGCCAACAAGGCGAAGACCGTGAAGGGCTACACCTTCCAGCTGGTCAAGCTCGACGATGGCACCGCCACCGCCGGCCAGTATGACCCGGCCCAGGCCGCGACCAACGCGCGCACCATGGTCGCCGACAAGGGCTACGTCGCGGCGCTCGGCCCGCAGATGTCCGGCGCCGGCAAGGCGATGAGCCCGATCCTGAGCGCGGGCAACCTCGCCATCATCACGCCGTCCTCCACCAACCCTGACATCACCGACCCGAAGTTCGCGGCGCAGTACCGCCCGAACGGCAAGGCGATCTACTTCCGCACCGTGGCCACCGACGCCTTCCAGGGCCCGTACATGGTCAACTATCTGGTCAAGGCGCGGGGAATCAAGAAGGTCTACATCCTCGACGATTCCGGCGCTTATGGCGTTGGTCTCGCCGATGCGTACGAGCGTCAGTGCAAGGCCAAGGGCGTCGAAGTGCTCGGCCGCGACCGTCTGGACCCGAAGGCCGCCGACTACGCCACCATCCTGACCAAGGTGAAGTCGCTGGCGCCGGACGCGGTGTTGTACGGCGGTGTCGGCCAAGCCGGCGTGAAGCTTGCCAAGCAGGCCTATGAAATCATCCCGAACGTGATCAAGGCCGGCGGCGATGGCGTGTTCGCGGTGGACTTCCTCAAGGGCGTCGGCTTCCCGGCGGTCGACGGCTGGTATGCCTCCAACGCCTCGCCGCACAAGGACGACACCAACAAGGAGACCGCCGAGTTCTCCAAGCGCTTCACCGCCCGCTTCGGCGTCGCGCCCGATGACTATTCGATCACCTGCTACACCGGCGCGCTCGCCATTATCCAGGCCGTGAAGACCGTGGTTGCCGCCGGCAAGACGGTCAACCGCGACACGGTGCGCGATGCCATCGAGAAAGTGAACCTGCCGCACACGCTGATCGGGCCGATCACGTTCAACGAGAACGGCGATCTGAAGAACCCCGTGATCTCGGTGTTCCAGATCAAGAAGGACACGACGCATCCGCTCGATGACGTCGATGCCCAGTACCACTACGCCGGCGTCGCGCCTCAGGTCTGAGTCTGAACGGAAGGCCGGTGTGCCCCCAGGGCCCACCGGCCTTCGCCTTCCCATCGTGCCGCGCGGAAGTCACGCCGTGGCGGAACAAACCGCACAACAACACTGATCACTCCGTTCGAGCGATCGCTCGTGACGCTGTTATTGGCATGTCCAGGAGTCCGACATGACGGCCTTTGATCTATTTCTACAGCAAGCAATCAATGGCCTCAGTCTTGGCGCCATGTACTCTCTGCTGGCGCTCGGCTTTACGCTGGTTTACGGCATCATGGAGTTGATCAACTTCTCGCATTTCAACGTTTTCATGGTCGGCTGCATGATCGCCATGGTAACGCTGAAGCTGTTCGGCCTGAACGGGCAGGACACCATCCTCACCGGGCTGCCGCTGATCGGTGTGATGCTGGTCGGCTTCTTCGTAACGATGACATTGTGTGGCGGCATCGGCGTCTTTATCGAGCGCTTGCTGTTGCGCCCGCTGCGCGCGGTAAAGGGACCGGCGCCGATGATCACCACGATCGGCGTCTCCTATGTGCTGTTCAACATCATCCTGCTGACCATCGGCGGTGATTCGAAGAACTTCCCCAATCCGCTGCCGCCGATCGCCTTCAACATCGGCGGCGCCGTGCTGCGGCTGCGCGAGATCCTAATCTGGATCATCGCCGTGCTGCTGATGGGCGGGCTGACCTATTTCGTGCAGTACACCAAGCTCGGCAAGGCGATCCGCGCCACGGCGCAGGACCAGGAAGCCGCGCGCATGATGGGCATCGAAGTCGATCGGGTGATCATGAGCGCGTTCTTCATCGGTTCGGCGCTGGCCGGGGCCAGCGGGATGATCTTCGGCCTCTACTATAACCTCGCCAAGGTCGACATCGGCTTCGGTGCCGGCTTACGGGCGTTCACCGCGGCGGTGCTGGGCGGCATCGGTAACGTGCCGGGCGCGATGCTCGGCGGCGTGCTGATCGGCTTGATTGAATCCTCGTCGGGCCAATTTCTCGGCTCGGCCTGGTCCGACGTGGTGATCTTCAGCATCCTGGTTCTGGTGCTGGTTCTGAAACCGGCCGGCCTGCTCGGCCGTCTCGCCCCCAACAAGTCCTGAGAGGAGGCGAGCCATGTATAAAGCCATCGCCCAGACCCTCGGCCGTCCGTTCGAGAAGATGGACCCCATCAAGCGCAAGATGTACGCGCTGTGGCTGCTGCTGATTGTCGTCATCATCCTGCCGTTGGTGCTCGACAACGAAGCGCAGACCGACACCATGGCCAACGCAATGTCCTACGCCACGCTGGCGCTGGGGCTGAATATCGTGGTCGGCTTCGCCGGCCTGCTCGACCTCGGCTACGCCGCGTTCTTCGCCATCGGCGCATACTATTACGGCATCTTCACCGCCTATCAGGTGATGCCGGCCTGGGGGCCGCTGTGGGAGCCGTTCGGCTATGTCGGCCTGGTCGAAAAGATCAACCAAGGCGGGCCTGACCTGGTGCACTTCACCCTGTCGTTCTGGATCGCGATGCCGACCGCAGCACTGGTGGCAGCGTTGTTCGGCGTGGCGTTCGGCGCGCCGACACTGCGCCTGCGCGGCGACTACCTGGCCATCGTGACGCTGGGGTTCGGCGAGATCGTGCCGATCGTGGCCCGCAACTCGGACTCGATCACCAACGGCGCCGCCGGCCTCAACGGCGTGAAGGCGCCGCTGTACTGGGGCGTGAACACCGAGACGATGCAGATCGCCAAGATGAGTTTCGGCGTCGATGCGTTGCCGTTCTACTATGTCGGTCTGGCGCTGGTGCTGCTTCTGATCTTCGTCTCGATCCGGCTGCGGGATTCGCGCATCGGCCGCGCCTGGATGGCGATCCGCGAGGATGAGACGGCGGCCGGCGCGATGGGCATCAACCTGGTCAACTACAAGCTGCTGGCCTTCGCCATCGGTGCCGCGTTCGCCGGCATGACCGGCGTATTCTTCGTCGCCAAGCTGCAGACCGCGACGCCGGAAATGTTCAACTTCGCCGTCTCCTCGATGCTGCTGGTGATGGTGGTGTTGGGCGGCATGGGCAGCGTCTGGGGCGTCGTCGTCGGCGCCCTGCTGTTGCAGTTGATGCAGACATGGTTCCTGCCCAGCATCACCGAGCTGTGCCACTCGCTCGGCGAATCGCTGGGCAGCCAGATGCTGCTCGACGTCGACTTCGTGCAGTGGACCCAGCTGTTCTTCGGCATCATCCTGATCGGCATGATGCTGTTCCGCCGCGAGGGCCTGATCCCTGCGCGCCGGGCGATCCCGCCGCTGAACATGCAGCAGCAGGCCGCCAGCGTGCAGCGTGGCGGTTTCAGCGGCCTGGAAAAGATCGGCCGCTGGTCGAACCCGAAGGGCAATGCGCTCGAAGTGAAGGGCGTCACCGTGAAGTTCGGCGGGCTTGTCGCGCTGAACAGCCTGGATCTGGTGGTGCCCTGGGGCGGCGTGGTGGCGGTGATCGGGCCGAACGGCTCGGGCAAATCCACCCTGTTCAACGTCATCACCGGTCTGGTCGAAGCGTCCGGCGGCAGCATCAAGTTCAACGACGTCGAACTGATCGGGCTTCGGCCGGATCAGGTGCTGGATAACGGCGTGGCGCGCACCTTCCAGAACATCCGCCTGTTCCCCAACCTGACGGTGCTGGAAAACGTGATGATCGGCCAGCATGCGCGGCTGGTTACCGGTCCGGTCGGCGCGGTGCTGCGTCCGCCCGCGGTGAAGGCGGAGGAGAAAAAGGCCAACGAATGGGCGCTCGACATCATCGCGCTGTTCGGCAACCGGCTGAAGCCACGCCTGACGCAGGTGGTCAGCGGCCTGTCCTACGCCAACCGCCGCCGGGTGGAGATCGCCCGGGCACTGGCGTCGCGGCCGAAGATCCTGCTGTTGGACGAGCCCACGGCGGGCATGAACCCGGCCGAGACCCTGGAACTGGCCGAGCAGGTGAAAAGCCTGAACGAAGCCGGGCTGACCGTGCTGCTGATCGAGCACAAGCTCGATGTTGTTACACGGCTGGCCAACACGGTGATCGTGCTGGACCACGGCGAGAAAATCGCCGAGGGCCTGCCCGACGACGTGCGCAAGAACGAGGCGGTGCTGGAGGCCTATCTCGGCCGTTCCGCGCAGGCCGGTATGGCAGGAGCCGCACATGGCTGACAAGGAATTGCTGCTCGAATTCAAGGATGTGAACACCTATTACGGTGACCTGCACGTCCTGAAGAACGTCAACTACACCATCGGCAAGGGCGAGATCGTCTGCCTGCTCGGCGGCAACGCCTCGGGCAAGTCGACGACGATGAAGACCATCATGGGCGTGGTCCGGCCGCAGACCGGCTCAGTGACCTTCGATGGCAAGGTGATCGGCAACATGCCGACCTCGGAGCGGGTGAAGCTCGGCATCGCGCCGGTGCTGGAAGCCCGTCGGCTGTTCCCGCGCATGACGGTGTTCGAGAACCTGGAGATCGGCGCTTACACCCAGCCGCGCGGGCCGCAGTTCGACCAGGATCTGGAGCGGGTCTACAGCCTGTTCCCCCGGGTGAAAGAACGCCGCACCCAGCTCGCCGGCACATTGTCGGGCGGCGAGCAGCAGATGGTCGCCATCGGCCGCGCGCTGATGGCGCGTCCGCGGCTGATCTGCATGGACGAGCCGTCGATGGGCCTGTCGCCGCGCTTCGTGGAAACGGTGTTCGACACCATCCAGGAGATCAACCGCCAAGGCTGCAGCATCTTCATGGTGGAGCAGAACGCCAACATGGCGCTGTCGATCGCCCATCGCGCGTACGTGTTGCAGACAGGCGTGGTGGTGCTGTCCGGCACGGCGGCCGAACTGCGCGAGAATGACATGATCAAGCAGGCCTATCTCGGCGAAATGCAGGTCGAGGGTGCCGCGGCCTGAGCCTGTCGGCAGCATCGAACTGACTTTATGTGGAGCGGTCCGCCGGATATCCGGCGGGCCGTTCGACGCTTTTGCGCCGCCGGCGATCGGGGTCTGCCTGGAACAGCGTTCGGTGAAAGCCGATCAGGCGGCGATTCGCATCGCGATCGCCGATTTCGCGCCGCCCACGCCGGAGCAGTTCGTCGCCGGACTTGCCGATATCCTGCGCGCGCTGCGCGATGCGCCGCAGGCAAGCCTCTATATCGGCTGCCGCGCCGGGATCGGGCGCACCGGAACCTTCATGGCCGGGCTGGCGAAACTGGCGGGAATCACCGAGCCGATCGCCTGGCTGCGCGCGCGGTATCATCCCGAGGCGGTCGAGACCGCGGCCCAGGCGCAGGCGATTGCCGATCTCGACGTGGCGGCTGTTTTCCGCGCGGTCTAGCCGTGGCATTGTCCGGCCAACCGGAGGAATTCGCCATGCATCTCCCACGCCGATCCCTGCTTGCCCTTGCCGGCGCCGCGCTGACCGCGCCGGCCCGCGCGGCCGCACCGCTACGCCTGGGCATGCTGCGCACCCTGTCGCCGGCGCCGTTCTACATCGCGCAGGAGCGTGGGCTGTTCGCGGCCCAGGGCATCGCGGTCGAGTTCAAGTTCTTCGAAGCGGCACAGCCGATCGCCGCCGCAGCCGTGGCCGGCGATCTCGATGTCGGCGTCACCGCGCTGACCGGCGGGTTCTTCGCGCTGGCCGGCCGCGGCGAGCTGAAGGTGATCGGTGGCGGGCTGCATGAACAGGTCGGCTACCGGCAGACCGCGGTGCTGGTGTCGAAGAAAGCCTACGACGCCGGCGTGACCTCGCTGGACAAGCTCGGCGGCACCAGCTTCGGCATCACCCAATACGGCTCGTCGTTCCATTACATGATCGGGCGGCTGGCGCAGATCAAAGGCTTCGATCCGAAAAGCGTGACGCTGCGGCCGTTGCAGCAGATCTCCAACATGGTCGCCGCGGTGCGCACCGGGCAGGTCGATGCGACGATGGCGATCTCCTCGATGGCAACGCCGCTGGAGGCCTCGGGCGAGGCGAAGATCATCGGCTGGGTCGGCGATTACGTGCCCTATCAGATCACGGCGCTGTTCGCCCCGAGCGCGACGCTGCAGGGCAGGGCGGACGAGCTGCGCAAATTCTGCGTCGCCTACCGCCAGGGCGTGGCGGCCTATCGCGCCGCCTTCCTGAATTTCACCGACGGAAAGCCGGTCTATGGCGCACAGACCGACCGCGCGATCGCCGAGATCTCGAAATACGTGTTCACCGGCGATCCGCAGGCCGCCGCCAAGATCAAGGACGGTGCCGGCTGGTACGACGAGGGCGCGGCGCTCGATGTCGCCGATGTGCGCGCGCAGATCGCCTGGTTCGAGGAGCAGGGCCTGGTGAAGCAGAAGGTCGACCCGGCCGAGGTCATCGACACCGGCTACATGCCGACGCTATGACCGCTTCGCGTGTCGGACTGCGGGTCCGCGCCGTCAGCCACGCGTTTGCCGATCTGCATGTGCTGGACGATGTCTCGTTCGACGTGCCGGCGGGCGAGGTCACCGTGCTGGTCGGCCCCTCCGGCTGCGGCAAATCCACCCTGCTGGGCATCGCCGGCGGGCTGCTGCGGCCCGATTCCGGGCGGGTGGAGATCGAGGGGCAGGCGGCGGCCGACTGCCTGAACCCGTTGACCTATGTGTTCCAGGATTTCGCCCTGCTGCCCTGGCGCAGCGTGGCCGGCAACATCTCGCTCGTGCTCGAAGGCAAGGGCATCGCGAAAGCGACCCGCGCGGCGCGGATCGCCGAGGTGCTTGAAACAACCAACCTTTCGGCCTTTTCCCATGCCTGGCCGAAGCAGTTGTCGGGCGGCATGCGCCAGCGCGTCGGCATCGCCCGCGCTCTGGCGGTGCGCCCGGCGGTGCTGCTGATGGACGAACCGCTCTCGGCGCTCGATGCGCAGACCCGCGACCTGCTGCTCGACGAGTTCGCCGGCCTGATCGCTGCACGGGGGATGACGGTGGTCTACGTCACCCACAACCTCGCCGAGGCCGTGCGGCTGGGCCACAACGTCGTGGTGCTGTCCCGCCGGCCGGGAAGGGTGCGCGATATCGTGCGGATCGACGCACCCCTGGATGCGCGGAAGCTCGACGACCCCGCGCTGCTGGCGACCGAGGCGCGGCTGTGGTCGCTGATCCGCGCCGATGCCGCCGAGGCCGATCGCGAGGTGCTGCATGCGTGAAGTCGTCCTGCGCGCCAAAGGCTTCGCGCCGCGCGACATCCCGTTTGCCGGCGCCGCGACCTTGGTGGGCGTACTGCTCGGCTGGCAGACCCTGGCCTCGCTGGGCTGGATCTCCACAAAGTTCCTGCCGGCGCCGCTGTCGATCATCCAGGCCCTGCTGACACTCGGACGCAGCGGCGAGTTGTGGCTGCATCTGGCGGCCTCGCTGCCGCGCCTGGCCTGGGGCTGGGCGGCAGGCACCGTGGCGGGATTGGTGGTGGGCCTGCTGCTCGGGCTGTTCACCCTGGCGCGGGCGCCGGGCATGGCGATCGTCTCGGCCTTGTTTCCGATCCCGAAGATCGCGCTGGTGCCGCTGTTCATCATCTGGTTCGGCATCGGCGAGGGCTCGAAAGTCATCACCTTGGCGTTCGGCGTGTTCTTTCCCACCGTGATCAACACGCTGGCCGGCGTCGACGGCGTGCCGCGCGGGCTGATCCGCATGGGCCAAAGCTTCTCGCTGTCGCGCGCCGCGATCCTGGCCAAGATCGTGCTGCCCGGCGCGCTGCCGGCGATCCTCGCCGGCTTCCGCATCACCACCTCGACCGCGATCATCCTGCTGGTCGCCGCCGAGATGATCGGCGCCGAGAAAGGCATCGGCGCCTTCGTTCTGTCCGCCGGCAACCTCTACGATACCGACAACCTGATGGCCGGCATCGTCGTGCTCAGCCTGATCGGGCTGACGGTGTCGTGGGTGCTCGGACGATTGGAAGCCTGGCTGCTGGCCTGGCGCTAGACCGGGAAGTTGTAACCCCGGATCGCGTCCACCACCGCCTTGGTCACCTCCTTCGTCGAGGCCTTGCCGCCGACATCCGGCGTCAGAATCCCCGCCGCACAGACCTGCTCCACCGCCGTCATCAGGGCCGCGGCCGCACGGCGCTCGCCGAGATGCTCCAGCATCAGCGCCGCGGTCCAGAAACTCGCCACCGGATTGGCGATGCCCTTGCCGGTGATGTCGAACGCGCTGCCATGGATCGGCTCGAACATCGACGGAAACCGCCGCTGCGGATCGACATTGCCGGTCGGCGCCACGCCCAGGCTGCCGGCTAAAGCCGCCGCGAGATCGGACAGAATATCGGCATGCAGATTGGTCGCCACCACGGTGTCGATCGACCGCGGCTTGCGCACCATCCGCATGGTCATCGCGTCCACCAGTTCCTTGTCCCAGGTCACATCCGGGTAGTCCTTCGCCACCTCGGCGGCGATCTCGTCCCACATCACCATACCGAAGCGCTGCGCGTTGGATTTCGTCACCACCGTCAGCAGCTTGCGCGGCCGCGCCCGGGCACAATCGAAGGCGAAGCGCATGATCCGCTCCACACCCACGCGCGTGAAGATCGCCACCTCGGTGGCCACCTCCTCCGGCAGCCCGCGATGTGCCCGTCCGCCATGCCCGGCATACTCGCCCTCGGAATTCTCCCGCACGATCAGCCAGTCCAGATCGCCCGGCCCGGCATCGCGCAACGGCGACTCGACACCTGGCAGAATCCGCGTCGGCCGCACATTGGCGTAGAGGTCGAAGCCCTGCGCGATCGGCAGCCGCAGCCCCCACAGCGAGATATGGTCCGGCACATCCACCGCACCCACCGCGCCGAAATAGATCGCATCCATCGTCTTCAGCAGGTCCAGCCCGCCCTCGGGAATATAGATCCCGGTCTTCTTGTAGCGCTCCGAGCCCCAATCGAGATGCATCACCTCAAGCCGGAAACCGCCATCGCGCAGCGCCAACGCGTCGAGCGCCTCAAGCCCGGCCGAAATCACTTCGGGGCCGATACCATCAGCAGGAATGGAGGCGATCTTGTGTACACGCATGGCGATTTCCTTGTTCACGCGGCCGTCTGATAGCGGGCCATCCAGCGCCGGTCGATAAGCCGTTTCCATTTGGCCACCCAGTGCCCGCACACCACCATGCCATTGCGCCAGGCCAGCGCCCGCCCATCGCCCAGCCCGATGATCGCCAACGCCTGCCCCTGCGGCCGCCAGGGCCGCGGCTTCTGCCCCACCGCGATGCCGCGCAGGTTGGACTCCAGCATCCCCCCCGCGCGCACCGCCCAAACCCCCGCCTTCGGGCGAGGCCACGCCGCCGAACTCGCACAATCCCCCGCCGCCAGCACGCGCGGATCGTTCAGCGATTGCAGCGTCGTCCCCACCAGCACGCAGCCATCGGCGTCGCAGGCCAACCCGCTATCGGCCAGGAACGGCGCCGCCACCACCCCCGTGGCCCACAGCGCACCATCGGCCGACACCGGGCCCGCATCGGTGCGCACGATGCCGTCGGAATACCCCTCTGCCAGCGCCGCCACATGCTCGATCCCCGCCTCGGCCAATGCCGCCGCGATGATCTCCTGCGCCCGCTTCGGCGCATGCGGCAGGGCAGGGGAGGGGCCGATCAACACCACCGCCACCCGCCTGCGCAGCGCCAGCGCCAGCTCCACACCCGCCGCCCCGGTGCCGATCACCGCAATGCGCCCGCCACGGGCAATCTTCATCCCGGCCAGCCGGTCCAGAAACCGCCCGATCGGCTTCACCGGGATGCCGCCATCCGCGGCCATCCGCGGCGTACCGCCGATATTGACCGACAGCAGATCATACCGGCGCACCGCCCCATCCGCGCAGCGCACCTTGCGCTCCTCCCGATCGATCGCAACACCGGCATCCAGCACCAGATCCGCCTTCGCCCGCCGCGCCAGCGCCGCGCAGTCCAGGTGCGTCTCAGCGAACGTCACCTCCCCGCGCAGGAACGCCGGCAGCATCCCGGAATACGGCGTCATCCGCTC
>CAIRTN010000290.1 GCA_903881515.1 uncultured Rhodospirillales bacterium | reverse complement strand
CGCCCAGCTTGCGCGCCACGTTGCCCGAGGCTGCGTTGCCCACCTTCACGTAGCTCACCAGCGTCTTGCCTGGCCGTGCCCGCCACGCCCAGTCCCGCACCAGGCCGGCCGCTTCGGCGGCGTAACCCTGTCCCCAGGCCGCCTGCGCCAGGGTGTAGCCGATCTCCGGCTCCGGCCAGTCATAAGTGTCCAGCACCCCGGCGCGTCCCAGCAGTGCTCCGCTCTCGCCATCGGTCACCGCGAGGTAGCCAGATCCGCCCAGCCCGTACGCCCCCAGCCACAATGTCATATTGGCCCAGGTCACCGCCCCGTCCCGCGTCGTGCCATCGCCGAGGTAGCGCATCACGTCGGGGTCGGCATGAACAGCGCACATCGGCGCGAAATCGCCCGCGCTCAACGGCCGCAGCCTGAGCCGCTTGCTGTGCAGCACGGGCAGATCGATCAGCGTGGCCGCCGCCATCGCCGGCATCTCGCCGGGCGGCGGCCCATGCCGCAACCGCAGCGCCGGCGCGTCCATCATCGACACCGTCGCCTCTTCCCGCGCCCCCAGCTTGCGCGCCACCATCAGCGACGCCGCATTGTTCGGCCGGATGAAACTCACCGGATGCAGAATCCCCCGCGCCCGCGCTGCCCAGGCGTACACCGCCAGGCACGCCTCGGTGGCAAACCCATGCCCCTGGAACGCCGGCGCGATCGAATAGGCGATCTCCGGCTCGCGCCAGGGATGCGGCTGCAACAGCCCGGCATGCCCGGCGAACCGCCCATCCGGCGCCTCCACCGCGAACAGCCCGTAGCCGTGCATCCCCCATTGCCCGATCGCCCGCGCCATCATCGCCCAGGTCGCCGCCGTATCGCGCGGCTGCCCGGTGCCGAGATGCTTCACCACCTCCGGATCGCCCATCATCGCCGCATAGGCGGGCAAATCCGCCTCGCGGAACGCCCGCAGGGTCAGCCGTGCCGTCCGCAGTGTCGGGATCGCGATGTTGCTCATCGCGTCACGCTACACCGCCGGCAATGCCCCCGCCACCGCGTACGATCAGCTCCCACACCGCATAAGCGCCACTCCGGCAGGTCACGTCCTATAACGAAAAGTAGGCACTCAAGCGGCAGCGAGATCGGCCAGCGAATATCCCTCCAGCACCCCCGCCACCGCATCGCGCACCTGCTGCAACACATGGCGCAGTTTGCAGGCTTCCAGGTCCGGGCAATCCCTGCATGGCCCGAACTGCGTCCGGCTGGTGCACGGCGTCAGCGCCAGCGGCCCGTCGAAAATCCGGATCAGATCGGCCACCCGCACCGCCTCCGGCGCCATCAGCAACCGATGCCCCCCCGCCGGCCCCCGCCGGCTCTCGATCACTTCGTGATTGCGCAACTCCACCAGAATCGCCTCCAGAAACTTCCGCGGCACCACACCCCGCGCGGCAAGCTCCGTGCTGTTCAGCCACTGCCCCCCCGCCCCAGCCAGCAACGCCGCGGCCCGCAGCCCATATTTCGCCTTGCTCGACAGCATCGTGCTAACCCTTGTCCGGTAGCTGGCTTTGGCGGCCTTTAAGGAAGGCAAGACTCTTCTTTTTGTGAACAAAAAGAAGCAAAAAAACTTTATCCATGGGAGCCGTGCCTTACTTGCAATCCTCCGGTTTTAGCCCGCCAAGGCGTCAGTCCAGAGGTGCGAAACATCATCGTGCGTATCGGTCGCTTGGCTACCAAGCGAGTGAAAACCATAAAAGAGAGTACCATGCCGCACCAGGAACACCATCGCTCGCACCGCACGGGTTGGCTGCGCGCCGCGGTCCTCGGCGCCAATGACGGCATTCTCTCCACCGGCAGCCTGCTGCTCGGTGTCGCCGCGTCCAATGCCAGCCACGCCGACATCTTGGTCGCCGGCACCGCCGCGCTCGTCGCCGGCGCCATGGCCATGGCCGCCGGCGAATACGTCTCTGTCAGCTCGCAATCCGATACCGAAAACGCCGATCTCGCGCAGGAACGCCACGCCCTTGCGACCGACATCGAAACTGAGCGCGAGGAACTCGCCGCGATCTATGTCGAACGTGGCGTGGACGCCGAGCTTGCCCGCCAGGTCGCAGCCCAGCTCATGGCCCACGACGCCCTCGGCGCCCATGCGCGCGACGAAATCGGCATCAGCGACACCCAATCCGCCCGCCCGTTACAGGCCGCCATGGCCTCCGGCGCCAGCTTCACCATCGGCGCCCTCCTGCCGCTGGCCGGCGCCATCTTCGTCACCGGCCCGGCGCTGATCCCCGTCGTCGCCGGTTCCTCTCTCGTCTTCCTCGCCGTGCTCGGCGGCCTGGCAGCACGCGCCGGCGGCGCCAGCACGCTCAAAGGCGCCATGCGCGTGCTGTTCTGGGGCGCGCTCGCCATGGGCATCACCTCAGGAGTCGGCGCCCTGGTCGGCACCCCGCTGTAACTGCGAGGCGCGGCCGGCTACCCTTCGCTGACTCCGATCGCCTTCATCACCGTCGCGATCGGCAAGAACAGCGACATCGGCCGGCTGACGAACTGTCGAAACCCCAGATGCGCGTAGAACCCCAGCGCAGCCTCATCCTTGGCATCGACAACCAGCGCGAAAATCGCGGGATCGGCATTTGCCGCGCGCCGCGCCGCGTTGATCACAAGCGCCGCACCAAGCCGTTGGCCGCGGAACCGTGCATCGACGGCGAGGCGACCAATCAGGCCCGCCGGTATCATGCCATAACGTGGCAATCGCTTCGCATCGCCCTCGGGCAGATCGACCAGCGGAAAGCTTGTGGCCGCGAACGTATAGTAACCCGCGACCGTCCCACCCTCATCGCAGGCGACAAAACAATTGCTGATCCTGCGGCGCACGTCCTGCGCCGCCTGCTCACGGAAATACCGGTCAAGTGGTTCAACACCACAGCGGAAAATCTTGCGATCATGCGACGCGCCGAGTGGCTGAACCGTGAAACCGCCGTCCACTAGATATCCCGGATCAGCCGCTGATGCGCCGCAACCCCACGCAGCAACGCCGGCGACGGCGGCGGCGGGTCAAGAATGGCCGCCGCAAACACACGCTGATCCTCCACCGAGAGGCGAATAATCTGCATTTCTTCGATGGTGCGGTTCGCCGCTTCCTGTGCGGCAGCAACCACGAAATCGCTGACGCTGCGTCCCTGCAACTCGGCCGCGCGCCGCACCACGGCAAGCGCGGCGGGCGCAATCCGTGCCTCAAGGCGGGCGGTGCGGGTTGAGTCCTGCGGCATGGTCCGACCTCTTTCCATCATCTTTTTTGTACGCCATATAGCCGGACAAATCAAGTTTTCCCGGTACCAAGGCGCCCTCCCCGGTTGCCAACCGCCCGCAACCCGCGTAACCGCGCGACGCAGGAAACAACCGATCCAGGGCGACACCACATGACCAACGCGATCACCGAGAACCGCATAGCCGTCGTCACCGGCGGCGCCCGCGGCATCGGCCTTGCCATCGTTCACTGGTTCCTCGCCAACGGCGACAACGTGGCCATCCTCGATATCGACCGCGACACCCTCGCTGGCACCGAGGCCGCCCTGGCGCAGCCCGAGCGTGTCCTCGCTCTGCACTGCGACGTCTCCCAGCCCGATGCGGTCAGCGCCGCCGCCGCCGCGGTGATGGCGAAATGGGGCCGCGTTGATGCCCTGGTCAACAACGCCGGCGTCGCTGTGTTCAAACCGGCGCTGGAGACCTCGTTCGCCGAGTGGCGCTACGTCCTCGGCACCAATCTCGACGGCGCTTTCCTCTGCTCCCAGGCCTTCGGCGCCATCATGAAGGCGCAGAAGCGCGGCGCCATCGTCAACATCGCCTCGATCTCCGGCCTGCGCGCCAGCACGCTGCGCGTCGCCTACGGCACCAGCAAAGCGGCGATCATCCACCTCACCAAGCAATACGCCGTCGAGCTTGGCAATTTCGGCATCCGCGTCAACGCCATCTGCCCCGGCCCGGTGGAAACCGAGATGGCCAAGCTGGTTCATTCCGTCGCCATCCGCTCGGACTATTACGACACCGTCCCCCTCGGCCGCTACGGCGCCACCGAGGAGATGGCCAACCTCGTCGGCTTCCTCTGTTCGAAAAACGCCAGCTATATCAACGGCCAGGCCATCGCCAACGATGGCGGCTTCGATGCCGCAGGCGTCGGCCTGCCCACCTTCCGCCGCGAATCCGGCCTCAACCAGATCGGCGACGGCGCCGGCTGAGCTGGCCTCAAAAAAAAATTAGCTCAAATAACTTTTTAACTTGACTTTTTTGACGCATGCAGTTAGAAATGCTGCATGAGCTTTCTCATGTTCCTCACCAACATGAGGTTGCAAACCGCGCTCGCCCGCCGTCTCGCGCCGATCATGGACGGTATCCGCGGTCTGTTCGCAACCCACGCGGCCCGCACCCCTGCGCTTCAGGGGCTGACGACGCGCGTCTACAACTATCTCGGGCAGATCGTGATGCGGTTGGACCGTCTGGCCGCCCGCGTGCAATCCGGCACGCTGCGCCCGGCCCGCCCCCGGGCACCGCGCCCGCGTCCGCGCAAGCCAACCGCCTCCCCTCGCCTGCCCGTGGGCAATTTCTGGCTGATCCGCTGCGCCCCGCCCACCGGCAGCTACGCCTGCAACATCAAAACCTTCCTGCAAGACCCCGCGCTTGCCGACCTGATCGCCGCCGCCCCGCAGGCCGGCCGCCTCCTCCGCCCGCTCTACCGCGCCTTCGGCATCAAAATTCCCGAAAACCTCAAGCTGCCGCCCAGGCCGCCGCGTCCCAAACCGGCGAAGCCTGCCCCGCCGCCGCCCAAACCCATCCACGCCCTGGTCAAGACCCCAGAAAAATGGCGCATCAAACCCCCACGCCTCCGCTTCTCCAGCGCGTGAGTTTCTCCGCCTTCCGGGAAAAGTCTTTTTGCTTCTTTTTCTACAGAAAAAGAAGACGCTTACTTGCGCCTTCCTTCCCGATCCACGCCATACAACAACATTGCATTCTCTACGCTCACCAACCCATCCCGCACATCGCGCAGAACCAACGCCGGATCGCGCGTTAATGGATCGCCCATCCCCCCGCCCCCCGGCAGGTCCAGCACCAGCCGCTCGCCATCGGGAATGATCTGGAAGCCTTTGGTGCGCAAAGTCTTCCCGGATTTCAGGTGCACCGCCCCCGCAGCCCCTTCCAGCCCGCCGTCGCGGCCTTTCGGCGGATTGCCCACCCGGTCGAAGATCGCGTTCACCGCGAATTCCAACTCATCCTTGCCGGCGATTTCCATGATCTGCCCGAACCCGCCGCGGGTGCGCCCAGCGCCCCCGGAATCCGGCCGCAGTTCCTTGCGCCAGAACACCACCGGCGCCACGTTCTCGGTCGCCTCCACCGGCATGGTGCGCACACCGGAGGGAAACGCCGTCCCATCCAGCCCGTCCATCGTCGGCCGAGCCCCGGTGCCGCCAGAGTTGAAGGTGATCACCTCGAAATCCGCCAGCACCGGCTTGTTCGATGTCGCCTGCCCGCTCACCGAACTGCCCCCGCGCAACGGCGGATTCCACAGGCACGACGAGCCTTCGGCGGCCACCCTGTCCGGCACCACCTGGTGCAGGCAGCCCATCATCAGATCCGGCAGCAGCTGGCCGACGACATGGCGCACCGAAACCGGATACGGCCGCGGCGCGTTCAGGATGCAGCCCTCGGGGATCTTCATCCGGAACGGCGCCAGCGACGCCCAATTGTTCGGAATTTCCGGCGCCACCACCACCTTGATGCCGAAGCAGGCATAGGCCCGGCAATACGCCGCCGGCACATTGATCCCCCGCTGCGACAGCCCGGAGGTCCCGGTGAAATCCACCTCGATCGCGTCGGGCAGGATGGACATCTCCGCCTTCAGCGTCACCGGCGCCTCATACCCGTCACTGCTGATCTGCGCGCGATAGCTGCCGGTGCCCAGCTTGGCGATCTCCGCCAAAGTCGCCTTGTGCGAGGCCTCGAAGATGAACGCGGCCAGCGCATCGATGCTGTCCATTGCGAACTCGTCCATCATCTGCACCAGCCGCTTCGCCCCGGCGTCGTTGCAGGCGCACAGCGAATAGACATCGCCCTCCAATTCCACCGGCAGGCGCGAACCAACGCGCACGAAATCGAAGAACGTCTCGTTCGGCACCCCCTGGTCGAAGCATTTGACGATCGGGATATACAACCCCTCCTCGAACACGCTGCGCCCTTCCGGCCCCATGCCGAGCCCGCCGACATCGATGACATGCGCGGTATTGGCAAACAGCCCGACGATCTTGCCGTTGCGGAAGGCCGGGGTCACCACCGTCAGGTCATGCAGATGCCCCGTCCCCAGCCAGGGATCGTTGGTGATGTAGTGATCGCCGGGCTTCATGCCGGCGGCCGGGAACTTCGCCAGGAAATGCCCGACGCTCTCCATCATCGAGTTCACATGCCCCGGCGTACCGGTCACCGCCTGCGCCAGCATCCGCCCTTGCAGGTCGAAGATCCCCGCCGATAGATCGCCGGCCTCGCGCACCGTGGTCGAGAACGCGGTGCGGATCATCGTCTGCGCCTGCTCCTCCACCACCGCGATCAACCGGTTCCACATAATCTGCCGCTGGATGCCCGCCAGCGCCGCATTCGCCATCGACATCAGGCAGCCCCCCGCGTCAGTTCGATATAGCCAAGCCCATTCACCCGCGCCGACCAGCCCGGCCCGATCAGCGTCGAAGTCTCGTCCTCCGCCACCACAGCCGGCCCCGAAAGCGTCGCGCCGTTGGCGAGTGCCGAGCGATCGTATATCGCCCAATCCGCCACCGCCCCGCTGACGGTATCGCGCACAAGTTGCACCCGTGCCGGCGCCGCCTGGCTCGCGGTCGCGTCATCCTGCATCGCGGCGACCGCACCGGTCAGCGTCGCGACCACCACGGCATAGCTCATGATCTCCACATCCGACCCCGGCACCGGCCGGTCATAGAACCGGCTGTACTCCGCATCGTACCCCGCCCGGATCGCCGCGACGTCGCTGGCCACCAGCGTGCGCGCCGGCAGCGGCACCGGGATTTCGTGGCCCTGGCCAACGTAGCGCATGAACGCGATCCGGGTCTGCTCCACCGCGGCACCGAAACTGCCCTGCGCCACCACCTCGGCCGCCTCGCGCGCCATGTCGTCCAGCAGCGCATTCACTGCACCGACGTCGAAGCTGGAGAACCGCTGATACAGGCTGCGCACCACCTCATAACCCACCGGCGCGCGCAGGAAGCCGATCGCACTGCCCACCCCCGCGCCCGACGGCACGATGATCCGCGAAATCCCGATCTTCTCCGCCACCCGGCACGCATGCACCGGCCCGCCGCCGCCAAACGCAATCAGCGTCCGCCCGTCATAGGTCTTGCCGGATTCGATCGCATGCACCCGCGCCGCGTTGGCCATGTTCTCGTCGACCATCTCGACGACACCCAGCGCCGCCATCTCGGCATCCAGCCCAAGCTTGCCGCCCACCTCGGCCGCCATCGCCGCGCGCGAAGCCTCCGGCTGCAACTGCATCGTCCCGCCGGCAAATAGCGCCGGGTCATAGCGTCCCAGCAGCAGATTGGCATCGGTCACCGCCGGCTTGGTCCCGCCCCGGCCATAGCAAGCCGGCCCCGGCATCGCCCCCGCACTCTCCGGCCCCACGCCGATCCGTCCGAGCCCATCGACATGCGCGATCGACCCGCCACCCGCACCGATCTCCACCATCTCGATCACCGGAATGCGCAACGGCAATCCCGAGCCCTTGCGGAACCGCCCGACGCGGGCAACCTCAAAGCTGCGCGAAGTCTGCGGCCGGAAATCGTCGATCAGGCAGATTTTCGCCGTGGTGCCCCCCATGTCGAATGACAGCACCTGCCGCAGCCCACACTGCCGGGCGACAAAGGCGGAGAAGATCGCCCCGCCGGCCGGTCCACTCTCCACCAGCCGGATCGGAAACCGCCGCGCCGTCTCGATCGTGGTCAACCCGCCGCCCGACAGCATCAGGAAGATCGGCGCCGCCAGCCCGATGCCGCGCAACCCGGCCTCCAGTCGCGCCAGATACCCCGCCATCAGCGGCTGCACATAGGCATTCGCCGCCGCGGTCGAAAACCGCTCCCACTCGCGCATCTCCGGCGAAACATCGCTGGCCAGCGTCACCGCGATCCCCGGCAGATCCTCGCCCAGGATCGCGCGGATGCGCCGCTCATGCGCCGGGTTCACGAACCCATGCAACAGCCCAACGGCAATGCTCTCCACCGCCTCACGCTTGAGCAACGGCACCAACGCCCGCACCGCCGCCTCGTCCAGCGGCAGCAGCACGCGGCCGGTATTGTCCATCCGCTCCGGCACCGGCAGCCGCAGATAGCGCGGCACAAGCGGCTCGGGCAGCACGATGTTCAGGTCGTACTGGTCGTACCGGCTCTCATTGCCCAACGCCAGCACATCGCGGAACCCCTCGGTGGTGATCAGCGCCGTCCGAGCGCCCTTGCGCTCGATGATCGCATTTGTCGCCAGTGTGGTGCCGTGGATCAGGATCGAGATATCCGCCGGCTGCAGCCCGGTGCTGGCCAGGATCGCACGCACCCCCTCCATCACGCCACGCTCCGGCGCGTCGGGAGTGGTCAGCACTTTGCTGGTGGTGCGGCGGCCGGCGTGTTCGATCGCCAGGTCGGTAAACGTGCCGCCGATATCGACGGCCAGACGGGCGGAGCTCATGAGTCGCGATTTCGTCCAACGATGCCAAGCCGCCACTCAACCCGACGCCATGGGCAATGGCAACCAGGGAAATCCCTATTCCCCAGGCTAGTTTGGTTGATCCTCAACCACATCACGATCCCGCCGCGTCACCGACACCTCGCACGTCGCCTCGCTGCCACCACGCTCGTCGGTGCCGTGCAACAACAAGCGCGAATGCATGGTGTCACCGCCGACACCAATAAACGAAATCATCGGCAGCCCACCGAAACCCGCCGTACTCGAGGCCCGGCTGGTCGCCGCGACCATCCCCGTGACGAAGCCGTACACCGCAAACTGACCGGTCTCAGGCACCCGCCAACGATAGATCCGTCCAGAATATGGTTCGCGCAGTCCACCGACACCGTCCCAGCAGGTGCCACTGACGTCGATTGTCTCCCGCGCCAGCCCCGCCCCTCCTGCCAGCATCCCGCCGGCGAGAACCATCACCAACCGGAGGCATCGCAGAGTTCGTACAGAGTGACCGCGCATTGCGCTACACCAGGGACAAGGACAGCAGGATCGATTGACCCTACCTCCTTACCGTAATCCCTGATCGGCGCTATCACAAGTAGTGATGTACGTGCTTCAAATTATCTTACGCCGCCAACTTGCGGCCCCCCGATGTCCAAACATCGAGCAAACGTCTGATCTGCATCATATTCTCCGGATCAGCGGAGAAAATGGCACCCAGCCGATCACCCTCCAGCCGTGCAATTCGTCCGTTCAATGCAGCCGTGATCGCATCGCATCGCACCGCGATCGCTTTGCCCGCACGGATGTTTTCGTGACCTGCCAGCATCAGTCCGATCCCCCCCTGCGAGATGTCGACAACACCTGCCTGATACGTCGTTCCTTCGATATCGACCGCGACGCTCTTACCCTGCACCGGAACGC
Source organism: uncultured Rhodospirillales bacterium (assembly GCA_903881515.1). Taxonomy (GTDB): domain Bacteria; phylum Pseudomonadota; class Alphaproteobacteria; order Acetobacterales; family Acetobacteraceae; genus CAIRTN01. The sequence continues at coordinate 3,307 of CAIRTN010000290.1, read as the reverse complement.
GCTCATACCGTCGCCTGTCGCTCTGGCTGGAACGCATCGCCGCAAGGAAATGATCCACCTCCCTGCGCAGCGTGGCCGAGACTTCGGCCAGCTCCCCCGATCCGCTCAATACGTTCTGACTGGCGTCCTGCGTCGTCTCGGCAACGCGCTCTACGCTCATCAGACGATTGGTCGCCGCGCTGTTTTCCGCGGCAACGGATTGGATCTGCTGAGCGATTTCCGACGTCGCCGCCCCCTGCTGTTCCACCGCGGCGGCAATCGCCGAGGAAATCACGTTTACGCCCTGGACCGACTCGCCAACCGCCTGCACCGCCAAAACCGCTTCGGCGGTCGCTGCCTGAATGCTGCGAACCTGGCGGTCGATCTGCTCGGTTGCCTTGGCGGTCTGCTGCGCCAGCAACTTGACCTCGGAGGCGACGACGGCGAATCCCTTGCCGGCGTCGCCGGCACGCGCCGCCTCGATCGTTGCGTTCAGCGCCAGCAGATTGGTCTTGCCCGCGATGTCGGAAATCAGCCGGACCACCTCGGTAATCTGCTGGCTCGCCCCGGACAGCCCGGCGATCCGCTCGCTCGTCGTCGCGCTGCGCTCGACCGCCTCGGTGGTTGCGCCCGAAGCCTGTGCCACCTGGCGGCTGATCTCGGCGACGCTTGCGGCCAACTCCTCGGTGGCTGCGGCAACGGTCGAAAGGCTTTGTGCCGCCGCGGTGGCGCCGCCGACACTCTCCCGCATCGCCAGCGTTGTCGCATCAGCGCCGTTGGCCACGACTTCAGCCGTCTGCCGCATCGACCCCGCGGACTCCGTCAGGCTCGCCATCACCCCGGCAACCGATGTCGCGAAATCATCGGTATAGCGTTCCATGGCCGTGTGGCGGCGATCCTTCGCCGCGCGCTCGTCTTCAGCAACCTGCTCAAGTTCGCGCTTCGTAAGCGCGTCGGCGCGCAGGCTCTCCAGCGCGCCCGCCAGGACACCCAGTTCGTCACCACGGTCGGTGCCAGGAATTGTCCCATCGAGCCGCCCCTGCGCAATCTCCTGGGTAGCCGAAGTAACCGATGCGAGCGGACGCACGATCCCACGGGCGATGATCCAGGACAGCAAGCCAACGAAGAACGCCATCGCACCCGCGGCAAGACCGGCGCGGAGCAGTGCCGTGGTCTGTTCGGCGCGGAGGTCATCGATATAGACCCCGGTGCCGATCACCCACCCCCAAGGGGCAAAGCCCTGCACATATGAAAATTTCTCGACCGGCGCGGCACTGCCCGGGCGCGGCCACAGATAGTCCACGACACCCCCGCCGCTTCGCTTCACCACATCGACGAATGCGATGAACAACTGCAGCCCGTTCGGGTCCTTGAGGCCGCCGACATCAGTGCCCTCAAGGTCGGGGCGGAACGGATGCAGCACCATGCGCGTCTGCATGTCTTCAATGAACAGGTAGTCGTTGGTGCCATAGCGCAGCGGGCGGATGGCTTCGACCGCGCGGCGGCGCGCTTCGTCCATCGGCAGTTTTCCGGCTTTGGCCAGCGCGTCATAGTTGGCGGCAATCGAGGTCGCGGTTTCGACCAGGCGCTGCAACGCCTCGACCTTGCCGCGCTCCATCTGCTGGACCTGCTGACGTGCCGACAGGCTGGCATGGATCAGCAATGCGACGACGCTCAGCAGCGTCAGCAGGTAGATTTTGGTGATGATCCGCACGCGCGACCACATGTTCAACCGGCCTCTCCGTTGAACTCCGAGTCTCGCGCACAAGCTTTAACAAATGGTTCAGGTCGCGCTCCCCCTCCCGCAGCGCGGGAGGGAGAGGCCTAGCCTATTGCCTTATCGGCAAGTCTCAGCCGTTGCCGGCCATCTTCGCCACCGTCATCGCCAGCGCCTTGTCCAGCACTTCGATCAGGGTGTCGCACTCGCTGCGGGTGATCACCAGCGGCGGGGAGAGCACGATGGTGTTGGAGTGGCGCGCACCGCCGCCCGAACGCCCGACGATCACGCCGGCCGCGCGGCAGAACGCCACCACGCCGCCAACCAGCGCACCCGGAAGCTGCGTCTTGCTCGCCCGGTCAGTAACCAGTTCGATGCCAATCAGCAGGCCCTTGCCGCGCACGTCGCCGCAAATGCCGTGCTTCATCAGCGTCTCACGCAAGCCGTTCATCAGGTAGTCGCCCATTTCGGCGGCCCGCTGCGGCAGTCTCTCTTCCAGCATGATCTCGATGTTGCGCACCGCCACCGCGGCTGCCACCGGATGGCCGCCATAGGTGTTGACCTGCATCACCTGACGCTCTTCGGCGACTTCGCCGAGGAAGCTCTCGAACACCCGGTTTTTCACCATCGTGGCCGCGATCGGCAGGTAGGCCGAGACGATGCCCTTGGCGACAGCCATGATATCCGGGCTGATGCCGTAATGCTGGTGGCCGAACATCTTGCCGGTGCGGCCGAAGCCGTTGATCACTTCGTCGACATGCAGCAGCACGTCATACTTGCGGCAGATCGCCTCGACCATCGGATGGTATTCCGGCGGCGGCACGGCAACACCCACGCCGCTCATGATCGGCTCGACGATGACTTCGGCCACGGTCTGCGGGCCTTCGCCCAGGATCGTGGTCTCGATCGCCTTGGCGCAGGCCACGCCGCAGGTCGGGTATTCCAGGCCCAGCGGGCAGCGATAGCAGGTCGGCGCCGGCACATGCACGAACTCGCCGGCGTACGGCTCGAACTTGCCCTTGCGGTCGCCCATGCCGCCGGCGGCCAGCGTCGCCAGGGTGGTGCCGTGATAGGCGTAGTAGCGCGAGATGGTCTTGAAGCGGAAATCGTTCGGGTATTCGTGCTTCACATACTGGCGCGCGATCTTGAAGCCAGCCTCGTTCGCCTCGGAGCCCGAGTTCACGAAATAGGTGTGGTAGCCACCGCCCATCTGCGCGTTGAGCATCTCGCCCAGCTGAGCCGCCGGCAGGTTCATCGCCGTGTGCGGGTAGTAGGCGATCTGCTGCATCTGCTCGGCGGCAACCTGCGCCAGCTCGGTGCGGCCATAGCCGATATTGACGCACCACAGGCCGGCCATGGCGTCCAGATAGGTGCTGCCATCGGCGTCCGTGATCGTCGAGCCCTGCCCGCCGGTGATCACCATCTGGCTCTGCTCGAGCGCACGATGCTGAACGATGGGGTGCAGAACGTTCTCCAGATCCTGTTTGACGACCTGTTTACGGATCTCCGGATCAGGAGCGTTGGTGAGCGACATGGGAACCTCGCCGGTTGTGAAGGGGCGAAACACTATACCGGTTTGGGCCGAATGCCACCCTTCCCGGCAGCAATTCG
>CAIRTN010000289.1 GCA_903881515.1 uncultured Rhodospirillales bacterium | reverse complement strand
CGTCCCTTCGTCGAGAAGCTGGTGACCCTGGCCAAGAGGGGTGATCTGCACGCGCGCCGCATCGCGATCAGCCGCGTGCGCGACGTGGAGCAGGTCGGCAAGCTCTTCGCCACCCTGGGTCCGCGCTACAAGGTGCGCGAGGGCGGCTACATCCGCGTGCTCAAGGCCGGCTTCCGCCACGGCGATAACGCCCCGATGGCCGTGATCGAGTTCGTTGATCGCGATCCTGCCGAAAAGGGCAAGGACTCCGGTCCGGTCATGGTCGCCGCCGAGGACTAGTCCTTCGCCGCAATCGAATGCAGAAGGCCCCGGGTTCGCGCCCGGGGCTTTTTCTTTGCGCCGAACCGTCACGCTCCGGCGCTAGAACAGTACCCCTCCGGTGACGGCCGCCTTGCCCAGATGGGGTGAGGTCAGGATGCTGCGCTCGTAAGGAGTCCTTATGAGCGCTCATAGCTGTGCAGCATGGCCCAGGTAACATTGATGACGGGGCCGGAGCGGCGGCGGCGCTGGGGTTCTGAGGATCGCCGTCAGATCTTGATGGCGGCTTTCGCGCCTGGTGCGATCGTGGCGGACGTGTCGCGCCAGTTCGAGATCTCGACGAGCCTGATCTACAAGTGGCGGCGTGAGGTCCTGGCCGCGCAGACCGAGGGTCGGTTTGTCCCGGCAGTGATTGTCGATGGGCCGCAGGACGTGGAGTGCGCAGCTCGGTCTGAGCCGGCGATCGTGGTCGAGCTGGCCAGCGGCGCCCGGGTGACGATCGGTGCGACGGCAACGGTGTCGATGGTGAGCGCGGCGCTTCGGGCGCTGCGATGATCCCCATTTCGAGCGGGGTGCGCGTGTGGATCGCCTCCGGCCACACGGATATGCGCAAGGGCATGCCAGGTTTGAGCCTGCTGGTGCAGGAAGGCCTGGGCCGCGATCCGTTCGCCGGCGACGTCTTCGTCTTCCGCGGTCGCGGCGGGTCGTTGATCAAGGCGGTTTGGCATGATGGCGTCGGGCTGTCGCTCTACGCCAAGCGGCTGGATCGCGGACGCTTCATCTGGCCTCAGACCGTGGACGGGGCGGTGGCCCTGACCGCCGCCCAGATGAGCTACCTGCTTGAGGGGATCGACTGGCGTAATCCGCAGCTAACCTGGCGGCCGCAGGCGGCGGGGTGAGCCCTAAAAAACTTGGTCCGAGGCGCAAATAGGGGCGCCACAAGGCTCCGATTTTGTGATTCCATCGCCCTATGGACGCTGGCCGCGAAGCCCTGCCGGACGATGTCGAAGCGCTCAAGGCGGCGCTCCTCACCGCTCGGGCCGAGGTCGCCGTCGCCCGCGCCAAGGCATCCGACGATCAGGCCATGATCGCGCATCTGAAGCTGGAGATCGCCAAGCTCAACCGTCAGCGTTTCGGGCCGCACGCCGAGCGCACCGCCCGGCTCCTGGATCAGATGGAGCTGCAGCTCGAGGACCTGGAGGCCTCGGCCACCAGCGACGAGATCGCCGCCGAGATGGCAGCGGCCCAGACCACGGCCGTGGCGGCGTTCACGCGCCAGCGGCCAGCCCGCAAGCCATTCCCGGAGCATCTGCCCAGAGAGCGGATCATCGTGCCGGGACCAAGCGCCTGCCTGTGCTGCGGCGGGTCGCGCCTGGCCAAGCTTGGTGAGGATGTCACCGAGACGCTTGAGGCAGTCCCCCGCCAGTGGAAGGTCATCCAGCACGTGCGCGAGAAGTTCACCTGCCGGGACTGCGAGAAGATCAGCCAGGCGCCGGCGCCGTTCCATGTGATCCCGCGCGGTTGGGCCGGCCCGAGTCTCTTGGCGATGATCGCCTTCGAGAAGTTCGGCCAGCACCAGCCCCTCAACCGGCAGGCCGAGCGCTACGCCCGGGAGGGTGTGCCCTTGAGCCTGTCCACCCTCGCCGACCAGGTGGGCGCGGTCTGTGCCGTGATGCAGCCGATCTTCGAGCGCATCGAGGCGCATGTGTTCGCCGCCGAGCGGCTGCATGGCGACGACACCACCGTGCCGGTCCTGGCCAAGGGCAAGACCGACACCGGTCGATGTTGGACCTATGTGCGCGACGATCGGCCCTGCGCCGGGCCGGCGCCGCCAGCGGCGGTGTTCTACTACTCGCGCAATCGCCGCGGCGAGCATCCGCAGGGCCATCTGGCCCGATGGGCAGGCGTGCTGCAGGCCGACGCCTATGGTGGCTACGACGCACTTTATGCCGCCGGCCGGACATGCGGACAGATCTTTCAGGCGCCATGCTGGGCGCATGGCCGGCGTAAATTCTTCGAGCTGGCCGACATCGCTGAGGCCGCGCGCTGCAAGTCGCGGGGCAAGACCGCGGTCGTCTCGCCCATCGCCGTCGAGGCCGTCAGGCGCATCGACGCCCTGTTCGACATCGAGCGCACCATCAATGGCTGCCCGGCCGCCGAGCGCTTGGTCGTCCGCCAGACGCTGAGCGCCCCGCGCGTCGCCGAGCTGGAGACCTGGATGCGCGAGCAGCGCGCCAAGCTCTCGCGCCACGATCCGGTGGCCAAGGCGCTCGACTACATGCTCACGCGTTGGCCGGCCTTCACCCGCTTCCTGGACGACGGCCGGGTCTGTCTGACCAACAACGCTGCCGAGCGGGCCCTGCGCGGCATCGCCCTCGGCCGCAAGGCTTGGCTATTTTGCGGGTCTGATCGCGGCGGCGAGCGCGCGGCGGTCATGTACAGCCTGATCGTCACCTGCAAGCTCAACGATGTCGATCCGCAGGCTTGGCTGGCCGATGTCCTCGCCCGCATCGCCGAGTACCCCGCCCAGCAGATCGACGATCTCCTGCCCTGGAACTGGCGGCCCGTATCTCCATCCAAGGACATAGCCGCCTGATGGCCGGACCCACGGAATCCGAGAAAGCACTCATCACCGCGGCCTGTCAGCGGTTCATCGACGACGTGCTGAAGCCGAGATTCCTGCCCACCGTGCGCCCCACCGAGTTCAACTACCCGGTCGACATTCAGGGCAAGTGGCAAGGCAGCCGCTATCGCTTCATTCAGCGCTATCGATCAGGCTTTCCAGACAACTTGGGCGAAGAATTCGACGCCCCGTTCGTCCGCTTGGATTGGCTCAGCCGCGACCGCTTCAACATTCAGTGGCATCGGCACACGGGGGCCTGGTTCTGCCTGCACCGCGGCAAATCACTCGCCCAAGCCCTGAAGCTGATCGAAACCGATGGCGTCCTGCATCCCCTATAGATGCCAGCTTCGGCGCGGTCCTCACCGGATGGGTACCAAGCGCACGCATCCTTACCCTGACCACGAGCGTCAGCCGGGCGGATGCAATGCGTGAGACCGCTCTCAACTACGTGCTTAGACCCCTGCGACTGCCG
>CAIRTN010000288.1 GCA_903881515.1 uncultured Rhodospirillales bacterium | reverse complement strand
GCTCAGGCGCTGCAAATCAATGCGATCCATGCCCCATGGATTCAGAGATTGGAGTCCATGGCAAGGGGGTGGGTAATTACCCCAGCGACGATCCCGCCGTGACCGAAGCGCGCCGGCGCGACCAGCGCGCCCTGCTCGCCACCCTCATGCTCGCCCGCGGCACGCCGATGCTGGCGATGGGCAGCGAGCTTGGCCACAGCCAGCACGGCAACAACAACGCCTACGCCGCCGACGACGGAACTGCCTGGCTCGACTGGTCCGCTGCCGACCCGGTCCTGCGGACCTGGACCCAGGCCCTGCTGCGCCTGCGCCGCGACCACCCCGCGCTGCGCGCCGACGCCTTCCTCACCGGCACCGGCACGCCCGCCGACGTCTCCTGGCACAACGCCCACGCCGGTCCGCCCGAGTGGCACGACCCGGCGGCAACCACCCTGGTCATGATCCTGGATCACGCGGTCTGCCTGATCCATCATCGCGGTACCGCCGAAACCCCGATCCATCTCCCCCCCCCGCAACCCGGCCACACCTGGCGCCTGCTCGCCGACAGCGCGACCGGCGACACCACACCGCGCACCGCCGCAAGTCTGTCCGCCCCCCCGCGCAGCGTGCTGCTGCTCGCCCAGCACCGCACCCGCCTGACTGGCCCCGACCCCGTCCTCATCGCCCGTCTCGCCCAGGCCGCCGGCATTGCCACGGACTGGTGGAGCGTCGACGGCACCCGCACCGCGGTCAGCGAAGACACCAACCGCGCCTTGCTCGCCGCCATGCGTCTGCCCGCCACCACCTCCGGCGAAGCCCGCGACAGCCTGCGCGCCCTCACCGCCCCGCGCCCGTTGCCGCCGGTAATCGTCGCGCGCACCGACGCGTCGGTCGAAATCCCGATGCCACTCGAACCAGGCCTGACCCGTCGCGCCGTCTGGCTCAGCGTCACCACCGAGGATGGCGAAAAGTCGCATCACCGCATCGGTGCCGAAGAACCGCCGCGTCTTCCGCCGCTGCCCCCCGGGCGCCATACGCTGCGTCTCGGCGAGGCGGCCTGCCCGTTGATCGTCGCCCCCCCGCGCTGCCACCTGCCGGACGCCTTCGCACGCGGGGAGCGCCGTTTCGGCATCGCCGCCCAGCTCTATGCGCTGCGCCATGACGGCGACCAGGGCATCGGCGACTTCACCACCCTCGCCCGCCTGTCCCAAGCCGCCACACGCGCCGGCGCCGCCACCATCGGCCTCAACCCGCTGCACATGCTGTTCCCCGACCAGCGCGAGCGCGCCAGCCCCTACCAGCCCTCCGACCGCCGCTTCCTCGACCCGATCCTGATCGACCTGCCGGAAGCCGGCCCGGGCCGCGCCGACAGTGTCGCCTACAGCGAAGTCTGGGCACGCAAGCGCGCCGCCCTTGAACAACGCTTTGCCGCTGCCAGCCACGACCCCGCCCTGCAACACTTCATCGACCAAGGCGGCGAGGCCCTGCACCGCTTCGCCACCTTCCAGGCGATCGCCGAAGCCCATCCCGGTCAGCCCTGGCAATCCTGGCCAACCGGCCTGCGTACTCCCGACAGCGCGGACACCGCCGCCTTCGCCGCCGCCCATCCGCGCCAACTTCGTTTCCACCAATTCCAGCAATACCTCGCCGAAACCCAACTCGCCGCCGCCGCCACCGGGCTGGAAATCGGCCTGTTCCGGGACCTCGCGGTCGGCGCCGCACCCGATGGCGCGGAATCCTGGGCCAATGCCGGCCTGCTGGCCCAGGGCGCCTGGGTCGGCGCCCCGCCCGACCCGTTCTCGGCTGACGGCCAGAACTGGCACCTCCCCCCGCCCCTGCCCCACGCCATGGCGGCAGACGGCTACGCCGCGTTCTCCGATCTGCTGCGCGCCAACACGCGTCACGCCGGCGCGCTGCGCATCGACCACATCATGGGCCTCGCCCGCCTGTTCTGGATCCCCGACGGCGGCAGCGGCGCCGATGGCGCCTATGTCTCCTACCCGCTCGCCGACCTGATCGGCATCCTCGCGCTCGAAAGCCATCGCGCCGGCTGCATGGTGGTCGGCGAGGATCTCGGCACCGTGCCCGACGGCCTGCGCCCGGCCCTGACCGCGGCTGACATTCTGCTCTACCGCGTGCTGCTGCTGGAACGCCAGGGCCTCGGCTTCACCCCGGCCGCCGCCTACCCCGCCCGCGCCGTCGCCTCGGTCTCCACCCACGACCTGCCGCCGCTGCAAGGCTGGCTCGACGGTGCGGACATCGCCGAGCGCGCCAGCCTTGGCCATCTCGACGCCGGCCTCGCCCTTGCCACCCGCGCCGCGGAAATCGCCGCGCTGGCGGACGCCGCCGGCCCCGACCCAATGCACGCCGCGCACGCCTTCATCGCCAGCACGCCCTGCGATCTGATGCTGGTACAAGCCGACGACCTCGCCGGGCTGTCCAGCAGCGTCAACCTGCCCGGCACCGATACCGAGCGCCCGAACTGGCGCCGCCGGATACCGACCCCGGTCGAGACATTGCTCGAGACCGACACCGCCCGAGATATCCTTGCAAGTGTGACTTCGTCGTCGCAACGAACCGGTTGAGACACGTCAATGCGGCGCAATGCCGCCGGACCGACGCTCCCTGCAGGTCCCTGCATGGAGGTCGTGATGCGGAAAGCCACACTCGCCCTGTTCGCCACGGCATGGCTCTGCGCCCTGCCCGCCAGCGCCGCCTGGAATGACCCGAACGTCAGCGGCACCCAGCAGTACCGGCTGTTCAAATTCTACCCCTCGGCCCACGTCACCGAATACGCGACCAAGGACTATGACAGCGCGAAGATGCTGATCGCCTACCGTACCGGACAGGACAACCCCGCCACCTACGACGATGTCGAAGGCAAGCTGCTCACCTATCATTACGAGCACAAGCCGGAGACCTCGCCATTGGAGATCCTGCGCAATTACCAGGGCGTGCTGCAGGGGCTGGGCTTCGAATTGGTCGCCGGCGGCCGCGTCGACCGCATGCCTGGCGTGTCGGGCAACGACGAAGACACGGTGGGCTCCTGGCGCTGGGAGGAACCCGGCAAAGGCATGATCTGGATCGGCCTGCACGCTTACTACAATGGCGGGCATGACAGTCCGGAATCGGCGCTGACGATCGTCGAGACCAAGGCGATGCAACAGGTGCTGGAAGCTAACGCCGCCGTCGAGGCCAAGCCCACCGGCCTCGCCGATGCCCTGAAGGCCGATGGCCATGTCGCGATCTACGGCATCACCTTCGACTTCAACAAAGCAACCCTCCGCCCCGAGGCCACACCCGAGCTTGAACGCGTGCTCGCCCTGCTGAAGGCCGACCCCGCTTTGGCGCTCACCATCGAGGGCCATACCGACTCCGTCGGCCAGCCGGCCTACAACCTCAAGCTCTCCACCGACCGCGCCAACGCGGTGAAAACCTGGCTCGCGGCCAAGGGCATCGACGTCGCCCGTCTGACCAGCGCCGGCCTGGGCGACACCAAGCCGGTGGACGACAACGCCACCGAGCAGGGCCGCGCCAAGAACCGCCGCGTCGAACTCGTCCGTCCGTAACGGCGTAGACAGCGCCAGGGCGATTCACTATCGGGAGGGCATGACCGCCCCCCCGCTCTGGTTGCGCGACCCGCTGGCGATCCACGCCGAAAACGCGGATCGTGGCCTCGTCGTGCAGCATGGCCGCATCGTCGAGACCGTGCCCGCTGGCGCCGTGCCCGCGACGCCCGGCTGCGCGGTGTTCGACGCCAGCCGGCACGCGATCCTGCCCGGCCTGATCAACACGCATCACCATTTCCACCAGACCCTGACCCGCGCCACCCCAGCCGCGCTCGACCGCGAACTGTTCCCCTGGCTCACCGCGCTCTACCCGATCTGGGCGAAGCTCACGCCCGAGATGCTCGACAGCGCGGTCACCGTAGCCCTGGCCGAACTGCTGCTGTCCGGCTGCACCACCACCACCGATCATCACTACCTTTTCCCGCACGGCCTTGAACACGCCATCGACATCGAGATCGCCGCCGCGCAACGCCTGGGCATCCGCACCGTGCTCACCCGCGGTTCGATGAACCGCTCGCAGCGCGACGGCGGCCTGCCGCCCGACAGCGTGGTGCAGGACGAAGACACCATCCTGGCCGACAGCACCCGCCTGATCGACCGCTATCACCAGCCCGAACCCTTCGCGATGACGCAGATCGCGCTGGCCCCCTGCTCACCGTTCAGCGTCTCCACCTCGCTGATGCGCAACACCGCAATGCTGGCCGCACAACGCGGTGTCCGCCTGCACACCCACCTTGCCGAAACCCGGGATGAGGCCGCCTACTGCGCCGAGATCTACGGCCGTACCCCGCTCGACTATCTCGACGAGTGCGGCTGGCTGCACGATCGCACCTGGCTCGCCCACGGCGTGCATTTCTCTCCCTCCGAGATCGCCCGCCTCGCCCGCGCCGGCACCACTGTCTGCCACTGCCCGTGCAGCAACCAGGTCCTCGCCTCCGGCCACTGCCCGGTCTGCGACATGGAAGACGCCGGCATGCAAATCGGCCTCGGCGTCGACGGCTCCGCCTCCAACAACGCGTCGAACCTGCTGCAGGAGGTCCGCGCCGCCTTCCTGCTGCAACGCGGCCGCTACGGCGTCGCCCGCGTCACGCCACGCGACGCGCTGCGCTGGGCCACCACCGGCTCGGCCGCCTGCCTCGGCCGTCCCGAACTCGGCCGCATCGAACCCGGCGCAGCGGCCGACCTCGCGCTGTTCACCCTCGACGATCTGCGCTTCGCCGGCGCGCGCGACAAACTCGCCGCCCTCATCCTGTCCGGCGCGCACCAGGCCGATCGCGTGATGGTCGCCGGGCGCTGGGTCGTCGAGCACGGCGCGATCCCCGGCCTCGACCTGGCTGCCCTCATCGCCCGGCAGGAAGCGGCGTCGCTGGCGCTGCACGCCGAGAGATGAGGCCCAGCATTCTCACCCTTGCCTGGCCCAGCGGTCTGCGGTTGCGGACCGGATGGTTTGCCGTCGGGCTGGTCGCCCTGGTCGACGCGCTCTGGTCGGCGCAGATCGGCCTCGTCATCGAAGGCCACGCGGCGTTCGTCGTCGTGCTCTGCGTGCTGCTGGCGGTCACCCTGATCCTGCGCATCTTCCGGCCCGCCTCGCGCATCGCCGCGGCAACCGAGGTCACCGCGCTCTACCTCGCCTTCGCCCATGCCGATAACCTGTTGAGCTACCTCGCAGCCGTCTTCGCGCTGCCGTTGCGCGACGACCTGCTGGCCCAGCTTGACCAGGCACTCGGCGTCGACTGGCCCGCCTTGTGGCACGCCGCCCGCGCCAACCCTGCCTTGGCCGACGCTCTTTCCTTCTGCTACCGCAGCCTCGTCCCCGAATCCCTCGCCATTGGCGCCTACCTCGCCTGGACCGGGCGCGAGGCCCGCGTACGGGAGTTCTTCTGGCTTGCCCTGATCACCAGCCTGATGACGACGGTGCTGTCGACGCTGCTGCCCGCGCTAGGCCCGCTGTCGCAGTTCGGTCTGCTGACGCAGGGCAACGACCTCAACCTGCTCGACGTGCAGAACCTCGAACGAATGCGCAGTGGCACCGGGCTGCATTTCGGAGTCGGCGAGATGGCCGGCATCGTAGCGTTCCCCTCCTATCACACGGTGCTCGCCCTGCTGATGGCATGGGTCATGCGTGGCACCGGGCTCGCCGGCCGCGCCGTGCTGGCCTGGAACCTGATCATGATGCTGTCGATCGTGCCGATCGGCGGCCATTACGTCACCGACCAGATCGGCGGCGCCGCGGTTCTACTCGCCGCCATTCTGCTGCGCCGCAACGTGGGGCTATCGCAAGCGGCGCGCACTGGGTAACGATAGGCCAGGACTCGTGGTGGGTCGGATTCTGGTCGGGAGAGCCGTGATGCAGCGTCGTACATTCTCAAAACTGCTGGGCGCCAGTGCCGCCCTGTCCGCCCTGCCGGCGGCCGGCGCCGATCCGTTGAAGGTCGGTTTCATCTATGTCGGCCCGGTCGGCGATTTCGGCTGGTCCTACGAGCATGACCAGGCCCGCAAGGCCGCCCAGGCGAAATTCGGCGCCGCGATCCAGACCAGCTTCGTCGAAAGCGTCGCCGAGGGCCCGGACTGCGAGAAGGTGATGGCCGACATGGCCAACGCTGGCCACAAGATGATCTTCACCACCTCGTTCGGCTACATGAACTACACCCAGAAGCTGGCCAAGCGCTTCCCCACGGTGATGTTCGAACACGCCACCGGCTACAAGCGCGAAGCCAATCTCGCCACCTACAACATCCGCTTCTACCAGGGCCGCTACATTCAGGGCGTGATCGCCGGCCATCTCAGCAAGGCCGGCCTGGCCGGCTATGTCGGCTCGGTGCCGGTGCCCGAGGTGGTGCAGGGCCTGAACGCCTTCATGCTCGGCATGCGCAGCGTCAACCCGAAGGCGCGGCTGAAGTTCATCCTGATCAACAACTGGTACGATCCCCCGAAGGAAGGCGACGCGGCCAAGGCGCTGATGGACCAGGGTTGCGACATCATCACCCAGCACACCGACAGCCCGGCCCCGCTGCAGGCCGCCGCTGGCCGCGGCATCAAGGCGTTCGGCCAGGCCACCGACATGACCCGCTTCGCCCCCACCACCCAGCTCACCGCCAGCGTCGACAACTGGGGCCCCTACTACATCAAGCGTATCGACGAGATGCTGAAGGGCACCTGGAAAAGCACCGACACCTGGGGCGGGCTGGACAGCGGCATGCTCACCATGGCGCCCTTCGCCAACATGCCGGCCGACGTGCTGGCCGCGGCCGAGAAGGCCAAGGCCGACATCACATCCGGCAAGAACAAGGTGTTCACCGGCCCGATCCTCGATCAGACCGGTGCCACCAAGCTCGCCGCCGGCGCTACGATGGATGACGGCGCGCTGAACGCGATGCAGTGGCTGGCGCAGGGCATCGAGGGCAAGCTGACCTGACCCTGCCCGTGCCGCCTTTGCTGGATCTGGCCGGCATCACCAAGCAGTTTCCCGGCTGCCTGGCCAATGATCACGTCGATCTCACGATCGGCCAAAACCAGATCCACGCGCTGCTGGGCGAGAACGGCGCAGGCAAAAGCACGCTGGTGAAGATCATCTACGGGGTGATGCGGCCGGATTCCGGCAGCATCACCTGGCAGGGCGAACGCGTTGCCATCGCCAGCCCCGCCCATGCCCGCCGCCTCGGCATCGGCATGGTGTTCCAGCATTTCTCGCTGTTCGAGGCGCTGACCGTCGCCGAGAACATCGCCCTCGGCCTGAACGACGCCGCCGACCGTATCGGCCTGCGCGAGCGGATCATCGCGGTCTCCGCGCAATACGGCCTGCCGGTCGATCCCGACCGTACCGTGCACGACCTGTCGGTTGGCGAGCGTCAGCGCATCGAGATCGTACGCTGCCTGTTGCAGAACCCCAAGCTGCTGATCATGGACGAGCCGACCTCGGTGCTGACGCCACAGGAAGCGGAGACCCTGTTCGTCACCCTGCGCCGCCTCGCCGCCGAGGGCTGCTCGATCCTCTATATCAGCCACAAGCTGGAAGAGGTCCGCGCGCT
>CAIRTN010000287.1 GCA_903881515.1 uncultured Rhodospirillales bacterium | reverse complement strand
CCAGGCTCAAGGGCGCGAACCCCTTCGACGACATCGTCGCCACGCTGGCCTGACAATCGCCCGGCGCGCCCCAGCGCGGAAAATCACGCTTCAAAATGGGGGTGGGTAATTACGATTTTTTTTGAGAGGTATTTGTTTCTGTAAGATAATTGTAAAAAATTCTGACAGTTGGTGTGGTGGCGTTGAGGCGGCGCTGGGGGGGCGTCGGCACGGAAAAGCGTGGATTGCTTCGCAAGGGCTCGCAATGACGGAGTTTTATTGATTTTATGAAGTTTTTTGGGTCCCTTTTTTGCAAAAAAGGGACTGCTTACTTGCCTTGCCAGACTTCTGGTTGCTCGGCGCCAACTTGGGAGGTGATGCGGGCGTACGCCTCCGGCCGGCGGTGGGCGGCGAAGTTGAAGATGGTGGTGCGGCCGAGGGTGCACATGTCGAGGTTGCAGTCGGCGGTGACGAGTTCGTCGTCCCAGGAGGTGGCCTGGGCCATGATCTCGCCTTGCGGGTTGACGATGATGGAGTGGCCGAAGAGTTCGCAGCCGTCTTCGGTGCCGGCCTTGGCGACGGCGACGGCGAAGGTGGCGTTCTGGTAGGCGCCGGACTGGACGCTGAGATGGCTATGGAAGACGCGCAGGTGATGCGCTTCGAAGCCGGCGGCGGACTGGTTCAGGCTGGGGGTGTTGTAGCCGCACATCACCAGTTCGACGGATTGCAGGCCGAGGACGCGCCAGGCTTCGGGCCAGCGGCGGTCGTTGCAGATCAGCATGCCCATGTTCAGCTCGATGCCGCCCATGGGGGCACGGATGACGGGGAAGCCGAGGTTGCCGACCTCGAAATAGCGCTTTTCGAGATGCTGGACGGCGCGTTTCGGGTCGAACGCGGCGTGACCGGGCAGGTGCACCTTGCGGTATTTCAGCAGGATTTCGCCTGCGGGGGAGACCAGGATCGCGGTGTTGTAGTGATGCCCGTCTTCGGTGCGTTCGGCGTAGCCGAGGTGAAAGCCGATGTTGTAGCGGCGGGCAGCGGCGAAGAGCGGGGCGGTCTCGTTGGAGGGCATCGCGGATTCGAACCAGGGATCGGCGTCGGCGATGTTCTCGAGGTAGTGGCGGGGGAAGAAGGTGGTGAGCGCGAGTTCGGGGAAGACCACGAGTTCGACGCCGCGGGCGTGGGCGCGCTCCATCAGGCGGACCATGCGGGCGACGGCGATTTCGCGGCCCTCGGCGCGCTGGATGGGGCCGAGCTGGGCGGCGCCGACGGTTATGATCCGTGACATGTGTGATCCTGCAATTCTTCGGAGCTGGCGCGGTCGAAACCAGAGGCGCGATCGTCGAGGATGATCATGCCGGTGGCGGTGCCGATGACGGCGAGTGTGTGATGGGCGATGTCGTCCGCCGGGTCGAGCAGGCGGATCGGGTTGATGGCGTCGAGATTTTCCGCGGTGACGCGCAGGGCGCGGTAGGGGTGCCCGGCGAGGGAGCGGGGCAGCGGCGCCCAGGCGGGGCCGATCGACGGCTCCATCTCCCGCAGGGCGGCGCGCAGGGTTTGGTCCACGCAGTCGGTGTGGATGTGAAACTGGTTCTGGGTGCGGCCGGAGACGGAATTGATGGCGAGGCTGATGTTCTCGCGCGCCAGGGGGTGGCCGAGCCGGGCGGAGACCTCGGTTGCGGCGTGCCAGGCGGGGGCGAACCAGTTGGGCGCGTCGGGGGCTGTGATGGCGGGGTCTTCCATGCCGGTGACTTTGGCGGTGGGCATGGTGAGGATCTGCGCGGGGCCGTTGAGGTCCTTGAGCCAGACATAGCCGGCGGCGAGATCGACCTTGAGGCAGGGTTTCGGGTCGCCGGAGGCTTGCAGGTTGGGCAGGCACTTGTCGTGGATGATGTTCCACAGCGCGTCGGGGTTGGCTGCGTGGGCGGGCAGGCTGAGCAGCAGCAGGGCGAGCAGGCGGCGGATCATGGAGGGGGTTCCGCGCCGGTTTGGGCGGTGATGGGGGTGTACCATTGCGGGCGGCGATGGGCGGCGAAGTTGAACATCTTTTCCTTGCCCTGGAGGCAGGCGTCGAGGTCGCAATCGGCGATGATGATTTCGTCGGCCAAGGTTTTCGCCTCGGCGACGATGCGGCCGTTGGGGTCGACGATGCAGGAGCCGCCGATCAGGCCGGAGCCGTCTTCGTCGCCGGCTTTGGCGATGGTGACGGCCCAGGTGGCGTTCATGTAGGCGTTGGCGGTGGCGGCCAATTGCGAGTGATGGGTGCGGAGCGACTGGTCTTCAGTTTCGCCGCCGTTGGGGTCGTACGCGGCGGAGTTGTAGCCGATGCAGACCAGTTCGACGCCGCGTAAGGCCAGCGTGCGCCAGGCCTCGGGCCAGCGGCGGTCGTTGCAGATCAGCATGCCGAGCACGCCGTTTGCGAATTGCGGGGCGCGGAAGGTGGGGAAGCCGAGGTCGCCGTATTCGAAGTAGCGCTTTTCCAACTGCTGAAACCGGGCGCCCTCGCGGGGCTCGACCGAGCCGGGGAGATGGATCTTGCGGTATTTGCCGAGCAGGGAGCCGTCGGGGTTGACCAGCAGGGCGGTGTTGAAGCGCTGGCCGGTCTCGGTCAACTCGGCATAGCCGATGTTGAAGCCAACGCCGAGCTCGCGGGCGCGGTCGAACAAGGGCTGGACCTGGGCGTTGGGCATGCCGCGCTCGAAATAGGTGTCCAGCTCCTGCGTGCTGTCGAGCAGCCAGCGGGGGAAAAAGGTGGTGAAGGCGAGTTCGGGGAAGACGACAAGCTGGGCCCCCGCGCGGGCGGCTTGTTCGAGCAAGGCAATCAGGCGGTCAAGCGTGTGGGCGCGGGTGTCGGCACGCTGGGTGCCGGCCATCTGGGCGCCGGCTACTCGGAGGAGGCGGGGCATTTTTGGTCCTTCGCGGAGGCTAGGGAAGGGTAGGGAAGAGTGCGTTCGGTTGGAAACCCGAAAAATCTGGGACGGAGTAGGGAAGGGAAGGCAAGCGAAGGCAAGCAGTCCCTTTTTTGAAAAAAAAGGGACCCAAAAAACTTCATATTATCCGCAAGTTGCGCCGTTCGTCGTCGAGGTTGGGCGTTGGTGCGAGCGGAGAGGAGGAAGTTTTTTGCTTCTTTTTGTTCACAAAAAGAAGGCCTTCCTTACGGGAGCCAGCTTCGCCAAGCGGGCCATTGATCCACCAGATTGGCCAGGGCTGTGTAGCCTGCGGCAGCTGGGTGGGCGCCGTCGCCGGCGCGGGCTTCGGTTCGCCAGATGCCGGAGGCGTGCATGGGGGCGAAGACCTGGAGGTAGGGGATGCCGAGCTGGGCGCAGAGCGGGGCCAGGGCGGTGTCGAGTTCGGCGATGTTGGCGTTGACGGCGGCGTCGTCGATGGGCAGCGGGCCGAGCATCAGGGTGGGGGCGATGGCGTGGGCTGCGGCGAGGATGGTGCGGGCGTTGTCGAGCGTGGTTTGGAGGGGGACGCGGCTTGTGCCGTCTTCGATGACGCTGTCGTTGGCGCCGAAGGAGAAGACGAGGGCGGCGGTGGGGGGCGGGGGAAGGCGGCGGGCGGTTTCGGTGCGCCAGCGGGCGGCGATGTCGGTGCTGGTGTCTCGGCGTATGCCGAGGTTGTAAACGGTAACGTCGTGCCCGCGGCGCCAGGCTGAGGCGGCGGCGCGGCCGACCCAACCGAGCGCGTCGGGATCGCCTGTACCGTTGACGAAGCTGTCTCCGACAAAAGCGATCCTGAGCGTTGCCATGTATTCTTTCGAATAAAAATTTTTTGGTTCTTTTTTTCAAAAAAGAACGCGCTTGCTTATGACCTTCTGACTTATGACCTTCTGACGAACTGCCCCGTCCCCGGCGTAGCCAGCACGTTGGTGCCATCCCAGATGGTCTGTCCACGCAGCACGGTGGCCGCGACGCGGGCGCGCATGCGGCGGCCGTGGTAGGGCGACCAGCGCATTTCCGGGCGATCGACGATGGTGGCTTCGTCGAAGCTGTAGTCGGCGCATTCGAGGACCAGGAGGTCGGCGTCGGCGCCGAGGCGGATGGCGCCTTTTTTCGGGTAGAGGCCGTGCAGTTTGGCGGGGCGTTCGGCGCAGTAGGTGGCCATGATGGTGGGGGACAGGCCGCGTTCGTCGAGCAGGGTGTACATCAGGGGGGCGAAGGTCTGCATGCCGGTGAGGCCGGCGCCGTTGGCGAAGATGTCGGGCGAGCCTTTGCGGTCGGCGGGCCAGGGGGCGTGATCGGTGGAGACGTTTGAGACCTTGTCGGCGAGCAGGGCTTCCCACATGCGTTCGACTTCGGCGGCGGTGCGGAACGGGGGGTTGCATTTGCCGCGGCCGCCGAGGCGGACGATGTCGTCCTCGGTCATGCAGAGGTATTGGATGCAGGCTTCGCCGGTGGCTTTGCCGCCCATTTTGCGGAAGATTTCGGCGATGTCGAAGCCGCGGGCGAGCGAGGAGTGCGCGATGTGGACGTGGGCGCCGGTTTCGAGGCCGATTTCGAAGATTTCGAGGTCGGCCATGGTTTCGGCGAGTGGCGGGCGGGTGCGGCAGTGCCAGATCGCCGAGGTGTTGCCGGCGGCCTTGGCTTCGGCGGTGAGGCGTTCGACGAGTTCCTGGTCTTCGTTGTGCACGGCGACGGGCAGGCCGGTTTTGGCGACCTCGCGAAAGGCGGCGACCATGGTGGGGTGGTCGATGCGGGGGAAGCGGACGGCGTCGTATTCGTAGGTGGAGACCTTGAAGGATGAGATGCCGGCGGCGGCTAGGCCGGCGATGGCGTCAACGCCGCCGGTCTTTGTGATGGTGCCGTAGAGGGCGAAGTCGACATGGGCGAGGCGTTCGACCCAGGTGATCTTCTCGGCGAGGATTTCGGCAGAGGTGACGGCCTTGGGCACGTCGTAGGGCATGTCGACGCAGGTGGTGACGCCGCCAGCGGCGGCGGAGCGGGAGGCGCCCTCGATGCCGGCCCAGCCGATGGCGGACGAGGTGTGCATGTGGCCGTCGACCAGGCCGGGCAGGATCATGCGGCCGGTGTGGTCGATGATCTCGGCGGCGGGGGGCGGGGCGCCCTGGCCGATGCCGGCGATGGTTTCGCCGCGCACGGCGATCCAGCCGTTACGGAGGATTTCCGATGTGGTGACGATATCACCGAGGAAGACACGATCGAAGGGAAGGGACACGCTTGGACCTCATGGCTCGCGCGCCCGGGCGGCGCTTGTCGCCGGACCGTTGCGCGCCTAGGAAGCTGGCGCGTCACGCTAGTATGAGCCACGCGCGCCCTCAATGGTGGCGCGCATCCGAGGAGAGGATCGCATGCAACTTAACGAGGTCAAGGTTTATCCGTCCAAGGTCGCGCTGAAGCGCGAGGACCAGCTGGCGTGGAAGATCGCCGGGGTGGCCGCCGACAAGGTGGCGGTGCCGAAGGACACCCAGGAGATGATCATCAACCGGATCATCGACAATGCGTCGGTGGCGATTGCCGCGATCAACCGGCGTCCGGTGGTGTCGGCGCGGGGCATGGCGCTGGGGCATCCGCGCAAGGGCGGGGCCACGGTGTTCGGCATGCCGGCCGGCAAGACGTTCAGCCCGGAATGGGCGGCGTGGGCGAACGGGACGGCGGTGCGCGAGCTTGATATGCACGACACGTTCCTGGCCGCCGATTATTCGCATCCGGGCGACAATATTCCGCCGATCCTGGCGGTGGCGCAGACGATGGGCAAGTCGGGCAAGGAGCTGATCCGCGGGCTGGCGACGGGCTACGAGATCCATATCGACCTGGTGCGGGCGATCTGTCTGCATGAGCACAAGATCGACCATATCGCGCATCTGTGCCCGGCGCAGGCGGCGGGGATCGGCACGCTGCTGGGGCTGAAGCAGGACATCATCTACCAGGCGGTGCAGCAGGCGGTGCATGTCAGCTTCACCACGCGGCAGTCGCGCAAGGGCGAGATCAGCTCGTGGAAGGCGTATGCGCCGGCGCATGCGGGCAAGCTGGCGGTGGAAGCGGTTGACCGCGTGATGCGTGGCGAGGGTGCGCCGAGCCCGATCTATGAGGGCGAGGACAGCGTGATGGCGTGGATCCTGTCGGGGCGCACGGCGCGCGACAAGGGGTTGGCGCCGGCGGTGTATATGGTGCCGCTGCCGATCGCGGGCGAGGCGAAGCGCTCGATCCTGGACAGCTACACGAAGGAGCACAGCGCGGAGTATCAGAGCCAGGCGCTGATCGATCTGGCGTTCAAGATGCGTGAGCAGATCAGCGACTTCTCGAAGGTGGAGAAGATCGTGCTGCATACCTCGCACCATACGCATTACGTGATCGGCACCGGGGCGAACGATCCGCAGAAGATGGACCCGAAGGCGAGCCGCGAGACGCTGGACCATTCGATCATGTACATCCTGGCGGTCGCGTTGCAGGATGGCAGCTGGCATCACGTGGACAGCTACGCGCCGAAGCGGGCGGCGCGGAAGGATACCGTGGAGCTGTGGCACAAGATCTCGACCGTGGAAGATCCGGCGTGGACCAAGCGGTATCATGCGACCGATCCGAACGAGCTGGCGTTTGGCGGGCGGCTGGAGATCTTCATGAAGGACGGCAGCAAGCTGGTGGATGAGCTGGCGGTGGCGAATGCGCATCCGCTGGGGGCGAAGCCGTTTGCGCGGGAGGATTACATCCGCAAGTTCCGCATTCTGACTGAGGGGATCATCACCGCACGTGAGGCCAACCGGTTCATCGAAGCGGTGCAGAACCTGCCGAAGCTGGCGGCTGGCGAACTGGGCCAGATCAACGTGGCATTGCCGGCGGGCACCTTGCTTGACGCGAAGCCTGGTATTTTCTGAGGAGACAACGTCCATGAGCGAGACACTCGCCAACAAACCCAAGAAATCGGTGGCGCTTTCGGGCGTCACCGCTGGCAACACTGCGCTGTGCACGGTGGGGCGCGCGGGCAATGACCTGCATTACCGGGGCTACGACATTCTCGATATCGCCGAGGAATGCGAGTTCGAGGAGCTTGCCTATCTGCTGGTGCACGAGAAGCTGCCGACGGCGGCCGAACTGCGTGGCTACAAGGCGAAGCTGAAGGCGCTGCGCGGTCTGCCGGCGTCGGTGAAGGCGGTGCTGGAGCAGATTCCGGCAGCGGCGCATCCGATGGATGTGATGCGTACCGGCGTTTCCGCGCTGGGCTGCGTGCTGCCGGAGAAGGAAGACCACAACACGCCGGGCGCGCGCGATATTGCCGACAAGTTGATGGCGAGCCTGGGCTCGATGCTGCTGTACTGGCACCATTACAGCCAGAACGGGCGTCGTATCGAGGTTGAGACCGACGACGAGACCATCGCCGGGCATTTCCTGCATCTGCTGCATGGCACGGCGCCTACGGCGGCGTGGGTGCGGGCGATGCAGACGAGCCTGAACCTGTATGCCGAGCATGAGTACAACGCGTCGACCTTCACCTGCCGGGTGATTGCCGGCACGGGGTCTGACATGTACTCGGCGATTGCGGGCGGGATCGGCGCGCTGCGCGGGCCGAAGCATGGCGGGGCGAACGAGGTCGCGTTCGAGATCCAGAAGCGCTACGCCTCGGTAGATGCGGCGGAGGCTGATATCCGTGCCCGGGTCGATCGTAAGGAAGTGGTGATCGGGTTTGGCCATCCGGTCTACACGATCGCCGATCCGCGCAACAAGGTGATCAAGGAAGTTGCACGCCGGCTCTCGCAAGATGCCGAAAGCATGCACATGTTCGAGGTCGCCGACCGCATCGAAGCGGTGATGATGGAAACCAAGAAGATGTTCGCGAACCTCGATTGGTTCAGCGCGGTTTCCTATCACATGATGGGTGTGCCGACGGCGATGTTCACACCGCTGTTTGTGATCTCCCGCACGTCGGGTTGGGCGGCGCATGTCATCGAGCAGCGAATCGACAACAAGATCATCCGCCCGGCGGCGAACTACACCGGGCCGGAAAATCTCACGTTTGTGAAACTGGCCGACCGGAAGTAGGGCTGGTTGAAAAAATCGCAGTCTGAGACTGCGATTTATGAAAATCGTAAGGCGTCGCGACCGTAAGGTCGTGGCGCCTTTTTTTGTTCTCAGGAAAGTAATGAGAGGGTTTTTGTTGACAGGCGCGACTTCAACGGCAGATAGCGAAAATCGGACTGCATGCACCGATTCGCGATTCGCTCCGGTGTCTGTGTCCGACAGGGAAGGTAGGGTCGAATGGGCTGCATCCTCGTCCAGGCTTCACGCATCGAACAGCGTCGTGCCACCGACGAACGAACAGGCTTGATCGCACCTCGGGAGTGCGCCCGCAGTGGTGCGCGACGTCGGCTTTTGACGCCGGATGTGATCGGCCATCCCCGCCCTGCGGCACTTCGCTGTTACGCAACCGGCCATCGTGTTTGCCGTAACAAGAGCCGGCACATCAACTCAACGACGGCATTCAGGAGATCAACCACGTGACCCAGGAAGACACCAAGACGATCCGCGCCCAAGCCATGGCTGTGAAGGCGGCGACGAAGAAAGCTGCTGCCCCGGCCAAGGCCGCTGCTCCGGCGAAGAAGGCTGCTGCCCCGAAAGCGGCGGCGAAGGCTGCTCCGGCGAAGGCCGCGGCGCCAAAGAAGGCTGCTGCTCCCGCCAAGGCTGCGGCGCCGGCGAAGAAGGCCGCCGCTCCCAAGCCGGCTGCGAAGGCGGCTCCGGCGAAGAAGGCTGCTGCTCCGGCCAAAGCTGCCGCACCGGCGAAGAAGGCCGCTGCTCCGAAGGCGGCTGCGAAGGCTGCTCCGGCGAAGGCCGCGGCACCGAAGAAGGCTGCTGCCCCGGCAAAGGCTGCGCCGGCCAAGAAGGCGGCGGCTCCGAAGAAGGCTGCTGCTGCGGCACCGGCGCCGGCTCCTGCCGCCGCGGCTCCGAAGGCTGCGCCGAAGAAGGCCAAGAAGGCTGCTCCCGCGGCGTAATTCGCGAGATCAGAACTGGCGAAAGTTTGAGAGGGGGCGCTCCGGCAACGGGGCGCCCCTTTTTGCTATCCGTAGTGGGACAGCAGATCGTCGACCTGCGCTGGCGTGAGCAGGCGCTGCTGTGAACCGCGCAGCAGCAAAGCGAGGCGGGCGGCTTCCTCGAGTTCCTCGGCGGCGTAGACGGCGTCGATTAATGTCTTGCCGCTGACCACCGGACCGTGATTGGCCAGCAGCACGGCGCGGGCATCGCGGGCGGCAGCGTTGATCGCCGGTTCCATCGCCGGATCGCCGGGGCGGTAGTAGGGGATCACCGGCATGCGGCGGCCGACGCGCATAACGAAATAGGGCGTCAGCGGCGGAATCGGATTTTCGCTGTCCGCATCAGCAAGACAGGCGTTCGCTGTGGCGTGGGTGGAATGCAGATGCACCACCGCGCCGGCATCGGAGCGGGCGAGATAGAACGCGCGGTGCATGAACACTTCCTTCGACGGCTTGTCGCCGCCGATATGGGCAAAGTTGGTGTCCAGCTTGGAGAGCCTGCCGGCATCGAGGCGGCCGAGCGAGGAGTTGGTGGGCGTCATCAGGTAGCCGTCTTCGAGGCGGGCGCTGATATTGCCGGCGCTGCCGACGGAGAAGCCGCGGGCGAACAGGCTGGCCGAGAGCTCGACGAGCAGGGTACGCAGGTCGGCTTCGGTCATGACGCGTCGGCCACCGCGAAGGCCTTTAGGAAGAAATCGGGCGCGCCAAAATTGCCCGATTTCAGCGCCAGCAGCAGCGCGGGGCCGGTGCCTTCGGCAAAGGTCCAGGGCACACCTGGATCGATCTCACGCCCGATCGTCAGCTGCCGCACGCCGAGGCGTTGCACCACGGCGCCGGAGGCCTCGCCGCCAGCGACGACGAGGCGGCGGACGCCGCGCGCAACCAGGCCCTCGGCAATGCCGGCGAGTGCGGTTTCAACCAGCAGGCCGGCGGCGTCGCGGCCGAGCTTGGCCTGCAATGCCGCGACCTGATCGGGCGGCGCGGAGGCGGCGATGACGATGGGGGCCGCACCCAGGCGGCTGTCGGCCCAGGCCAGTGCCTGCGCGGTCAGCGCGGCGGCATCGGGCGTGGCGAGCGCGTCGAGTTCCAGCACCTCGGCATGGCCGCGCGCGGTGCCGATCTGCATCAGGGTGGCACGCGAGCATGAGCCAGCGAGCACGGCGGCGTGGCCGGTGACGGCCGGCAGCTTCGCAGCATCGGTCTGCGCCGGCAGCAGCCCGGCACGGCGGAAATTCTCCGGCAGGCCGATGGCGACGCCGGAGCCGCCGGTGATCAGCGCGTGCGAGGACGCGGCCTCGCCGATGGCGTAGAGATCGGCGTCGGTCACCGCATCGACGATGGCGTAGCGGCGGCCCTGTTCCTTCAGCCCGGTCATCGCGTCGCGAATCGCGCCGGCGCCGCGCACGACGGTGGCATAAGGCACCAGGGCGACGGTGCCGGTGGTCTGCCGGCCGAGCACGCGGACGAGATTGGCGTCCGTCATCGGCGTGAGCGGGT
Source organism: uncultured Rhodospirillales bacterium (assembly GCA_903881515.1). Classification (GTDB taxonomy): domain Bacteria; phylum Pseudomonadota; class Alphaproteobacteria; order Acetobacterales; family Acetobacteraceae; genus CAIRTN01. The sequence continues at coordinate 19,334 of CAIRTN010000287.1, read as the reverse complement.
GTTTTTCCATGCCACTCTCGTTCAGCAGATTGCTGCCGACGAACAGATGGCCTTGGAACACGCTGCGATTGTTGGCGGGGAAGGCCGGGCAGGCGAGAGCGAAGCCGTTGCCGAGGGCGGCGATCAGCGCGTCTGCGACGGGGCCGATATTGCCGTCGTCGGTGCTGTCAAAGGTCGAACAGTATTTGAAGAAAAACTGCCGGCAGCCGACTTTCTGCAGCCAGGCCAGGGCGGCGAGGCTTTCGGAGACCGCCTGTGCCGGCGGCGAGGTGCGCGATTTCAGCGCGACGACGATGGCGTCGGCATCCGGTGCCTGATCATCCGGCCCGGGCACGCCGATGACCTGGACGGTGCGCATGCCGCCCTTGACCAGCATGGCGGCGAGATCGGTGGCGCCGGTGAAATCGTCGGCGATGCATCCCAGCAGGCTCATGCTGCGGTTCCTTCCATGAAGGCGGCGAAGTCCCGCGCCAGGTCGTCCCAGCCGGGCAGTTTCGCGCCGGCCGCGAACGCGGCGTCGGCCATGTCACGGCGCAGATCGGTGTCGAAGATCATCCGGCGCAGCGATTTGGACAAGGTGACGACGTCGCCGGGTTCGCAGACCGCGCCGGCCTCGGGCGGCACCAGCTTTCCGGCGGCGCCGCCATTGGTGATGGCGCAGGGCAGGCCGCGCTTCAGCGCTTCGGCGATCGCCATACCGTAGCCCTCATAATGCGTGGCGAGCGCGAACAGATCGGCGGATTGCCACATTGCGGCGAGATCGGCATCCAGCAGCGGGCCCAGGAAGTGGACGCGAGGAGCGATGCCGAGTTCGGCCGCGAGGGTCTTGAGCGAGGCGGCGACGGGGCCGTCTTCCAGCGCACCGGCGATGGTGAGCCGCCAGTCCAAGTCGAACAGCCGGGCGAGGGCACGTAGCAGCACGTCGTGGCCCTTGCGGGTGGTGAACGAGCCGAGGGACAGGATGTGGCAGGTGGCCGCGCCCGATCCGGTGCAGCGTGGTGCCGGGTCGGTGCCGGGGATCACGACGTGGATGCGCGCGGCGGGAACGGCGAAATCCTGCGTCAGCGTCGCCGCGGTGGTGGCGCTGGTGACGACGATGCGGGGCAGTAGGGGGAACAGGGTGCGCTCGATCTCGCGCAAGGCTGCCTGTTCGTCGGGGGCGAGGCCGGCTTCCATCGACACGGGGTGGTGGATCAGGCCGACCGCGCCGCGCTCGGCGAAGCTGGCGGCGTGCGCGGCGAAGGCGGGCAGCGCGAGGCCGTCGATCAGCGGGATGCCGTCCGCCGCGTTCCAGGCGGCGGCGGCATCGCCGATGGCGGCGGCATCGGCCAGCGGATGGCTGCCGGCGAGTTCGCGCACGCTGACGGTGTGGCCGCTGGCGCGCCAGGCGCCGACCATGCGCCGGTCATAGCCATAGCCGCCGGAGACGGTGTCGAACGGCGCCGGCACCAGCAACGTCGTACGCATCAGCCGATCTCTCCCTCATAGGCGGCCCAGGCGACCGGGCTTTCGCGCAGAAGCACCTTGAGCGAGGTGACGGCGCGGCCGCCATCGCCCATCGCGCCATCGCGGCAAGCGGCGGCGAGCAGGGTGTGGATGTGCCAGGCCATGTATTCGGTGGTGGTGTTCTGCCCGGCGAGCGCGGGCAGGGTGTCGAGGTTGTGGTAGTCCACGCTGTCGAGAATGCGGCGCAGTTCGGTCTTGGCCAGGCCGATATCGATCAGCAAGTTGAGGTGATCGAGCTTGGGGGCGCGGAATTCGGCCTCCACCGCATAGGTCGCGCCGTGCAGGCGCTGTGCCGGGCCGAACTCGGCACCGGTGAAGCTGTGCGCGATCATGATGTGGTCGCAAACCGTCAGACTGAACATCCGGCATCCTCATAGGTGACAACGTGGCAAAGACCGCCGGCCAGCAAGCGGGGCATGGCAGCGGGTAGATCCTCGAACCGGGTGGGGGGTTCGAGCAAGATGTCGAGCGCGGGGTCGGCAAGCAGGGCGAGCGCGGTGGCGAGGCGCTCGGCGTAGCTGCGGCGCGCGCGCATGGCGGGAGAGATGGCGCCGACCTGCGACGAGATCAGGCGTAGGCGGCGGGAATGGAACGCCTCGCCGAGCGGCAGGGACGGGGCGCGGTCGCCGAACCAGCTGGCTTCGACGATGCGGGCCTCGAACGCGCAGGCGGCGAGCGCGGTGCGCAGGCCGGCTTCGCTGGCCGAGGCGTGCACCACGAGGTCTTGATTGTCGGGTGGGTGCAGGCTGGCGTGGTAGCCGAGCGCCTGGGCGATGGCGAGGCGGGCGGGGTCGATGTCGACGACCGTGACCAGGCACCCGGGGATGCGGGCCAGCAGATAGGCGGTGAGCAGGCCGACGACACCGGCGCCGACGACCAGGATGCGTTCACCAGGCAGGGCAGCGGCGTCCCAGGCGATGTTGAGCGCGGTCTCCATATTGGCGGCGAGCACGGCGCGGTGTGTCGGCACGGCATCGGGGACAGGGATGCACATGGCGGCGGGAGCATCGAAGACGTCCTGATGCGGGTGCAGCACGAAGACGCGGGCGTCCTCGGCCAGCCCCACCGCGGCGTAGCCGTATTTGATCGGGAACGGGAAGTCGCCGGCCATCAGGGGCGCGCGCATCGCGGCGTACTGGCCCGGGGGCACGCGGCCGGCGAAGACCAGCGCCTCGGTACCGCGGGAGATGCCGGTGGCCAGGGTGCGGATGCGGCGCGTGCCGGGGGCGGGGGGCGGCAGGGTCTCGGTGCGGATCTCGCCCCGTCCGGCGGCGATGGTCCAGAATGCGCGGGCCTGCATCAGCGGTCTCGCAGTTGGATGTCGAGCAGCAGGTCGGCATCGAGGCGGTGGACTTGCCAGGACAGGCGGCGGGCCTCGTCGGCGCGGGCGAGGCCGGGCAGGGTGAAGGCCGGCACGCCGGCGCCAAGCAGCATCGGCGCGATGGTGACGTGCAGCCGATCGAGCAGGCCGGCGGCGAGGAAACCGGAGACCGTCTGGCCGCCGCCCTCGATGAACACGCGCGGCAATCCTGCGGCGGCCAGCGCGTCAAGCAGGGCGGGCAGGTCGAGGCCGCCGGAGGGGTTGCGCTGGATCGGCAGCACTTCGGCACTGCCGATGCGGGCGGGGCCGGGGGCGTCGGCGGCGCAGACCAGCAGAGTGCGCGGGCCGCCGGAGAATACGCGGTGATCCGGGCGCAGGCGGCGTGCGCTGTCGATAATGACGCGCACCGGGGAGGGGCCGGGGCAGTGCCGCGTGGTCAGCAGCGGGTCGTCGGCGCGCACCGTGCCGGCGCCGACGACGATGGCATCGAACAGGGCGCGCAGGCGGTGGGTGTGCAGGATGTCAGCGGTGCCGGAGATCCAGAAAGAGTGCCCGGACTCGGTGGCGATGCGGCCGTCGAGCGACTGCGCGATGCGGCCGAGCACATAGCGGCCGGGCGCCAACAGGGCGTCGTACGGCGCCGGCAGATCCGGGCCCGGTTTGCGGGCCAGAAGCCGGTGCCAGAGGACGTCGTCGATCGCGGCGATATTTGGGGCGTGCACGTCCCGCGCGTATCATGCCCGCGTGAACAGCGCCACCGCCGGCAGCGCGCCGCGCTTGAACTCGCCCCTCGCGCCATAGCGCGGAGCCCGCGGCAACGCGGCCGGGGCCGCCTGTGCCAGGGCGCCGACCACACGCTTCTGCACCATCAGCGCACGCTCCAGCAGGCGCTTGTTGTCCACCGCGAGGGCGCGCAGATGGCCGCCGACACGCTCGGCGATGCGCTGCCGCTCGGCCTCGGTCAGGCCCGCGGCGGCGGCGCCGGCATGGGCGCGGGTGAAAGCGGCGGTGGCGCGGTTCTTCTCCTCCAGCAGGCCGACGGCACGGGCCAGATCCATCTCCACCAGCGCGCGATTCTCCCGCGCGAGTGTGTCGGCGAGCGCCACGGCGGCGTCGATCAGGTCCTGGGTCATGGTGTGCTCCCGTCATGGGCGGCCTGGGCCGCTTCCTGCATGTGCAACATCTGGCGATAGACCGGCACGGCGAGGCCGAGGCCGCCATGGCCGGCCATGTGCTTGGCGAGTTCCTGGGTCAGCATGGGTTGCCAGGCTTTCTCCCCATCGCCGCCGCCGAATTTGCCCTTGCTGAAATCCACCGTCTCGAACATCGGCGCGAGCAGGGCGCCCAGCGCCATCGCCTCGAAATCCTGCGCGGCTTTCCAGATTTTGGCGGTTTGCGGGTCTGCCAGGGCGGCGGCATCGGGGGTGCCGGCGGGTTGGATGGTATTCATCACCGCACCTGCAGATCGGCCTGCAACGCGCCGGCGGCCTTGATCGACTGCAGGATGCTGATCATGTCGCGCGGCCCGACCCCGAGCGCGTTCAGGCTGTCCACCAGGTCGCGCAACGTGATGTTGCCGGAGAGGATGCCGAGCTTGCGGGAAGAGCCGTCGTCGACCTGCACGTTGGTGCTGGGGGTGGCAACCGTGGAGCCGCCGGAGAGCGGGCCGGGCTGGCTGACCACCGCGGATTCGGTGACCCGGATGGTCAGGCCGCCCTGGGCGATCGCCACCATGCTGACGCGGACATTCGAGCCCATGACGATGGTGCCGCTGGCTTCGTCGACAACGACCACCGCCGGGCTGTCGGGTTCGACGCGCAGGTTTTCGATCTTGGCCAACGTGTCGACAACGTCGCGGCCGGCGAGGTTGAGCACGACGGTCTTCGGGTCCGTCGCCTGTGCTGTGCCGGCACCGAGCGCTGTGCGGATGGCATCGGCCATGCGATGGGCGGTGGTCAGATCCGGATTGCGCAGGCCAAGGCGGAGCGCGGTATTGTTGGCCAGGCGATAGGCGATCTCGCGCTCGACAGTGGCGCCGTTGGCCATGCGCGCCGAGGTCGGCACGCCCTTGGTGACGCTGGTGGCGGCGCCGCGGGCGGCGATGGCGCCGGTGACCAGGGCGCCTTGGGCGACGGCATAGACTTCGCCGTCGGCGGCGAGCAGGGGGGTCACCAGCAAGGTGCCGCCGGTGAGGTTGGAGGCGTCGCCGAGGGCGGAGACCGAAACGTCGATCCGGCTGCCGGTGCGGGCGAAAGCGGGGAGTTCGGCGGTGACCATCACGGCGGCGACGTTCTTGGTCTGCAGCTTGGCTTCCTGGTCGCGGGTGTTGACGCCGAGGCGTTCGAGCATGCCGATCAGCGATTGCCGGGTGAACACCGAGGAATCCAGCTTGTCGCCGGTGCCGCTCAGGCCGACGACCAGGCCATAGCCGACCAGTTGGTTGGTGCGGACGCCTTCGAGGTCGGCGATATCCTTGATCCGCACCTGCGCCGACGCGGCGAGCGGCCAGAGCAACGCGCACAATCCCAGCAGAACCCTCAGCAACACCATCCTGTGACACTCCGAGCGTGGGCGCGGGAACGATGTGTCAACCATTTGCTGGCATTGTTCCCGCGGTCGGATGGGTAAATGCAGGGGTCATGCCAGCATGAAATGGCGGATTTCCAGGCTTTTTCCGGTAGGGCTGCTCGGCAATTCCTGCCGGGCGGCAAAATAGGAGACGCGAAATGGCCATCGAACGTATTGCCGGACGCAGTCCGTTGATCGCCACTGCCGGTGCCGGGCGGGTGCGCGGCGGCGGCGGGGTTTTCAGCGTGCCGGGGCAGACCGGCGGCGTGGCGGAGGCGGGGTTGTCATCCGGGCTGGATGCGATCGGCGCGACCGGGATCCTCGCCTTGCAGGAGGGCGCGCCTGAGACGGTGGGCGACCGCCCGGCGCGCCGGCGCGGACAGGAGATGCTGGACGAGCTGGCGATTCTGCAGCGCGATCTGCTGACGCCGGCCGGGCCGAGTCCGGGCACGCTGCGTCGCCTGGCGGGCCTGGCGGACGATCTGCCGCTGGCCACCAGCCCCGGCCTGCGGGACGCTGTGGCGGCCATCCGCCTGCGCGCGGTGGTCGAACTCGCGCGTTACGGTTTGATGGAATAGGGGTTTCCCGAAGAAACAGGCCATTGCGCCCCTTGGCGTTCCCGCCCGGCCTGGGTATAAGCCGCGCGACTGACCGGTCCGGGGGGGGCGAAGGCGGTCATTTTACCCCGGCGATGAGCCGTTGGGGGGTACGCCTTCACTGTCTTCCCCACGCCGCCGGCATACACGTTACGGGGATCGCGACGCATGATGGTGACTCTTCCGCCCGACTACCGACCCTACGACCACGAAGAGTTCATGAACCCTTTGCAGGTTGAGTATTTCCGGCAAAAGCTGATCCGCTGGCGGGCAGATCTGCTGAAGGAAGCCGACGGAACCCTGGCCAGCCTGTCCGAAGGCGGCATCCACGAAGCGGATATCACCGATCGCGCCAGTGTGGAGACCGACCGCGCGTTGGAACTGCGCACGCGCGACCGGGCCCGCAAGCTGATCAACAAGATCGACCAGGCGCTGGTGCGGATCGAGAACGGCTCCTACGGCTTCTGCGAAGAGTCCGGCGAGCCGATCGGCCTGCGCCGGCTGGAGGCGCGCCCGATCGCGACGCTTTCGATCGAGGCGCAGGAGCGTCACGAGCGGATGGAGCGGGTTCACCGCGACGATTAATGGCTAACCCCGGCGATGCCCAGCATCGCCGGAATCGGCGCTGGGCATCGCCCGGACCGGTCAGCGCCGATTGCGCCAGACCTGCCAGCGCCAGGCGCCGTAGGCAACCGCCGCGGAGGCCAGGGCGACGGGGATGATGAACATCGCCGCCCACAGCGCCAGCAATCCCATGCCGATCATGATGGTCAGCGCGGCAAGGACCACCGCGCCGCGCAGGATACGGTCTGCCAATGGGGTCGCCCGTGGCGCGTTGAAGCTGCCATCGGGGTTCATGTCGATGGTCCGGCCGTCATCCCGGACATCACGGATGATGATTCGCATGGGCTGATCATGCCTTCCTTTGCGCTACTGCAACATGATCGCGGTGTTAAGCCTTGGCAATCTCGCGGGGGCGGCGAACCACCAGGGTCATGCCGTCGACCGCGGTCACTTCAAGCCGTTCGCCGCTCGCGGGTTCGGCCGTGGCCGATGCCATCCGCGCCGGCCAGTCGGAGTCGCCCAGCCGAACCCTGCCTTCGCTGCCTTCAAACGCCAGGGCATGGGCGGTGCGGCCGACCAGACCGGTTTCGGCGGTGTTGACCGTGGTCTGCACCTTGGCCTTGCGCAGCCGAAGCGCCACGGCGATGCCGGCGACAGCGAACACGGTGTAGACGATGGTCTGCGCGCCAAAGGCGATCGCGGTGGCAAGTTCCACCAGTCCGGTGCCGATGGCCGCAAGGCCCAGCCACATCAGGAACACGCCTGGCGCGAGCACCTCGGCGACCAACAGCGCGAGTCCGGCGGCGATCCACCATACGCTGGGGTCGAGGATCATCAGGCCCCCTTCGCCGGCGTCACCGGCTGGCGCAGCAGTTCCATGGCCTGGGCGATGCCGCCGGCCATCGCGGTGGCCTCCATCGGCACCACCACCAGACGCGAATTCGGCGAGGCGGCCATCGCGCCGAAGGCCTGGATGTAGCGATCGGCGATGAAGTAACGCAAAGCCGACTCGCCGCCATTGGCCGCGGCTTCGGCGACCATGCGGGTGGCGGTGGCCTCGGCCTGGGCCAGGCGCTCGCGGGCCTCGGCATCGCGCAGGGCGGCCATCTGGCGGCCTTCGGCGGCAAGCACCAGGCTCTGCTTCGAGCCCTCGGCGCGCTTGATCGCGGCCTCCTTCTCGCCTTCGGCCTTGGCCACCGTGGCGCGGCGTTCGCGCTCGGCGGTCATCTGCATGTTCATCGCCTTGATCAGGTTTTCAGGCGGCTCGATCCGGCGCAGTTCGACGCGGCTGACCTTGACGCCCCAAGGCGCGGTGGCGCCGTCGAGGATGATGAGCAACTGGGTGTTCAGGTGCTCACGCGAGGACAACGCGGAGTCGAGTTCCAGCCCGCCAATCACGGCGCGGATGTTGGTCATCGCCAGGGTGGACAGGGCCATGCCCAGGTTTGCCACCTGATAGGCCGCCTTGCCGGTCTCCATCACCCGGTAATAGATCACCCCGTCGACCGCGACGGTGGCGTTGTCGCGGGTAATCACCGATTGCTCGGGAATGTCGAGCACCTGTTCCTGCACGTTGAGCTTGCGGCCGATGCGGTCAACGAAGGGTGTGACGAAATTGAGCCCTGGATTGAGCTCCCGGGTGAAGGCACCGAAGCGTTCGACGGTCCAGACCTGACCCTGCGGCACGGTCTTTACGCCGCTGAACACAGTGACAGCGACCAATACCAGGATCAGCACCCAGACCAAGCCGAAGGCGTTTCCCATCGTTCACTCCCGCGCGGTCCATCCGCTGCAGAACATTACCACAAAATCCGATGAATGCTCTCTCACGCGGTCGTGACGTTTACGACATGTGGTTCACCCTTTCTTTGCATCTGCCGGCGATCCTGCGGCTTCAGCGGGCGGGAGCGGGAAATGCGGGGCGTGGATCGGCAGCAATATCTCGAGGGGCTGCGGGGCTTGGCGTGTCTGCAGGTGGTCTTGCTGCACGGTTTCGGCGCCTTCCTGCCGGCGCTGGTGGGGCCGGAGGTGCCGGCATTGTTGCGCCTGCTGTACGACGGCGATTTCGCGGTTCTGTTGTTCTTCGTGCTGTCCGGCCATGTGCTCACTCCGGCCTTCCTGCGCGGGATCGACCGGCCCGGAGCGTTGCTGCTGGGCCGGGTGGTGCGGTTCCTGCTGCCGGCGAGCCTGTCCTGTGTGGTTGGCTGGCTGATCATCGATCCGGCAATGCTGGCCGACGCCGGGGCGCTGCTGGGCAGTGACTGGCTGACGCAGAACCAACCAGTGCAGCGCAGTCTGGCGGCGCTGGCGCGCGATGCCGGGTTGAACGTGCTGGTGCTGGGCTATCAGGGGCTATCGGTGCTGGACCGGATCGCGCCCGGACTGCTCTGGCCTGACGGCGCGGCGTTCAACCCGCCGCTGTGGACGCTGAGCGTGGAATTACAGGGCTCGGCGCTGGTGCTGCTGCTGTGCCGGTTGCGCGGGCTGACGGCCTGGGTGTGGCCGGCCGGGACGGTCCTGCTGCTGGTGCTGACGGCGCGGACGTCGTTTCTGGGGTTCATCGCAGGGCACGTGCTGGCAGTGCACCGGCCGGGCTTGCGGCTGCTCTCCGCGACGCTGGCGGCGATGGCGGGCGTGCTGGTGGTGGATCCCGGGTTGGTTGACGCGCTACCAGGGCGCGAACTGGCGGCGATCGGCGTGTTCACCGCTTTATTGGCCTCGCCGCGGCTGCAGCGCTGGCTCGGTGGCCCGCTGCTGGGGCGTTTGGGGGCGCTGAGTTTTCCGATTTACCTGCTGCACTGGCCAATGCTGTTCGGCCCTGGCGCGGCCGCTGCTGTGGCACTGGCGCCACTGGGCACCGGTGTTGCCGTGGCCGGTGGGTTGGCCTGCGGGTTGGTGCTGACGGCCCTGTGTGCGGGGCAGTTGCGTCGGATCGACCTCCTGGCTCTGGCGTGGTCGCGCCGGGTGCAACGCCGGGTGGCGCTGCCGGCCTGACCGCCGTACCATGAGGGTCTAATTCGGAGGAAAAGACCATGGTTACGGGGGCGCAGGCCTATCTGCCGGTTGATCTGTCGGGGCTGCGGGTGGCGATCACCGCGGGGGCGAACGGCATTGGCAAGGTGATGGCGGACGGGTTCGCCGCCTGTGGCGCGCAGGTGTTCGTCAGCGACATCGATGCCGCGGCGCTGGCGGCCTGCGGTTACCGGCACATGCGCGCCGATGCCGGATCGGTCGCGGACATGGAGGCCTTCGTCACCGAGGCGGTGGCGCAACTGGGCGGGCTGGACGTGCTGGTGAACAACGCGGGCATCGCCGGGCCGACCAAGAAGGTCGAAGACGTGACGCCGGAGGAACTCGACGCGACGTTGCAAATCGATCTTGCGGCGATGTTTCACACCGCGCGCAAGGCGGTGCCGGCGCTGCGGGCGAATGGCGGCGGGGCGATCATCAATCTCAGCTCGGCCGCCGGGCGCTTTGGCTTTCCGTTGCGCAGCCCCTATGCGGCGGCGAAATGGGGGGTGATCGGCTTCACCAAAACGCTGGCGATCGAGCTGGGTCCGGACGGCATCCGGGTCAACGCGATCTTGCCCGGCCTGGTGGATGGCCCGCGGATTCGCAGCGTGATCCGCAACAAGGCGATCGCCGCCGGCATCGGCGAGAACGAGCAGACGGAGAAAGCGGTGACCACCACCAGCCTGCGCTGCTTCGTCACCCAATACGATATCGCCAACATGGCGCTCTATCTCGCCAGCCCCTTCGGCACCACGATCAGCGGTCAGGCTCTGGCCATCGATGGCGACATGCAGGTCCTGATTTGAGTTCGTGACTTAGGAAAGGCAGGCAAGGGAAGGTGTTCTTTTTGTGAACAAAAAGAACCAAAAAAACTTTTTCCGATTGCCTCCGGCGCAGGCCCGCGCCGGCGGCAATCGGGTAAAAGTTTTTTTGCTCCTTTTTTTACAAAAAAAGGAGTGCTTGCTTGCCTTTGCTTGCCTGTTCTTGAGTGCCGCCGGCCTCCCAGGCATAGGCGACGGCCTGCGCGTTCCGGTTGATGCCGGGGTGGTGCCCTGGTCCTCGCTGGTGCGGATTCAGATCCCCGGCCTGTCCCGCTGCACAGGGGTGGTCGTGGCGCCGCGGCTGGTGCTGACGGCGGCGCATTGCCTGTGGTCGCGCAGCACGGCGCACTTCGCGCCGGCGGGGTCGATCCATGTGCTGGCCGGCTATGCCAAGGGCGGCTTTCGCAGCCACACCGTCGCGACCACCTACCGCACGGCGGCGGGCTGGCGCCCGGCGACCGAGCCGCCGTTGTTCGGCACCGATGCCGCCTTGCTGACGCTGGCAGACAGCGTGCCGGTGCCGGCGCTGGGGCTGGCGGAGGTGGTCAGCGGGCGGGCGTCGCTGGCCGGCTACAACCAGGATCAGGCGGAAGTGCTGGAGGCGGATCAGGACTGCCTGCTGCTGGGCGTGGCCTACGATGCCGCGGGCAACCCGGCGCTGCGGCATGAATGTGCCGGCACAAGGGGCACCAGTGGCGGGCCGTTGCTGGTGCAGGTGGACAAGGGCTGGGCGATTGCCGGGATTCAGACCGGCGCGCAGCGCGGGCGCGGCGGTGTCGGCGTCCCGGCGGTGACGCTGCGGGCGCTGCTTGATGTCCACCCGTGATGCTGTAGCCTTGCCGCAGTTTTCAGGGGGATTGCCATGATCAAGCTTTGGGGCCGGAACACGTCGAGCAACGTGATGAAGGTGATCTGGCTGCTGGAGGATCTCGGCCTGCCGTATCAGCGGCTGGATGTCGGCGGACCGTTCGGCGGCACCTCGACCCCGGAATATCGCGCATTGCAGCCGCTGGGCCTGGTGCCGGCGCTGGAGGACGGCGATTTCCGCATGTTCGAGAGCAATGCGATCCTGCGGTACATCTGCAATCAGTATGCGCCGGGCTCCTCGCTCTACCCGTCGGCGCCGAAGGCGCGGGCGGAGGTCGAGACCTGGATGGATTTCCAGCAGACCGCGCTGAACCGGCCGATGAGCACGGTGTTCCTCGGGCTGGTGCGCACACCGCCGGAGCAGCGCAATAACGCGGCGATCGCGGCGGCAATCAAGGAAGTGCAGGGCCATTGGGGCGTGCTGGACCGGCTTCTGGCCGAGCATCTCTGCGTGGTCGGCGATACGCTGACGCTGGCGGACATTGTCTATGGGCCACATGTGCATCGCTGGTTCGTGCTGGATATTCCCGGCCGGGTTGAGTTGCCGAACCTGCGGGCCTGGTATCAGCGGCTGCTGGCGCGCCCGGCTTTCGCCAAGCATCTGGCCATCACACCCGTCTGAGCCAGGCGCGAACGGCCGCGGGGTCGGCGAAATCCGCCCCGACGCGATAGCCGGTGCCGCCGAGCGCGGTGCAGGCGGCGATGCCGGCTTCGTCGGTGACGTCATCGCCGACATAGACCGGACGGCGTCCGGCGAAGGGCGGCTGTGCCATCAGGCTGCGCACGGCGGCGCCCTTGTTGACCCCGGCGGGCTTGATCTCCCAGGCCATTTTCGCGGCCATCACGGAGAAGCGCGGATCAGCCGCGACGATGCCGCGCGCGGCCTGTTCCAGGGCGGGGCCGGCCTGGGGAATGCGGCGGTAATGCAGCACGAAGCCGGCGGCCTTGCGTTCCAGCAGCGCGCCGGGATACGGCGCCACGGCGGCTTCGCCTTGGGCGATCCAGGCCACCGGCGGACGGGGCAGGTCGAGATGCGCGATCGGTGCGCCGGGCGACAGGCGCAGCGCCGCGCCATGTTCGCCGGCGGCGGCGAAGCGGCAGCCGAGCAGGGCGTCCACCGTATCAATGGTGCGCCCGGTGACGATCGCCAGCGCGCCGCCAAGCCGGGCACTGACCGCGTTCAGGCTGGCCACCAGGCCGTCGGGCACCACCACCGCGTCAGGCGTTGGCGCCAGATTGATCAACGTGCCGTCGAGGTCGAGGAACAGCGCGGCATCGGCCGCGATCAGGGGCGGCATGCCACCGGGCGGACGTCATATGACGGATGCTCCAGCACCGTCAGCGCAGGCGAGGAGACCAGCATCCAGCCCTTCAGCCCAGGGCCGCCTGCGCTGTCGGTGATCTCCAGGAACGCGGCGGAGTCGGCGGGCCGGTCCGGCGGGCGGATGGCACAGCCGCGCAGGGTGATCGACAGGGTGCCGAATTTCACCGTGTCGCCCTTTTTCACCGTCAGCGTGCTGACGCGGGCGGAGTTTTTGTCGAGCGCACGTAGCTCGGCGGTGCCCATCGGCAGCCATTCCGGCAGTACCGGGGTGACGGTTGGCACCGGCAGCGGGGCGGTAATCGCCGGCACGGCGTCAGGCGGGGCGGCGGGTTGGCTGGGCGGCGGCACGGCCGGCAGGAATTGGCCGGGCTGCAATTGCGGATAGGGTTGCTGGGCCGCGGCCGGCAGGGCCGCAAGCAGCAGCACGAGGGACAGACGCTTCATCCGCCGCGCTTCGGGCTTTCCAGCGCCGCGACCATTTCGATCAGGATGGCGCGCATCGCGGTTTCGTCGACGCCGATCAGCACGGCATCCTCGAACGCATCCTGCATGATCTGCGCCAGCTCGGCGTGGTTTTCCGCCAGGGTCTTCAGCTTCTCGCGGCAGGACACCGGCGCGCCATCGGGCTGCGGCCAGAGCTTCGGCGCCGGCATCACGGCTTGGCTTCGCCCGGCTTGAGCGATTTCTGCACCGCGGTCGTGAGGTCGGTGACGTTGAAGATGAACTTCCCGAGCAATTGCTCCAGGCTGGCGGCGGACTGGGTGATGGTCACCGTGCCGCCATTGCCGATGGTCTTGGTGTCGCCGCCGGGGACGAGGGAGATGAACTTGCCGCCCAGCAGCCCGTCGGAGGTGATCTCCGCGCTGCTATCGGCCGGCAGCTTGATCGAATTGGCCAGCGAGAACGTGACCACCGCCTGGAAGCTCTCGGGATCGACCACGGCGGAAGCAACAGTGCCGACCTTGACGCCGGCCATGCGCACGTCCGAGCCGATCGCCAGGCCGTCGATATGGTCGAACTTCGCGTGCAGCGAGATGCCGCCGACCGTGCTGCGGCCGGTATTGGCGACGGCATAGCCAAGAAAGCCGACGGCCACCGCCAGCACGACGCCGCCGGCGACGAGTTCAGAGAGGTTGCGGCCGGCCATTTGACTCTAGGATCCGGGCGTCCAGGCTTCGTAATCGCCAGTCGCCGCGGCGCGTGCGCCACCCTTGTAGTCGTGCCCGGCAGGACGATAGCCCTCAGGCGATCCGGTCATGTTGGCCTGATGCGGCTTCACCCACGGCTTGCCTTCGCGCACCAGCGGCGCGTCGACCGTGTAGTGCAGCCACGCGTGCCACTCGGCCGGAACCGCGGAGGATTCCGGTTCGCCGGGGTAGATCACCCAGCGTCGCTTGGGCGCGCCTTTCGGCCCAAACGAGCGAACCCGCTTGTCTTCGTAATAGATATTGCCGGAGGCGTCGCGGCCGACTTCGCGGCCGTTCAGCCAAGTGTTGATGCGCGTGCCGATGGTCATGGAAAGCCTTATACGACCTTGTGACCGGTAGGTCCAATCCTGATCTATCCACAGGATTTTGTGGTCCAGGACGATTTCGACCACAAAATACGCTTCCCGAGTCGCTGCGGCCGCCTTAGGCTCCGGCCATGAGCAAAGTCGTTGCAAAATCCAAGGCATGGACCGGCGTGAAGCTCCGCCGCACCAGTGCCGCCGCCGATCCCGATGCCGCGCCGCGCAGTGTTGCGCTGCCCGCCGACTGGGACGATGTCGCCGCCGCCGCGTTGGCGGATCTGGCTCCGGGGCTGGCCCCGGTCAGCCTGCAATCTGCCGCCGATGGCTGGATCCGCCCCATCGCCGATCGCGCCCGGCGCGCCGGCATGGAGGAGATGCTGGACGACGCGCTGCATCTGCTGCTGCTGCGCCGCCGCGGTGCGCCGCATGCGGCGGTCTGGGCCGGACAGGCGGGGGCCACGCCGGGCTTCGTACTGAACCTGCCCGGGTTCCATGACCCGGATCATGGCTTTGATTCCGAAGCGTTTGTCGCCGCGGCAAGGCTGGCGGCGATCACCCTGACGCTGGCCTCGCCTTCCGCACAACGGCTAGAGATCGGCGTGGCCGACCTTGCCTTGCTGCTGGCGGAAATGGGCGTCGAGTACGACAGCGATCAGGGCCGCGCGGTCGGTGCGGCCATCGCCGCGCTGCTGCGAGCCGGCACCGAGCTGGGTTCGGCGGAGATGGCCGAGCGGTTTGGGGCGTTGTTCACCGCGATGCCGGTCGACGCCGCCAGCGATGTGCTGGGCGATGGCTGGGTTGAGCAGGCACAGGCGCTGGCGGCGGCGAAATCCGGCCGGCGGCATGTGGCCACCACCGCGATCCTGCCGCCGGACAGTGCCGAGGCATTGCTGGGCGTCGAGACCGGCGGCATCGCCCCGGCGTTCTCGCCGCTGGACGCCAACGGACGGCTGACCCGCACCGCTTTTGCAACCTTGGCGAGCCAGGGGATGACGCCGGAAGGCGCGCTGGCGGCTTCATTGACCGGCGTTTCGCCGTTCCCGACGGTGACGACGGCGGCGCATGCGGCGATGCATGACGCGATCGCGCCGTTCGTGCAGGTACTGCCTGTGCGGCCGGCGCAACTGGCGCGGGTGGATATCCGCGCGCGGCGTGACCTGCCTTCGCGGCGGACCGGGTATACCCAAAAGGCAAGCGTTGGCGGGCATAAGGTGTTCCTGCGCACCGGCGACTATGCCGACGGCACGCTGGGCGAGGTGTTCATCGGCCTGCACAAGGAGGGCGCTGCGTTCCGCGGCCTGATGGACAGCTTCGCCATCGCGGTCAGTCTCGGCTTGCAGCATGGCGTGCCGCTCGATGAATTCATCGAGGCATTCGCCTTCACCCGCTTCGGGCCGGCCGGCAGCGTCGACGGCGATCCGGCGGTGGAGCGGGCGACGTCGCTGGTGGATTATGTGTTCCGCAACCTGGCCGCCAACTATCTGGGCAAAACCCTGCCGGCGGCCGAGGAAGAGGAAGCCGATACGGTGGGCGAGGGCGCGCGGGATCGCGCACCGTTGCTGCCGTTGGAACTGCCCACCGAAGGTCCCCGCCAGCGCCGCAGCAAGCTGCGCGTCGTGGCGGCGTAGGAGAGAAGAACATGGCTGGAAAGATCGAAGCGAAGCTCGCCGAACTCGGCATCACCCTGCCGACGCCGGTGGCGCCGATCGCGAATTATGTGCCGTATGTCATCACCGGCGATCTGGTGGTGATCTCGGGGCAGATCCCGGTGGTCGATGGCAAGGTGGCCTATACCGGCAAGGTGACCGAGGGCGCGAGCGTCGAGCAGGCGACCGCGGCGGCGCGGCAGTGCTTCATCAACCTGCTGGCACAGCTTCGCGTGGCCTGCGGCGGCGATCTGGACCGGGTGCAGCAGGTGGTGCGGCTGGGCGGGTTCATCGCCGCGCCGGGCAGCTATACCGGGCATCCGGTGGTGATGAACGGGGCGTCGGACCTGGCGGTGGCGGTGTTCGGCGATGCCGGGCGGCATGCGCGGACCACGGTCGGCGTGCCGTCGCTGCCGGTGGATGCGACGGTTGAGGTCGAAGGCATGTTCAGGATTGCCTGAGCCGGTTTCGGCCCTACCTTTACCGGCATGGCCGACACCGAACTGACGTTGCAGCTGCACAGATCGATCGCGGAGATCCCGAAAGCGGAGTGGGATCTCTGCGCCGGCGGCGGCAATCCGTTTGTCTCGCATGATTTTTTCGCCGCGGTCGAGGACAGCGGCTCAGCGGGGCCGCGCACCGGGTGGTTGCCGCAACATGCCGTGCTGCGCGATGCCGGCCGGCGGATCGTTGGCTGCGCGCCGATGTATCTGAAATCGCACAGCTACGGCGAATACGTGTTCGATCACGGCTGGGCCAACGCGCTGGAGCGGGCGGGCGGGCAGTATTATCCGAAGCTGCAGGTGGCCTCGCCGTTCTCTCCGGTGCCGGGGCCACGGCTGTTGATGCGCGAGGGGTATCCGCCGTCGGTGATGGCAGGCGCCCTGGTGCAGGCGGCGGAGCAGATGGATGTGTCCGGGGTGCATGTGACGTTCTGCACCGAGGCCGAGTGGCAGGAGCTCGGCGCGGCCGGCTGGTTGCAGCGGCAGGGGATGCAGTTCCACTGGTATAATCGCGGCTATGCGTCGTTCGAGCATTTCCTCGGTGCGCTGTCATCGCGCAAGCGGAAGAACCTGCGGCGGGAGCGGCGGGATGCCAATGCGTGCGGGCTGGAGTTCGTGACGCTGCGTGGGCCGGAGATCACCCGCAGGCAGTGGGAGGCGTTTTACGGGTTCTATACCTCGACGGTCGATCGGAAATGGGGGAGTGCGTATCTCACCCAGGGGTTCTTCCCGAAACTGGGGGAGAAGCTCGGCGAGCAGGTGGTGTTGATGCTGGCGTATCAGGGCGGCACGCCTGTTGCCGGGGCGTTGAACCTGTTGGGGGCGGATACGCTGTTCGGCCGCAACTGGGGGTGTTCGGCGGACTTCCCGTTCCTGCATTTCGAGCTTTGCTATTATCGGGCGATCGATTTCGCCATCGCCAACGGTCTGGCGAAGGTCGAGGCGGGGGCGCAGGGGGAGCATAAGATCCAGCGGGGCTATCTGCCGTCCACCACCTATTCGGCGCATTGGCTCGCCCATCCCGGGCTACGCCGGGCGGTGGCGTCGTTCCTGGTGGAGGAGCGGGCGGAGAAGCTGGCGCAGATGGAGCATCTGGCCGGCTTCTCGCCGTATCGGCGCGACCGGGAAGATTAGGCCGCCAGCCGCCAGGATTTCGGGGCGGCGGCGATGGTGATCTCCAACAGGCCGGCCGGCAGGGTGAGCCGGGCGTGACCGTCGGTCCAGCGCAAGCCGGGTTCCGGGGCGTGCCAGCCTTGGCCCAGGCGGCGGTCGGTAAGCTTCAGGGCGGTGCCATCGAGGGTGATGGCGGCCACGGCGACGCCGAGGCGGCGGGCGTCGATTGATGTGAGGTCGGTTTCGGCCGGAACCGCGGCGGTGCTGGCCAGGGTGACCGGGCCGCCGGGATGGCGGACGCGCCAGGTTGCGCCGTCGAACGTGCCGTCGATGCGGCGGCCGGCGGAGAGCAGGTGCAGGTCGGGGCGGCTTGCGAGTTCATGGCCGAGCGCGTTGGCGCGATCGTGCAGCGCCTGGCGGATCCGGGCGACGGTCGTGCCGCTGGTGTGCAGGGGCGCGCAGCCTTCGGCGTCCCAGGTGCGGAGCGCGAAATCGGGGTGGGTCATCACCGGGCCGTCGGCATTGATGAAGGCGCCGCGGTTGCCGGTGTCGAGGTAGGATTCGGCGGGCAAGCCTTCGGCGAGCACGACATCGTGGGTCAGGTTGCCGGCGAGGTCTTCGAGTTCGATGTGGAAATAGGTGATCTCGGCGGCCGGTTCCTGGGCGATGGTCAGGCCGTTCAGCAGGTAGCGCACCGGGATCAGCACGCCTTCGGCATAGACCGCGTGATCGGGGCTGAGCAGCAGGTCGCGCACTGGGGTGCAGGGGGCGAAGGCATGCGCGCGGACGCGGATCGGGCGGAGGTCGTGCGGGCGCGGGTGGCTGTCGGGTTTCACGCTGCGATGGCCGATCCAGCGGACGCGGCGCATCTGGCCGGAGACCAGGCCGGGGAGCAGATCGCCGTCACGCAGGGTTTCGACCGAGACCTCGCCCGAGGCGGTGAGGATGCGGGTGCCGGCGGCGTAGCAGGCGGTGGCGGCGAAGAGCGAGGTGATGCCGGCGATGTCGGAGACGTCGAGCACGCGATTGGTGGGGGTCGCGGTGTTCCACATGATCGCCGAGGTGTCGGTGCTGTGGTCGAGGCCGAGGGCGTGGCCGATTTCATGGATGATGACCTGTGTCAGAGAGGTCACGGTGCCCTGATAGATGTAGTTTGTACCGTCGAAGTTCAGGGCGTTGCCTGTCACCTTCGGGTCTTGCAGCCGCACGATGACATCGGGGTCGAACAGGCCGGTGCCGGGGTTGTAGGCGTAGCCGGCCTCACCGATTTCGCCGCTGCCGCCGCTGAAATCGCCCCAGCCGATGCGCAGATCCACCGCGCTGCCGTCGGTGGCCTGCACGAATTGGATGCCGGTCAGGTTGGCCCAGGCCGAGAGCGCCTTGGTGACTTCGCCCATATAGGGGGCGTCGCCGGGCGCGGTCATGAAGCTGCTGTATTGGGGGCCGCTGGCGTCACCGGCCAGGTTCGAGGTGGCGAAGCTCCAGGTGATGGTCTTGTTGTTCCACTGCGGGCCTTCGAAGGCGTAGTTCACCCCGCTGACTGTGATGTCGCTGCCGGTGCCGCCATCGTCGGTGACGGCGAAGGCCTTGCCGGCGTAGCTGGTGTTCAGCGCGAAGGTGAGCGTGCCGCCGGCCGCCGTGGAGACGATCAGGGTCCTGCCATCGCCGCTGGTGGTGGCCGTGGTGTTGCTGGCGCCGTTGGTGAAAGCGATGCCGGCGAGGTCGAGCGTGTCGGTGCTTTCGAAGCCGATCAGGTTGCCGGTGAAGACGTCCGGGTTTTCCAGCTTCAGGGTGGCCGCGCCGCCGTAGAACACCGCGTTGAGCACGCTGCGGCCAGTGAGATCGATGCCGGCGCCGGAGTTGATCAGCAGGTTGCCGCTGCCGGTGGCGCCGCCGGACAGGGTCAGCGTGCCGGTGTTGACGCGCAGCGTGCCGTTGTCGACCACGGTGACGCCGATATTGCCGGAGGGCAGCACCAGGGTG
>CAIRTN010000286.1 GCA_903881515.1 uncultured Rhodospirillales bacterium | reverse complement strand
TGCGTCCGGAACGGATACCGGGCTCGCGGGCTGGCCGAAGGTAACAAATTAAAAAGTTTTTTTGGTTCTTTTTGTTCACAAAAAGAACACCTTGCTTGTCTTCAATAGCTCAACCGCACCCCCATGAGGTGTAGCCGTCCGCCGTACCGCCTGCTAGCGTTCCCAGAAACGAGACCAAAGGGGAACGGCCATGAGCCTGACAAGGACCATGTTGCGTCGTCGAAGCATGCTGGCCGGAGCCTTGGCCACGCCGCTGATCATGCGCCGGGCAGAGGCCGCGGGGATCACAGACGAACTGGTGAAGGCCGCACAAGCCGAAGGTGTGATCAGCTACTATCACAACTCGGACATCGACCCGACCGCGCGCTGGACCGAGACCTTCTCCAAGAAATTCGGCATCCAGATGAAGAACATGCGGCTGCCCAGCTATCCGCTGTTCGACCGCTGGCTCAATGAGGAACGCGTCGGCCGGCACCTCGCCGACCTGATCCAGATCACCGACCCCACCCTGCTGGCCTACGCCAACAAACTCGGCTTCATCGCCAGCTACGCCACCTCAGGCGGCAAGGCGATCCCGGCCGATTTGCAGGAGGAAGGCATCTGGTACGGCTTGTTCACTGACCCGATGGGCATCGGCTACAACGCGAAAAAAGTCAGCCCGGAAGAAGAAACCCTGCTGCACACCGGCGGCTGGAACGCGCTGGCCGATCCGCGCTGGAAAGGCCGCTTCGGCACAGCGACTCCGGCTTCCGGCGGCAGTTCCTACGCGTTCTGCTACATGTTCCTGGTCACCCTGCGCAGCGAGTACGGGCCGGACTTCTTCCGCAAACTCGCTGCCAACAAGCCCGACATCTACGCCAGCAAGGCCCCGCTGTTCGAACGCCTCGGCGCCGGCGAATACGCGCTGATGGACCAGGGCTCGGCCGGCACGCTCAGCGATCTCTACCTCAAAGGCGCGCCGGTGCGCTGGGTGTTCCCGGCGCCGACACCGATCGCGATGACCTCGCAGAGCATCTGCAAGAACGCGCCGCACCCCAATGCCGCGCGGCTGTTTCAGGAATGGTGCTGCACCGCCGAGGGCCAGGCCGACTGGCTGCGCTACACCATCGCCGGCGCCACGCGCCCCGATGTCGCCGATCCCCGACGGGCGGCAAAATCCGACTGGTTCGGCGAAGCCTGGTTCCGCGAACCTACCCAGCTCTACACGAGCTATCTGAAGGATGCCGCCTTCGCTGACCCGAAAAAGCCGGTGATCACCGAATGGAACGAGATCTTCGGCTACCAGGGGGGCCGCAAGGGCTAGCGCGGTGAACCGCGTCCTGCTGCCGTGGCTGCTGCTGCCATTGCTGACGCTGCTGGTGGTGGTGCCGGTCGGCTTCATGTTCCTGGGCGCCTTCATGTCGGGCGCGCTGGTCGACCCCGAGGCGCATCTCACGTGGGAGAAGGTGGCCGCGGTCTACACCACCTTGCCCTATCTGCGGACGCTGGCATCAACTCTGGTGATCGCCGGCTTCGTCGCGGTCGCCGCGGCGGTCTCCGGCGTGATCCTGGCCTGGCTGATCAGCCGCACCGATCTGCCGGCCAAGGCGACGATGGAAACCTGCATCATCGCGCCCCTGTTCCTCTCGCCCTTCGTCGGCGCGATCGCCTGGCTGGTGCTGGGATCGCCGAAGGCCGGGCTGCTGAACGTGATCGCCGCGACGCTGGGCGCCTCGGGCCCGGTGATCAATGTGGCGACCCCTGCGGGCATCGTGCTGATCATGGCGCTGTACTACGTGCCCTACGCCTACCTGACGGTGGCCGCCGCCTTGCGCAACATGGACCCTGCGCTGGAGGAAGCCGCCTACCTCAACGGCTCCGGCGTGTTCGGCACCTTGCTGCGGGTGACGCTCCCTGCGGTGCGGCCGTCGCTGATCTCGGCGTTCTTCTTTGTCTTCGTGCTGGCAGCAGGCACCTTCGCAATCCCCGCGGTGCTGGACCGTTCGTCGCAGGTGCGTTTCCTGGCGGTGGATGTGTTCCAAGCCAGCGCCACCTACCCGATCGACTACGGCACCTCGGCGGCGATCGGCACCCTGCTGTTCTGGATCTCGCTGGTCGGCGTCGCGGCCTATCGCTTTGCCGCGATGGCCGCGCGCCGCTTCGTCACCGTCACCGCGCGCGGCTTTCGCATCCGGCCGGTCCGGCTGCGCGCCTGGCGGCTCCCCGCGGTGGGGTTGATCGCGGCCTATCTGGCACTGGCGATCGTGCTGCCCTACCTCGCGCTGCTCTACTCTGCCTTCGCCCGCCCAGGCAGTTCCATCCTGGCGCCCGAGCTGACCCTGGCGACCGCCCGCGCGGTGAGCACATCGCGCGAAGTTGCAGGCGCCACCTGGAACACTTTGCTCGTCGGCATCATCACCCCCACCCTGTGCGTGCTGCTCGGCCTGGTCGTGGCCTATGCGGTTCGCCGCATGCGCGTGCGCGGCGCCGGCGCGCTCGATTTCATCACCATGTTCTCGATCGCGGTGCCCGGCATCGTCTTCGGCACCGGCGTGTTCTGGACCTATGTGCTCACCCCGGTCTACGGCACGGTCTGGGTGCTGGTGCTGGCCTTCCTCGCCGCCTATCTGCCGTTCGCCTACCGCATCTCCGACACCGCGCTGTTGCAGATCGACCGCGCGCTGGAAGAAGCCTCCGCGCTCTGCGGCGCCAGCCATCTGCGCACGCTGTCGCGCATCACCCTGCGGCTGGCGCGCCCGGCTCTGCTGTCGGCATGGATCATGGTGTTCATCTTCGCCGTGCGCGAGATCAGCGCCGCAGTGTTGCTGACCTCGTCTGACAACATCGTTCTGTCCGTGCTCTCGTACAACTATCTCGACTACGGCGACGTGCCGAAAGCCGCCGTCGTCGGCCTGTTGCAGACCGCCCTGCTCGCCGTCGGCGTCATCGCCGGGCGGGCCATATTCCGCGTCAAACTTTCACGGCAGATGTAGCAGCATGAACGCTCTCGAAATCCGCGACCTCATGGTGCGCTACGGCGACGTGCTCGCCGTCGACCGCGTGTCATTCGCCGCCAGCGAAGGCGAATTCGTCTCGCTGCTCGGCCCCTCCGGCTGCGGCAAAACCACGACGCTCCGCTGCATCGCCGGCCTGGAAAGCGCCTCCTCCGGCGAAATCCGCATCGGCGCCACCACCGTCGCCCGCGACGGGCACGAAACCCCGCCCGAGCAGCGCGGCGTCAACATGGTGTTCCAGTCCTACGCGGTCTGGCCGCATATGACCGTGTTCGAAAACGTGGCTTACGGCCTGCGCACCCGCGGCGACAGCAAAGCCGAAATCGCCCGCCGCGTCGCCGAGACTTTGCAACTCGTCGGCCTCTCCGGCTTCGCCGAGCGCTACGGCACCGAGCTCTCCGGCGGCCAGCAACAGCGCGTCGCCGTTGCCCGCGCGGTGATCACCGAGCCGCATCTGCTGCTGTTCGACGAGCCGCTCTCCAACCTCGATGCCGGGCTGCGCGAGCGCATGCGCTTTGAACTGCTCGCCCTGCAACGCCGGCTCGGCCGCACCTCGATCTACGTCACCCATGACCAGCAGGAGGCGATGGCGATGAGCGATCGCATCATCCTGATGGATCACGGCCGCATCGTGCAGCAGGGCGCGCCACGCGATCTCTACGAACGCCCCGCCAACCTCTTCGCCGCATCCTTCATCGGCAACGCCAACCTGCTGACCGGCCAGGTCACCGCCGCGCATGGCGAAGGCCGGTTCACCGTGCGGCTGGGCGACGATCTGGAGCTGAGCGCGCTGGCCGCGCGCCCGGGCTGGACCCCAGACTCCCAAGCCCTGGTCTGCATCCGTCCGGAAAACATCAGCCTCGACAGCGCCGGCTTCGCCGCCACCACCACCCGCGTCAGCTATCTCGGCGCCATGCAAAGCTGCGAATTTGCCGCAGGCCCGCTCACCCTGCGCGCCGACCTGCCGGCCCGCACCCGTATCACCGCAGGCGAACATGTTCGCCTGCACATCGACCCCGCCAGCGTCGTGCTGGTTCCCGAAACCTGACCCCGACCCGAAGGAATGCCGCGATGAAAATCACCAAAGTCGAACCGCTGATGCTCGACCGCTTCTGCATTGTGCGGATTGAGACCGATACCGGCCTCGTCGGCATCGGCGAAACCGGCACCTGGGGCCAGTTGGAGGCCAGCGCGGCAGCGATCACCAAATACGCCGAATACCTGATCGGCAAAGACCCGCGCCCGATCGAGCATCACTGGAACGTCATGCTGCGCGCCAACCATTTCACCGGCACCGCCATCAACGGCGCCGTCTCCGCGATCGACATCGCGCTGTGGGACATCAAGGGCAAGCATCTCGGCGTGCCCGTCTACGAACTGCTCGGCGGCAAGATGCGCACCAAGGCGCGCCTTTACGGCCACGTCAAAGGCCGCACCCGCGAGTCGCTGATCGAGGAAGCCGTGCGCCTGAAAAACGAAGGCTTCACCGCCATCGGCCACCTCAACCCGCTGCTCGACGAGGATGAGAACACCCCCTATTTCAAAACCCACGCCCAGAAGATCGAAGACGCCGCCGAAACCGTTCGCCTGCTGCGCGAAGCCGTCGGCCCCAGCGTCGATCTCTGCATTGAAATCCATCGCCGCCTGACCCCGCCCGAAGCCGTCGCCCTGGCGCGCGCCATCGAGCAGTACAAGCCGATGTTCTACGAAGACCCGCTGCGCCCCAACGATCCCGACGCCATGGCCTGGGTCGCCGATCACATCCATATCCCCGTCGCCACCGGCGAACGCTTCATCAGCCTGTATCAGTTCCAAACCCTGCTGAACCGCCGCGCCGTCTCCTATCTCCGCCCCGATGTCTGCCTCTGCGGCGGCATCACCGGCACCAAAAAAATCGCCGCGATGGCCGAGGCCAACGATTGCTGGATCGTGCCGCACAACCCGCTCTCGATCGTCAGCACCGCCGCCTGCCTGCAAATCGCCGCCTGCATCCCCAACTTCGCCATCCAGGAATATCCCACCCGCACCCCAGAACTCGACGGCTCCACCGCCGTGCTCGGCGAAGGCCTGGCAACCGGCCTGGAAGACCACGTCGGGGGCTTCATCGCCATCCCCGACAGCCCCGGCATCGGCCTCGAACTGGTCCCCGACGTCGAACGCCGCTTCCCCCCCCGCCCGCGCAAAATCGCCATGCGTCCGCATTTCGACGGCGCTGTGGTGGATATGTAAGGCAAGGCCAGGGCTTTGCCCTGGACCCAGCAGGGGACTCAGTCCCCTGCACCCCACCCTCGTTTGCTCAAACGCCAGCGTAAGTGCAGCGGCGAAGCCCAAAAAATCTTCAAAAGGATGCTGAAAGTAGCGAACCGATCAGACCAGTAGAGCACGGCCCAAGCGAATAAAAGTTTTTTTGGTTCTTTTTTTCAAAAAAGAACAAGTAAAGAACCTTCTTTTTTATAAAAAAGAAGCAAAAAATTTCTTTCCTTTGCTTGCCTCATCTGCCCGTTCTTATTCTCTTGCACCTTGCCCGCGCCAACGCTCGTGCAGCGGCAAAGCCCCTGGCCTTGCTGTCAAAGTGTAAACGCCTGCAACCCGAACCCCGAGCCGGCGATCATCAGGTTATAGCCCAGCCCCGTGGGATGGGTGCCATCGGCGGTCAATGCCCCCGCTGGCGCCACCATTGGCGGCACTGTGTACTGTCCGCCCTCGACCACGCTGTAGGACATCACAACCCCATCGGCGTCCGTCTCGCAGGTGATGATCGCGTCGCCCGAGCGGATGGGGTCATCGGGATAGCGCAGCACGACGCAGGGATGCGCGGTCTGGTCCGGTGGATAGCCGGTCCCGCCATGTTCCCGCCCGGCCGAGAACCGCGCCCGCCGCACATGGGCGATGTGGCCGTCGCTGAGGGTTGCCACCCCCACCGCGCCGTGCCCGCCGTTGCCATAGGCCGGCCATACCCCGGTATCCAGCGGGTCCACCGCGTGGGCCCAGTCGAAGATGCCGGCGAGGCCCACCGCCTGGGCGTTCTGCCGCAGCCAGGTATTGTAGGCCAGCCGCGCCCGCTCGTGGTCGGGGTGGTGTGTCTGCTGGTTGCGCACCGTCGTGTATTGATCGGTTGAGCCGGTGCGTGGCGTGACCGTAACCGCGAACACCCGCACCCCGCGCTCCAGAAACGGCGCGATGGTGTGCTGCAAGGATGCAGCGATCTCCTCGCCCGAGCGTCCCATGCTGACGTCGTTGCGCCCCAGGCTGACCACCAGATGCGTGATCGCATCATCCAGGAAGGCGCGGCGCCCATCCGGCCGGCCGAGATATCCGGCGAAGTCCTCCGCCTGGCAGGACACGTTGATCACCGGGATCTGTGCCCGCACCCCGCGCTCGATCGCGGCCCCGCCCCATACCGGGTCGGCGTAATCGCCTGACCCGTGGGAGATGCTGTCCCCCAGAATGCCCAGCACCGGCACCGCAGCCGACAGCGTGCCGTAGATCGCACACCCGGCGCCCACCCCGGCATAGGGCGGTGTCGGATAGGTGTTCTCCGCCGTCGCGGCGGTCATGGTCTGATCGGTCAGATCGGTGCCCGCGGCCAGCCACTCCCCTTCCTGCGTGTTGATGCCATAGCTGGTCAGCGGGAAGTCCACCTGTCCGCCTTCCCACGCCATGAACAGCTTCACCGCCGCCCGCGCCCCGGCGGGGATCGTCACCGGCAGGCTGTCGGACCGGCACAGCGTGCGGCCGGGTTCAACCCGCAGCGTTTCCGCGCCGGCGAAGGTGACCCTGCTGAAATGTCCCAGCGGATATTCGATGGCCGCCATCACCGTATAACCGATCGGCAGGTCGCGTTCCGGCGGGGCGACGCAGGCGCCGCCGAACGCCAGTTGCAGCGACGTTATATCCGCTCCCGCGGGCGCGACGATGATCTGCCGTGCGTTCAATGTGTTGCGTCCGCTGGTGGCCGTAATCGGGTTAATCGCGTCGCGCTGCGGCCGATGCCGGCACACCGCCCGCACTGCACTTCGTTCGCTCATCCCGATCGCCCCCCGCCGCCAGCACGCCGTCCCCCGGTTTGTAGGCGGAAAAGCCGTGGCAACGAAACCCGCGGCCGAATGTTACATTTCATAACGCGCAATGTGTTTTTTCTTCTTGCAAAAGACGATAAAAGTGATTAGATAAAACATATGACATACATCGAAAGGCTCCTCACCCACCTCCTGGCCTCCATCGCAGCCCTCGGTTGCCCCCCCTGGGGAGCGCCCGTGGACTGGCTGCTGCAACGTACCCATCATCGCGTGAACCGCCTGCGCCGCCGCCTGCTGGCGCTGATCGCGAAATGGCGCGCGGGCAAGCTGCCCAAGCCGCGCCCGCCGCGCCCCGGCCGCACCTCCAAACCCAACCTCGACCGCGAGAAATTCCCCACCGCGCATGGCTGGCTGACCCGCCATGGCGGCAACAACCAGATCGGCGCCTGGGCCGGCCAGCTCTACCATCAGTTTCACTACGACACCGAAGTAACCCGCTTCCTCGCCGAAGTCCCGTAGGCCGGCCGCTACATCCGCCCGCTCTGCCACATGCTCGGCATCGAGCTGCCCGACGCGCTCAAGCCCGCGCCCCGCAAACGCAAACCCCGCGTGCCCAAGCCGCGCAAACCACGGCTGCCGCCTTTGCGGCCGCACGCCTCAACCTCGCCGCTGCACCTGCGCCTGGAAGTGCCGGGTATCCCCAACACAAGACGACGAAAACGCAAAAACGCCGCATGAAAGCCGCGGGACACATGCGCCTATATTATTTCGATAAAGCAACAATTATCAAGGCGGCTCACAAACACCAAAAGCGGCGCCCGGTGACCCCGGCGCCGCTTTTCTCGTCCGATCGCTCGGCAGAAAGGCTTTTAGAAGCCTTCGCGCTCCAGCCGCTTGCGCTCCATCTTGCGCGCGCGGCGAACGGCTTCGGCAGCCTCGCGGGCACGGCGCTCAGAGGGCTTCTCAAAGTGGCGGCGCAGCTTCATCTCCCGGAAGAGACCTTCGCGCTGCATCTTTTTCTTCAGCGCCTTGAGCGCCTGGTCGACGTTGTTGTCGCGGACGAGAACCTGCACTTGGCCGCCTTCTCCATGTTCGCTCGGCACCCCGCCCATCGGGACGCCAGAAATCGTCCGGACTGGGATCGTCCGGAATGAAGCGCGGCCTATATCATGCTCATTCCCTCTCGCCAAAGGGTTTCGCATCCGCAGATAATGGGCAGCTGTTTCCCGGAGTTGACATGGCCATCCTGAAGATCGCCCGCATGGGCCACCCCGTCCTGTTGCAACGCGCCGAACCGGTCGCCGATCCGACCGCGCCAGAGATCCGCCGGCTGGTCGCCGACATGATCGAAACCATGGAAGACGCCCAGGGCGCCGGCCTGGCCGCGCCGCAGGTGCATGTGCCCCTGCGCCTGTTCGTGTTCCGGGTGAACCCCGACCGCAAAAGCGACGATCCGCTGGATACCGCGGTGATGCCGAACGGTGTGGTGATCAACCCGATACTGGAATTGATCGAAGGCGATATCCGCCCGCGCTGGGAAGGCTGCCTCTCCATCCCCGGCCTGCGCGCCGCCGTGCCGCGCCCCTGGCGCATCCGCTATTCCGGCGTCGACTGCGATGGCAGCCCCGTCGGCGGCGAAGTGGCAGGCTTCCACGCCGGGGTGGTACAACACGAATACGATCACCTCGACGGGATCCTGTACCCCATGCGCATGACCGATTTCACCAAGTTCGGCTTCAACGAGGAACTCTCCCGCGCCGGAACCTGGACCCCGCCGGGAGCCCCACGATGACCGCGCTGCTCACCCAGGACGAAGCCCTCGCCCTGATGCTGCCGCTGGTGCCCGATCACGGATGGAGCATGGCAACCCTGCGCATGGCGCTGATCGGCGCCGGCGGCGATCCGATCGACGCCGAAATCCTGTTCCCCGGCGGCCCGCTGGAACTGGTCGAAGCCTTCACCGCGCGCGCCGACGCCGCGATGGCCGACGGCGCGCCCAGCCTCGGGCTGGACACGATGAAACAGCCCGACCGCATCAAGGCCCTCGTCCGTCTGCGCCTGCGCCTGATGCATCCGCACAAGGAGGCCGTTCGCCGCGCCGTCGCGGTCCTGGCCACCCACCCGGCGCGTGCCGCCTGCGTCGCCGGCAAGACCGCCGATACGCTGTGGTTCCTGGCCGGCGACACCTCGGCCGATTTCAACTGGTACACCAAACGGGCCAGCCTGGCCGCTGTCTACACCGCCAGCTTGCTGTTCTGGCTGCGCGATGCCAGCGAGGACGACGAAGCCACACTGGACTTCCTCGATCGCCGGCTGTGGGGCGTGGTCCGGGCGGTGAAATGGCGCAAGGCGATAACCGAAAAACTGGGCCGATTCCTGCCGGCCGCGTAGTTTCCGACCCTTGTCTTGACCTAGGTCACTGCCTATTTCCTGTGCAGTTGTAGACTGGCGGGGTCGCCTCCAGGAGGGGCTCCGTTCTCGTTTCGTCGCCTGCACAGGGACATCAGGACATGGACTTCGAAAAATTCACTGAACGCGCGCGCGGGTTCATCCAGGCCGCCGCGACCATCGCCATTCGCGAGTTTCACCAGCAGTTGACGCCCGAGCATCTGCTGAAGGCGCTGCTGGATGACGAGGAAGGCGCCGCCGCCGGCCTGATCCGCGCCGCCGGCGCCGACGACAAGCCGGTGCGCGCCGCCGTCGAAGCCGAACTGGCGAAACTGCCCAAGGTGCAGGGCGGTTCCGGCCAGCCGCAGCCGACCCCGGCCCTGGTCCGCCTGCTCGACGCCGCCCAGCAGACCGCCACCAAAGCCGGCGACGCGTTTGTCGCGCAGGACCGTCTGCTGCTCTCCATCGCCGCCTCCGACACTCCGGCCGGACGGGCGCTGAAAACCGCCGGCGCCACCGCCCAGGCGCTCGACAAGGCGGTGTCCGATATCCGCAAGGGCCGCAAGGTCGACAGCGCCAACGCCGAAGCCGGCTTCGAAGCGCTGAAGAAATACGCCCGCGACGTCACCGCGCTGGCGCGCGAGGGCAAGCTCGACCCGGTGATCGGCCGTGACGAGGAAATCCGCCGCACCATTCAGGTGCTGGCCCGGCGCACCAAGAACAACCCGGTGCTGATCGGCGAGCCGGGCGTGGGCAAGACCGCCATTGTGGAGGGACTTGCGACCCGCATTGTCAACGGCGACGTGCCGGAGGCGTTGAAGAACAAGCGACTGATGGCGCTGGATTTGGGCTCGATGGTGGCCGGTTCGAAATTCCGCGGCGAGTTCGAGGAGCGGCTGAAGGCGGTGCTGAAGGAGGTGGAGGACGCCAATGGCGAGGTGATCCTGTTCATCGACGAAATGCACACGCTGGTGGGGGCCGGGCGCAGCGACGGGGCGATGGATGCCTCGAACCTGATCAAGCCGGAATTGGCGCGCGGCACGCTGCATTGCGTGGGGGCGACCACGCTGAACGAGTACCG
>CAIRTN010000285.1 GCA_903881515.1 uncultured Rhodospirillales bacterium | reverse complement strand
GGCTGATCGGTTTGCTAGGATGGCGCGCCGCGGGCGCAGAAGCAGGAGACCGAAACGTCGGTGTCGGCGCGTGCCACGGCGTATTGCAGGCGCTGGCGGATTAACGCGGCTTCGGCGGTTTCGCCGCGGCGCTCGAGGCAATCGAGCAGGCCGCGGAGCGCCCAGAGGTTGTCGGGGTGGATCTGTGCGCGCGGGAGCGCACCGGCCAGGCCGAGATCCTCGCGGTAGGCGTGTTCGGCTTCGGCGACGCGGCCTTGTTCCAGCAGCAGGGCACCGAGGGCGTGGCGGATCGGTTGCATCCAGCCCCAGGGTTCGTCGTAGGGCAGGTCGTCCTCCAGCGCGATGGCGGCGCGCAGATGGGCGAAGGCGTCGTCGTAGTCGCCGCGGCGGTAGGCGATCTCGCCTTCCAGCATTTCCTCGGCGACGGCGAGGGTTTCGACGCAGGACACGTTGTGCATGTAGCGGGTGTCCGGCACGCGACGGGCGGCGGCGCGAAACAGGGCCTGCTCGGCCTCGGCGGCCGGCACGTTGCCGAGGGCGGCATGCGCGACGCCTTTGGCGTAGTGCATCATCGCCGTGGTGTTGCAGTAGAGTTCGGGGTCGGCGGGCAGGGGTTGCTCGATGATCTCCTCCCACTTGCCGAAGCGGACCAGCACGTGCTGGCGGATGGAGACATAGCTTTCGAAGAAGTCGGCCATGGGCGGGGAGGGGATGCGCAGCAGGGATTCGGGCATGGTCTCGAGCATTTCCGTGACCGCGGCGAGGGCGGGCTGGTATTGGCCGAGGAACATCGCGCCGTAGGCGGCGAAATGGTAATTATGGATGCGGTAGCCTGAGTAGAAGTTCAGCGGGCCGGCGCGGTCGTAGTATTTGCGGTCGGCGATGATTGCCTTCTGGTTCCAGTGCATGGTGTCGCGATATTCGCCGCATTGCACGTCGATATGCGTGGGCATGTGCACGAGGTGCCCCATGTCGGGCGTGAGTTCGCGCAGCGCGTCGCCGGTGAGCAGGGCGGCTTCGGGGTGCGGCGACATCTCCATCAGGTGCACGTGCAGATGCAGCAGGCCGGGGTGCTGCATAGCGCGGGGGACAGTGCGGAACGCGGATTCCAGCACCTCGCGCGCTTCCAGCGTGCCGGCGCCCTGGGCGGGTTCGCCGGTGCGCAGGTTCCACATTTTCCACGGCGTGATGTTCAGGATGGCTTCGACGAACACGGCGCGGATATCGAGGTCGCGGGTGTGGGCGCGGAAGGCGAGGCGCATCGCGTTGGCAAAGGCGACGTCCCAGGGCCGCTGGTCCTCGATCGGCTCGCGCTGGGGCGTGCGCAGCGCCAGCGCTTCGATCAGCGCGCGCTCGGCGCGGGTGACGCCGGCGGCAAGGCCGAGGGCCACCTGTGTGGCGTCATAGGCACGGGCGAGTGAGGTGGCTTTGCTGACCGGGTCGCGCAGCACCCAGGGGTAGTTGTAGTTGGGCCCCGCCGCATAGGCGATGCCCCAATGGGCCATGGCGCAGTTGGGGTCGGCCGCCAGCGCCCGCTCGAAACAGGCAATGGCCTCCTCATGGTGATAGCCGTAGCACCAGTTCAGGCCGCGATCGAACCAGCGTTGCGCATCCACCGAGGCGGTGGTGACGCTCCGGGTATATGGACCGAGATCGTAGGGGTAATCCATGTCGCTTCCTCCGCGCGGGCGAGCCTACACAGGGTCCGTGCATCGTGGGAACGATTATCGTGCGGCGTCACCCAATGGTGTACGTGGTGATATCCCAGTCGGGGTTCGGCACGCGGTCGCGGGCGGTGCAGGCGGCGAGGAGCAGCAGCAGGGCCAGCACCGCTGCGCGCATCTATTGCACCATGCGTGCGCGCAGCGTGGCGCGGCGGGTGTCGTCGAGCCCCATGCGGGCTTCGAGGTAGGCTTGGATGGTGCCGTGGCTGGTCTCAATCGCGGCGAGGGCGGCTTCGAGGAACTCGCGGTTTGCGCTCAGCAGCGTGGCGCCGACGGCCGGCGGCAGGGTGGCCGCCAGTTCCGAGTCGCCTTTCCACAGAAGGTTGGTGGCCAGGTAGTCCTGCCAGATCGCCTCACGCGCGACACCCAGGGCGGAGAGCAGCATGGCGGCGCCAAAGCCGGTGCGGTCCTTGCCGGCGGTGCAGTGAAACAGCAAGGCGCCGTCGCTTTCGACCAGAAGATCGAACATGCGGCGGTATTGGTGGTGCCAATCCATCGCGTAGGCCACGTAGGCCTGTTGCATGACTTCGATAACGTCGGCGCGGGTGGCGTCGCGGTTCTCCACCAGATCGCGCAGGCTGGCGCCTATGGTCGGTGCGATGGTCAGTTCATGCACCGTGATGCCGCCTGGCACCCGCGAGGGCCACTTCGCCCGCTCGCCGTCGCCGCGGAAGTCGCAGATATCGGTGACGCCGAGGGCGGTGAGCTGGTCCATGTCGGCGTCGGTCAGGCCGTGCAGCGCCGCGGAACGATACACGCGGCCGAACTTGATCCGCCCGCCATCTTCCGTGGCATATCCCCCGAGGTCGCGCACATTGGACGCGCCCTGCATCGGCACGACGCGCGGCAGATCAGCCTCATTCATCTCTCAAGCCCCCAATGCAAGGGAGGGTTATTTCGCAATTCTCGCGATGGGGAAAGACCGCAATTCCCGCTGCGCGGTGCGGAACACCGCGTCCTGCTCATGCGCCTTGCTGCGGGCGAGCTGGCCGACCCGGCGGGAGACGAACTCGCCGAGCGCGAGGGCGCCGACATTGCCGTCGGCATCCTGTCCGGCGCTGCCGGTCAGCGCCTCGTGCAGGGCGTAGACGAAGACGCCGTTGCGGGAATCGTAGCTGTCGAGCGCTTCCTGCACCGAGCTTGAGGCGGCCAGCAGGTAGCGGCCGGTTTCGTGGCCCATGTTGGCCAGGCTGTCGGCGGTGACCTTGCCGGAGTGGCAGGTATCGAGGAACAGCAGGGCGTCGCGGGCCTCGATGCGGGCCAGGGCTGCGATCAGGGTTGGCTCGTCGATCGCCTGTTTGGCGATCGCGGCCATGGTCGAGATGTCCTTGAGGTCGGAGGGGATCAGCAGGAAGCGGTCCGAACCCTCGTCCAGCACGCCGTGCGAGGCGACATAGAACAGGAACGTGTCCTGTGGACGGACGACGCGGGCGAGGCGGTCGAAGGCGCCGAGGATGCCGGCGCGGGTGGCGGTGGCGTCGGTCAGCACGGTGAGGTCGACGTCGCGGTACAAGGGGGTGGCCCCGGCTTTGACGTCGGTGGCGAAGCGCTGGGCGTCGGCGACGGCGTATTTCAGCGTCAGGTCCGGGTTGCCGTAATGGTCGATGCCGACCGCCAGCACATAGAGCTTGCCGCCCGCGGTGGCGCCGGCGCGCAGCAGGCTGAGCGGCGCGGTTTCGGAATAGATCGTGCCTTTGGCGTCGTAGGCGCGCAGTACAATGCTGTTCTCGCCGGGGTCGAGGGTGATGTCGGCGACACCGGTTGTCTGCCGTCCGGCGTTGCGGTCGTTGACGAAGACGTCCATCGCGCCGACGCCCAGGCCGCGGTCGGTCAGTTTGGCGGTGATCCGCACCCGGGTTGCGGCTTCGGGGAGGGCTGGAGAGGGCAGGGCGAGCGGCGTGCAACCGCCGGTGGCTTGCGGCAGGCAGACCGATTCGACCTCGACCAAGGGCTGACGCGCCAGCCTGGTGCGCAGGTCGCCGAGCTCGGCCAGCCGGGCCTGGGCCGGTGCGGCGTCGCCGAGCACTCGCGCCTTGACCGCCGTGGGGGCGTAGAGCACGCGGTAGGCCTGGGAGAAGCTCAGCCATTCCGGCGCCTGGTTGCGTCCGCGGTTGAGCTGCATGCCGACCAGTTCGTCGCCGCCCTGTGCAGCGGCGTCGAACAGACCCTCGGGGGTGAACAGCACCCAGCGCCGGCCGTCGGCATGGGCGAAGAGTGCGGCACGCTCCGCCAGGCCTTCTTTCAGGCCGTACCAGCGGATGGAGCCGTCCAGCAACGCGGCCACCGCGACGCCGGAGCCGACCGCCACGGCCCAGGCCGGGGCCGGTACCTCGACGCTGGCGATCTCTTTGCGGTCGCGCCCGAACAGCCGCAGATGGGTGTCGGTGCCCAGCAGCACCGCATCGCCGGCGGCGGTCGCGGACCGCGTGATTTCCGTGCGCTCCAGCGCCAGACGCTCGCCGTTCAGTTTCGGTGCGTTGCTGTCTTTCCAGCCGGTCAGCGAAGCCGGCAGCGGCGGAGCGGTCCATGGCGCGGCGTCCGGCTCAAGGCGGTGTTCGGCAAGCGAGAAGACCTGCCGCCCCGCGGGGGTGGAGAACCG
>CAIRTN010000284.1 GCA_903881515.1 uncultured Rhodospirillales bacterium | reverse complement strand
TTTTTTGCTTCTTTTTGTTCACAAAAAGAAGACTCTTCCCCTTACCTTCCAAGATACACCTCCACCACCCGAGGATCCGCAGAGACGTAATCGATACTGCCTTCGGACAGCATCGACCCCTCATGCAGCACGGTGACTTTCACGCCGAGGGCGCGGACGAATTCCATGTCGTGTTCGACGACGACGACGCTTTTGGTGCGGTTGATTTCGCGCAGCAGTTCGGCGGTTTGCTCGGTTTCGGCGTCGGTCATGCCGGCGACGGGTTCGTCGACGAGGAGGAGTTCGGGTTCCTGGGCCAGCAACATGCCGATTTCCAGCCACTGCTTCTGGCCGTGCGAGAGATCGCCGGCGCGGCGGTCTTTCTGGTCCATCAGGCGGATGGTGGTGAGGATTTCGGCGATGCGGTCCTGTTCCTCGCCGGTCTGCCTGGCCCACAGGGTAAAGCGTGGGCGGCGGTCGCCGGCGAGGGATAAAAGCAGGTTGTCCCAGACGGTGTGGGGTTCAAAGACGGTGGGCTTCTGGAATTTGCGGCCGATGCCCAGCGCGGCGATGGCGGGTTCGTCGAGCTGGGTAAGGTCGATATCCTTGCCGAAGACGACGCGGCCGGTGTCGGGGCGGGTTTTGCCGGTGATGACATCCATCATCGTGGTTTTGCCGGCGCCGTTCGGGCCGATGACGGCGCGCATCTCGCCCTTTTCCATGTAAAGGGAGAGGTCGTTGAGGGCGCGGAAGCCGTCGAAGGAGACGCTGACGCCGTCGAGGTAGAGGATGGTGTCCTGCGGTTTGGTGAAGGTCATTCCGCGGGCTCCGGGGCGGGGGTGATGGGCTTGGCTTTGCGTCCGCGGGAGAGCAGGCCGAGGATGCCGCCGGGGAGCAGCAGGGTGACCAGGATGAACAGGGCGCCGAGGGCGAACAGCCAGAGCTCCGGCAGGGCAGCGGTGAAGAAGGTTTTGCCGACATTGACCAGGATGGCACCGAGCACCGCGCCGGCCAGCGTGCCGCGGCCGCCGACGGCGACCCAGATCACCGCCTCGATGGAGTTGGCAGGCGAGAATTCGCCGGGGTTGATGATGCCGACCTGCGGCACGTAGAGCGCGCCGCCGATGCCGGCCATGATGGCCGACAGCACGAAGACGAACAGCTTGTAGTGCTCCGGCCGGTAGCCGAGGAAGCGGGTGCGGCTCTCGGTGTCGCGCACAGCGATCAGCACCTTGCCGAAGCGCGACGTGACGAGATAGCGCGTCATCAGCAGTTGCAGGCAGAGGATCACCGCGCTGGCGACCAGCAGGCCGCAGCGTGTGGCGTCGGCTTGCAGGGGGAGGCCGAACATGTCCTTGAAATCGGTGAGGCCGTTATTGCCGCCGAGGCCCATGTCGTTGCGGAAGAAGGCGAGCAGCAGGGCGTAGGTGAGCGCCTGGGTGATGATGGAGAGGTAGACTCCGGAGACGCGGCTGCGGAAGGCGAGCCAGCCGAAGACGAGCGCGATCACGCCGGGGACGACGACGGCCATCAGCATGGCGTAGATCGCGTTGTCGAAGCCGAGCCAGTACCAGGGCAGCGCCTTGTAGTTCAGGAACACCATGAAGTCCGGCAGGATGGCGTTGCCGTAGACGCCGCGCGGGCCGATCTGGCGCATGAGATACATGCCCATGGCGTAGCCGCCGAGGGCGAAGAACGCGGCGTGGCCGAGGCTGAGAATGCCGGCGAAACCCCAGACCAGATCGACCGAAAGCGCGAGGATGGCAAAGGTGAGATATTTGCCGGTGAGCGAGACGGCATAGGTCGGCGCGTGGAATGCCGCGTCGGGCGCGGTGCCGAGGTTGAGCACGGTCAGCAGGACGGACAGCCCCAGGACCAGGAACAGCGTGACGGTGGTTGTGGTGCGGCTCATGCTTCGACGGCCCTGCCCTTGAGCGGGAACATGCCGCGGGGTTTGCGCTGGATGAACAGGATCAGCAGCACCAGCACGGCAATCTTGCCGAGCACGGCGCCGGCAATCGGCTCAAGGAACTTGTTGACGATGCCCAGCGTCAGCGCGCTGACCACGGTGCCCCAGAGATTGCCGACGCCGCCGAACACCACGACCATGAAGCTGTCGATGATATAGGACTGGCCGAGATTGGGGCTGACATTGTCGATCTGGCTGAGCGCCACGCCGGCCATGCCGGCGACGCCGGAGCCGAGGCCGAAGGTCAGCGCGTCGATCCAGGGTGTGGGAATGCCCATCGAGGCGGCCATGCGGCGGTTCTGGGTGACGGCGCGCATCTGCAGGCCGAGCGCGGTGTAGCGCAAGGCGGCCATCAGCGCGGCGATCACCAGCACGGCGAAGACGATGATGGAAAGCCGGTTCCAGGTGATGGTGACGCCACCCCACATCGTCGCACCGCTCATCCAGTCCGGCGTGCCGACCTCGCGGTTGTTGGCGCCGAACAGGCTGCGCACCATCTGTTGCAGGGCGAGCGAGAGGCCCCAGGTGGCGAGCAGGGTTTCCAGCGGCCGGCCGTAGAGAAAGCGGATCAGGCAACGCTCGATCAGGATGCCGACCAAACCCGAGACCAGGAAGGCGAGCGGGATGGCGATGAACAGGCTGGCGCCGAACAGGTAGGGCGCCTTGGCGCGGATAACCTCCTGCACCATGAAAGTGACGTAAGCGCCGAGCATCACCATCTCGCCATGCGCCATGTTGATGACGCCCATCACGCCGAAAGTGATGGCCAGGCCCGCGGCGGCGAGCAGCAGCACGGAGCCGAGCGACAGCCCGTAGAACACGCCCTGCGCCAGGCTCCAGAGCTGCTGGATGCGGGCGAGCGACGAGGCGGCATCGGCGGCGGCGGCCACCACGGCGGGCGGCTGGTCTTTCAGCGAGGCGAGCAGCGAGCTGGCTTCCAGATCGCCACGGGCGCGGATCAGTGCGACGGCGGCGATCTTCTCGGCCTCGCAGGCCTCCTTGTTGCCGAGCACGATGGCGGCGCGGGCGGCGGCGATGGCGGTGCGGACGGCGGGGTCTTTTTCGGCGGCCAGCGCCTTGTCGAGCGCGCCGATGGCGTCCTGGTCGCGGGCGAGGAAGACATCGTTGGCGGCTTTGCGGCGAACCGCGGCGTCGGGGGAGAACAGGTTGAGGCTGCCCAGGGCGGCAGTGATGGCGCGGCGGACGGCGTTGTTCACCTTGACCGGAACCAGATCGTCCTCGTTGACGTCGGCAACTTTCTCGCCGGTGCGGGCGTCGAGGAAGGTGTCGTCCTGCTTGATCAGCAGGGCGCCTTCGGGGCTGGCGGAGAGCGCCTCGTCCTTGAGCGCGTTGATCACCGCGGCGGCGCGCGGGTTGCCGGAGGTGACCAAGGCGGAGATCGCGGCGGAAACCTCGTCAAAATTGTCCGACGCGAGGCCGGAGAAAGCGTCCTCGGTCTGCGCCAGCGCCGGCATGGCGGCCAGGGCGAGGGTGAGGGCGACGAAAAGGCGGCGGAAAAGCATCATCGGCGGGGGTATCCGATCAGCAAAACCCCCTCCCCGGCGAGCCGGGAAGGGGGGAGTGCGGTTCAGGCGTCAGGCGTCACTTGGAGGCGCCGCCGCACTTGCCGGTCTTGACGTTGAAGTTGCCGCAGGACAGCGGCGCACGCCAATCGGCGATCAGGTCCTTCGAGCCTTCGAGGTACGGAGACCACTCGTTGGCCACAACCGTGCCGGCGGTCTGCCAGACGGTGTTGAACTGGCCATCGGCCTTCACTTCGCCGATCAGCACCGGCTTGGTAATGTGGTGGTTCGGCATCATCGCGGAGTAGCCGCCGGTCAGGTTCGGCACGGAGATGCCGATCATCGCGTCGATCACCTTCGCGGGGTCGGTGGTGCCGGCCTTCTGCACGGCCTTAACCCACATGGCGAAGCCAATGTAGTGGGCTTCCATCGGGTCGTTGGTGACGCGCTTCGGATTCTTCGTGAAGGCCTTCCATTTCGCGATGAAGTCCTTGTTGGCCTTGTCGTCGACCGACTGGAAGTAGTTCCAGGCGGCGAGATGGCC
>CAIRTN010000283.1 GCA_903881515.1 uncultured Rhodospirillales bacterium | reverse complement strand
ATTCGCGCTTCGCCAAATTGAAATTGTAATAAATACTTGCGCAATATGAAATATGATCGAATGAACCGTCATTATATTTCTTGGCACATTGAAGCCAACATCTAAAATGATAGCTGGAATGTATCCCAAACAAAGGACACCGAACAATGCGCCGACAACCCAATAAGTAAATGGAAGACTTTCCTCTCCCCGCCAAACGCGCAGCAGAAACCGTCCAAAATCCGCCATCGACATTCTCCCACGTATCTTTGCATTCCCAGCGGGACTGCCCCATCCGGCGTTACAGGAGCCAGCATAACGGCGCTACGAGCCATTCTGCAACGATTACATGCCCATGACCGCTTTGGCTGGCGATATCAGCTTGCGGAGGTTGCTGCGATTATTTTTTCGCCAAATCTGCACAAGGGTTTTGCTGCTCTGGCCGAAGCTGACCTCTCCAAACGCCGAGCCAACCGGTTAACCAAAACACAAAGGAATGTGGGGTGCAGGGGACTGAGTCCCCTGCCGGGTCCAGGGCAGAGCCCTGGCCTTAAACCTTCCCTTGCCTTCGCCTAACCCCCTCCCTTCTTCTTATAAGCCTGCGCCTCTTCCAAGCTCGCCACCCCGCCATGTGCCGCCGACCAGGCGACCGGGTTTTCCAGGAACTTGCGCACCGCGGTCATGTCCGATTCGGAGAAATACGGCCGTTCCCGGCAGGCTTCCAGCACGTCCCACCATGTCGCCAGGTGGTGCAACTGGATATCCATCTTCTTCAGCGTCTCGAAGCTGCCGGGGAACACCCCGTAGAAGAACACCACGAAGGTGTGATGGCACAGCGCGCCGGCGTCGCGCAGCGCTTGCGCGAACTGGATCTTGCTGCCGCCGTCGGTGGTCAGGTCTTCCACCAGCAGGGTATTCTTGCCTTCCGGCACATCGCCTTCGATCAGTGCATTGCGGCCGAAACCCTTGGGTTTCTTGCGCACATAGGCCATCGGCGCCGCCATCCGGTCGGCGATCCAGGCGGCGAAGGGAATGCCGGCGGTCTCGCCGCCCGCCACCGCTTCGATCGTCTCGTAACCGACATGGCGGCCGATCTTGTCGACGGCCAGTTCACAAATCTTGGCGCGGGCGCGCGGAAAGTAGATAATGCGCCGGCAGTCGATGTACACGGGCGATTTCCAGCCCGATGTGAAGGTATAGGGTTCTTCGGGGCGGAAATTGACAGCTTTGATCTCCAGCAGGATGCGCGCTGTCGTCAGTGCGGCGTCCCGGTCCCAATCCGTCATATGCAGCTTGTCCATGCCTGCGTGTCCTCTCGCGACTGGCCCATGCTGTAGCTTCCCGGCGCGTCCGGGGCAATCCGGGAGGGTGGGTGCATGACCGAACTGCACGGTACCAAGGCAGAAAATACCACTGAATCACAGGTTCCCACTGCGCGGGTCTGGGTGCTGGACGACCCGCGGCCGGGCACCTCGGCCCAGGCGCTGGGCATCGCCGAGCGGCTGGGCGTGCCGTTCCGCCGGATTCCGTTGGGCTGGGGCCGGTTTCCGCATCTGGCGGGGCTGGTGCCGGGCGGCTCGCTGCTGGGGCTGAACGCGCAGGCCAAGCGCGCGGCCACCGTCGCGACGGACAACCCGCCCGCTTTGGTGATCTCCGCCGGGCGGCGCTCGGCCGCCGTGGCGCTGTGGATGAAGTCGCAGTACGGCGCCCGCGTGGTGCATTGCATGAGCCCGGGCCTCGCCGGCGTGCTCTCGCCGCATGGCTTCGATCTGCTGGTGATCCCCGCGCACGACAACCCAAGCCCGGCCGATAACGTGCTGCCGGTGCTCGGCGCGCCGCACCGGCTGTCGCCGATGCTGCTGCAACAGGCCGAAGCCGCCTGGCACGAACGCCTGGCGCATATGCCGCACCCACGCATCACGCTGCTGGTCGGCGGTCCTGTGCGCGCCGTCGGCATGCCGCCGTCTGTGGCGCACACGCTGGGCCGCAAGGTCGCCCGCATCGCCCAGGCCACCGGCGGCTCGGTGCTGGCCACCACCTCGCGCCGCACCGGTTCGGAAGCCACCGAGGCGCTGGCCGCCGGCCTGTCGACCTCGCTGAACCTGATCTACCGCTGGGGCGAGCCGGGGGAGAACCCGTATCGCGGCTTCCTGGCCAGTGCCGACTCGATCATCGTCACCGCCGATTCGGTCTCGATGATCTCCGAGGCCTGCGCCACCCATGCCGGGGTCTACGTCGCGGCACCGGAAATGGCCGGAAGGCGGCATCACCGGCTGATC
Source organism: uncultured Rhodospirillales bacterium (assembly GCA_903881515.1). Lineage (GTDB taxonomy): Bacteria > Pseudomonadota > Alphaproteobacteria > Acetobacterales > Acetobacteraceae > CAIRTN01. The sequence goes on along the minus strand of CAIRTN010000283.1, from coordinate 8,604 downwards.
AACTCCCTGGTCTCGGCCGGGCAGGTGCGCATGTTCGGCACTGGCGTCGGAGCCTTCTCCCGCCCGACACTCGACGAAGCCGGCCGCGTCGCCGCCGAGATTCTCCGCCGCTTCCCTCTGGAATAACCCCCGACAGGATTACGATACGATGGACAGGACCTACCGCCTTGCGGTCATCCCCGGCGACGGCATCGGCAAGGAGACCACGCCTGAAGGCCTGCGCGTGCTCGACGCCGCCGCGCGGCGCTTCGGCTTTGCGCTGAAGCTCGACCATTACGACTGGTCCTGCGAAACCTGGAAGCAGACCGGCAAGATGATGCCCGATGGCGGCATGGACATGCTGCGCCAAAGCGACAGCATCTTCCTCGGCGCCGTCGGCTGGCCCGGCGTGCCCGACCATGTCAGCCTGTGGGGCCTGCTGATCCCGATCCGCCGCGGCTTCGACCAGTACGTGAACCTGCGCCCCTGCCGCCTGATGCCCGGCGCCGTCACCCCGCTCGCCGGCCGCACCGAGAAGGACATCGATTTCTACGTGGTGCGCGAGAACACCGAAGGCGAATACTCCAACGTCGGCGGCCGCAGCTTCGAAGGCACCGACCGCGAATTCGTCTCGCAGATGACGGTGATGACCCGAACCGGCGTCGACCGCATCCTGAAATACGCCTTCGAACTCGCCAACACCCGCCCGCGGCGCAAACTCACCTCCGCCACCAAGTCGAACGGCATCACCTTCACCATGCCGTATTGGGACGAGCGCTTCGCCCTGATGGCCAAGAACTACCCTGGCGTCACCACCGACCAGTACCATATCGACATTCTCTGCGCCCATTTCGTGCAGCACCCCGATTGGTTTGACGTCGTGGTCGGCTCCAACCTGTTCGGTGACATCCTCAGCGACCTCGGCCCGGCCGTCGCCGGCTCCATCGGCATTGCCGCGTCGGCCAATATCAACCCCGAGCGCGTGTTCCCCTCGATGTTCGAACCGGTGCACGGCTCCGCCCCCGACATCGCCGGCCGCTTCATCTGCAACCCGATCGGTCAGATCTGGTCCGGCGCGATGATGCTCGAACACCTCGGCGAGGTCGAAGCCGGCCGCGCCATCGTAGCCGCCATCGAAACCTCTCTGCGCAACGGCGGGCCGCGCACGCGCGATATGGGCGGGCAGGCGGGCACCGAGGAAGTCGGCAAAGCGATCGCGGAGATCGTTGCCGCCGGGTGAAGTAAGCCGTGTGGTCGGATGGGCGCCGTCACCACGCGCCCATCCACCCGCCACGCCCCTCCCCACCGTCATTGCGAGCGAAGCGTGGCAATCCACGCTTTTCCGTGCCGACAACACGATAGAAAAAAATCACACAAAATCGCATTTTGTTCTTGCAATTTGGGTAAACAATCCCCAATCTCATCGCATGGAGCCGTTCTACGCCCTCACCTTCACCGTGCTGAGACTGATCGCGGAGCGGCTCACCGGCCCGAAGCGGACGTTCGACCCGTTGGTCCAGCGCATCTATCACCGGTTCGACCGTCTGCGCGCGCGCCTCAACCGCCTGTTCCAGAACTGGCGCGCCGGCTCTCTGCCCAGGCCGCACAATCCGCGCTTCGGCCGAACCTCCAAGCCCAATCCCGAGCGCCCGAAATTCCCCACCGCATCAGGCTGGCTGCGCGCTCTTCTGCTCGACCATCAGGTTACACAGTGCGGCGAACAGCTCGCCGCCGAGCTAACCTCAAACGCCGAATACGCCCGCTTCCTCGCCGAGGTGCCGCAAGCCGGCCGCCTGCTGCGCCCGCTGTTTCACATGCTAGGCGCCGAACCGCCCGCCGTCCTCAAACGCGACCCGCTGCCCCGCAAGCCCCGCGCGCCCAGGCCGCGCCTGCCCCCGCTACAACCGCACGCCTCAACCTCGCCGCTCCACCTCCGTCTGGAAGTCCCCGGCATCCCAAACCGAAGACGCAAAAAAGCCGCCTGAGTGTTATTGTTTTGGTGCGTCCAAATCATTCCACATATTTAATGAATAAAAGTTTTTCGGTTCCTTTTTTCAAAAAGGAACACCTTGCTTACTGCTTCCGCCCCGCCGGCGGAATCTTAGGCGGCTTAGCCGGCCGCTCCGGCCCCCAAACCCGATCATAATAGCTATCGGCCAAATTGAGCGCCGCGATCGGATTATGCCCCAGCACCCGGTCCTTGGCGACCAGCACGGTGCTCAGCCCTTTGGCGTATTTGAAGAACAGGCTGTCGTGGCCGATGCACAGCCCCATCACCACGTTGAACTCGCAGCCATGCTCGGCCAGCAATTCGGCTTGCGCCACCGGGTTGCACAGTGCCTCGAACCCGCCGGGCCGGATTTTCTGCCCATCGGTCAGGCCGATTTCCTCCTTCGGGATGCCGCCGTTCTTGCAGGCGACGGAGACCACCTCGAAGCCGTGGCTTTCCAGGATGCCGGTCAGCACATAGGCGTGGTCGACAAAGCTGATGCAGTTGGCGATGCCGATCTTCTTGAACCCCATCCGCTTGGAGAACTGCACGATCTCCTCGACGCGGGTCCATTTGCAGTAGCCCTCGGCCTCGACGATGGCGGATTCGCGCGCGACCTTCAGCGTTTCCGGGTCGTCGTAGAGCGCGCGGGCCGCCTCCTGGGTTTCGGGATCGACTTTCGACGGACAGAACCCCGGCCCCCTGCTATCCGCCTCGCCCTTGCGGCAGGCGCGGACGGAGGAGGGGCAATAGGCGCATGCGGGATCGGCGTAGTCCATGGGGGTCCATCCTGCCCTATGTGACGCTGGCAGGGTGGCGCCGGTCAGACCGGCAGCACATTGATCCAGATCAGACGGTCTTGCGGAAGAACACCCGGGGGAAACCGTTCTGCTCGGCGCGGTGAGTCTCCTCCCATCCGGCACGGGCATACAGCGCGACGTTCTCGGTCATCTTCTCATGGGTATACAGCCGCAGTTCGTTGTAACCCCGGCGCACCGCCTCCTGGTCGGCGAACTGCAGCAGCTTGCGCCCGACCCCGGTGCCGTGGGCGGCCGGATCGACGGCGATATTGTCCAGCAACAGGTGATCTGCCTCGTCGATCAGCACGATCACACCCTTCACCGGCTCGCCAGTCACGAAGGTCTCCCGTGCGGCGATCCGCGCCGCGTAATCGTCGCCCATCGGCCCCGGCTCACGCCCGATCCGCGGCACATAATGCACATAGGCCGCCCGTACGATCTCCCGGACCGCTTGCAGATCGCCGGAGGTCGCGGGCCGGATCAATTCTCGGCGCCCAACCGAACGCTCGAGGTGGCGAATTTCGCCGAGGCATCCACCTGGTACCGGCTCAGCAACACCGATCCGCCCCAGGCGGTCAGCACGATCACGACAACGGCGAACATAAACGACTTCATGGTGCGGCCTCCTGCAATGCGCGATGCGGCTTCCCGTCCGGCCGCCTCTGGGGCACCATCCCGCAAAACCGGAGATACGTCCATGTGGCAACCCAATCTGCGCTATCCCGATGACAACGTCGTCGTGCTCGACAAATCGTTCAACCAGTATCGCGTCATGCTGGCCTCGGTCGAGCAGCTCTATACCGGCTGCCGCTGGTCCGAAGGCCCGGTCTGGTTCGGCGACCAGCGCGCATTGCTGTGGAGCGACATTCCCAACAATCGCATCCTGCGGTGGGACGAAGAAACCGGTGCCACCACCGTGTTCCGCAAGCCGTCCAACAACGCCAACGGCAACACCCGCGATCGCCAGGGCCGCCTGGTCACCTGCGAACACGACAGCCGCCGCGTCACCCGCACCGAATATGACGGCTCGATCACCGTGCTGGCCGACACGTTCCAGGGCAAGAAGTTCAACTCCCCCAACGACGTCGTCGTCGCCTCCGACGGCGCGATCTGGTTCACCGACCCCCCCTTCGGCATCCTGTCCTATTACGAGGGCCACAAGGACGAGAGCGAGATGATCCCCGCGGTCTGGCGCATCGACGGCCAGACCGGCCAGCTCACCATGGTCTGCAACGATATCCCCGGCCCCAATGGCCTGGCGTTCTCGCCCGACGAAAAGATCCTCTACGTCGTCGCCTCCCGCGCCGACCCGCGGGAGATCCGTGCCTATGACGTGATCGACGGCCGCAAGCTCGCCAATGGCCGCGTCTTCATCAATGCCCAGGGCGGCTCCCCGGATGGTTTCCGCGTCGATATCGACGGCAATCTCTGGTGCGGCTGGGGCATGGGCTCGGAAGATCTCGACGGCGTTCGCATCTTCAACAAGGCCGCCGAGCCGATCGGCCACATCAAACTGCCCGAACGCGCCGCCAACCTCTGCTTCGGCGGGCGCTATCGTAACCGCCTGTTCATGGCCGCCAGCCACTCGCTGTATGCGCTCTATACCAACACCCAGGGCGTGGCCGGCGGCTGATGCAGACCTTCCTCGACCTGCCCCCCGGCCCGCCGGGGGCAGGCTGCCGCGCCGCGATCCTCGGCGTGCCCTATGATTGCGGCATCCACCCGTTCCGCGTCGGCTCGCGCGAGGGGCCCGCGGAGGTCCGCCGGCAATCCCGCCTGCTGCGCCGCTTTCACGTCAGCCGCGCCGAGCGCGATCCGCTCGCTGAGATGAACGCGGTCGATTGCGGCGATATCCCCCTCGTCGCCGGCCGTCCGCTACAGGCCTTCCCGGCGATCGAAGCCGCCGCCGGCGCGGTGCTCGACGCCGGCGCCATCCCGGTCGCCATCGGCGGCGACGGTTCGGTCTCTCTGCCGCTGCTGCGCGCCGCAGCCATTCGCCACCCCGGCCTGATCGCACTGCACATCGACGCGCACACCGACGCCTACGAACCTGGCGAGGCCGACCCGCTCGACCCCTCCACCCAGTTCACCCACGCCGCCACCGAAGGGCTGGTGGACGTGAGACACTCCTGGCATGTCGGTATCCGCGGCTTCACCACGCAGAACGGCATCATCCCCCGCGCCCGCGGCCTGGGCTTCGGCGTCGTCACCACCGAAGATTTGCTCCGCCGCGGCTTCGCGCAGACCATGGCCGAGTTCCGCGACGGCGCCGGCGGCCGGCCGGTCTATCTCTGCTGGGACATGGACATTTTCGATCCCGCAGTCGCCCCCGGCGTCTGCACGCCGACCTGGGGCGGGTTGTCGGCGCGCGAGGGCATCGAGCTGATGCGCGCGCTCGCCGGTCTGAACATCGTCGCCGCCGACTTCAACACGGTGAGCCCGGCGCAGGATGTGAACGGCTAGACCGCCTTCCTCTGCGCGCATATGATGATGGAACTCATGTTGCTGCTGGCCTTCGGTGGCGAGGCCGGGCATTAAGCTGCACGGCTGACGAAGGAATCCCACGCTGCCGACGACTCCCCTGTTCGATGACGAGACGATCCTGCACGCGGTATCGGCGGCGGCCTATGAAAAGGGCCGGGCCTACGCGGCAGCCGGTGCCGTGCACGACATCAGGATCTCCGACGACGGCGCCACCATCCGCGCGATGACCCAGGGCAGCCAGGCCGTGCCCTACCGGCAGGACATCCGGATCATGGTGAATGGTTTCGGCCCGAACCTGATCGTCGGCGCCTGCACCTGCCCGGTCGGCCGCAATTGCAAACATGTCGCCGCGGTTCTGATCGCCAGCCAACGGCTCGTCCCCGGCGACGCCGTGCTGCCGGCCGGTGTCTCGCTCTGGCTGAACATGCTGCGCCTCACCCCCACAGAGCCGCCGGCCACCGCGCGCCGGCAGCTCATCTACGTCCTGCGCGCCAACGCCGAACGCCGCCTGGAGGTCGACCCGCGCAGCGTCACCCTGCGCCGCGATGGCGCCGTGCAATCGGCCAAGCGCTTCTCGCCCGCCTCGGGCCATTACACCGCCGACTACCTGCTGCCGGCCGATCGCGTCCTGCTGCGCCGGCTCAGTCAGATGCGGTACTATGCCCCCCTGATCGAGAACGACGACGACCCCGCCGATCTGCTCGCCCGCCTGCTGGCCACCGGCCGCGCGCAGTGGGGCGACGAGAACGGCCCCACGCTCGCCGCCGGCGACCCCCGGCCCGGCAGCATCGCCTGGCGCATCGGCGAAGACGGAATGCAACGCCCGGAACTGGCATCCGATACGGCGGTGGACTATGTGCTGCTGCCCGAACCCTGGTATGTCGACCTCGCGTCGGGTGAGATCGGCAAGCTCGATCTCGGCCTGCCCGACATCGTGGCCGCCAGGCTGCTCTGCGCCCCCGCGATCCCGCTCGACCTTGCCGAGCGCGTCGCCAGCGAAATGGAAAATATCCTGACCGACATCGACCTCCCTGTTCCCGTCGTGCCGCAACAGGCGGCCCTCATCGCCACGCCGCCGGTGCCCCGGCTGCGGCTGATCCGCGCCGACCTGCCGTTCGATCCCGCCCGCCGCCGCCTGGTGCCGCGCGCGGCGCCCTCGGGCAAGTTTCCGACGCCGATGGCCCGACTGTCCTTCGGCTACGGGCCGATCGATATTCCGTTCAGCCGCGCCGAAGGCCCCGTCAGCGTCGTGCACCAGGGCACGCTGTATCGCATCCAGCGCGATCCGCGCGCCGAACCGGCGATCCTCGCCCGCCTCGGCGGCATCGGCTTCGGCCGGCTGGGGGATTACATCCCGGTGTTCTGCCGGCACGGCCACGAGGACGACTTCCTGCTGGAAGACGATCAGAACGGCACCGACTGGGTCGCGGTGATGCTGGAGGAGATCCCGGCGCTGCAGGCCAAGGGCTGGGACGTCACCATCGCCGAGGATTTCCCGTTCAACGTCCTGGAACCGCAAAGCGCGGTCGAAGCGGAACTGGTCGAGGCCACCGGCGTCGATTGGCTGGAACTGCATCTGGGCGTCATGGTCGATGGCGAGCGCGTCGACCTGATCCCGCTGCTGGTGCAGATGATCGTCAACGGCAGCCTCGACGGCCTGCTGGACCATGAGGACGACCCCACGCCGTTCCTGGTGCCGCTGCCCGATGGCCGCCTGCTGGCGCTGCCGCGCGAGCGCATCGGGCCGACGCTGCACGCGCTGATGGAATTGTATGAAGGCGGCAATATCGACGCGGCCGCCAAACGCATCGCCTTCGGCCGCCGCGACGCCGCGGTGCTGGCGGCGTTCGAGGAGGCCTCCGGCCTGGAATGGGCCGGCGGCGAGAGCCTGCGCGCGCTGGGCGCGATGCTGCGCGCCGCCGGTGGCGCGATCCCGCCGGTAAAGGTGCCCGACAGTTTTCAGGGCACGCTGCGGCATTATCAGGAACAGGGCGTCGCCTGGCTGCAATTCCTCGCCGCCGCCAGCCTGGGCGGGGTGCTGGCCGATGACATGGGTCTGGGCAAGACAGTGCAGACGCTGGCGCATCTGGTGATCGAGCAGGCCGAGGGCCGGCTGGACCGGCCGGCGCTGATCGTCTGTCCGACCAGCCTGATCCCGAACTGGACCCTGGAAGCCGCGCGCTTCGCGCCGTCATTGCGGCTGCTGGCGTTGCACGGGCCGAACCACAAGGAACGCTTCGCCGAGATCGGCGCGCATGATCTGGTGCTGACCACCTATCCGCTGCTGACCCGCGACCACGAGGCGCTGACCGCGCAGGATTGGCACGCGGTGATCCTGGACGAGGCGCAGACGATCAAGAACCCCGACGCGGCGACCACGCGCCAGGCGCTGCGGCTGCAAGCACGCCAGCGGCTATGCCTGTCCGGCACGCCGTTGCAGAACCATCTGGGCGAGCTGTGGTCATTGTTCGACTTCCTGGCCCCCGGCTTTCTGGGCGATGCCAAGAGCTTCCGCGCCCGCTACCGGATGCCGATCGAGAAGCACGCCGATGCCGAGCGGCACGATATGCTGGTGCGCCGGGTGCGGCCGTTCCTGTTGCGGCGAACCAAGGACGAGGTAGCGACCGAACTGCCGCCGAAGACCGAGATCACCGAATCGATCGAACTCGGCCCGGTGCAGCGGGCGATCTACGAGGGTATCCGGCTGGCGATGCACGCCAGGGTGCAGGCGGCGATCGCCGAGCGCGGGTTGGCACGCTCGGGGATCATCGTGCTGGATGCGCTGCTGAAGATGCGGCAGGCCTGTTGCGATCCGCGGCTGCTGAACCTGAAGGCGGCACAGCATGGCAAGGCGGGCTCGGCCAAGCTGGAGCGGCTGATGGAGTTGCTGGAAGTGCTGCTGGGGGAGGGGCGGCGGGTGCTGCTGTTTTCGCAGTTTACCTCCATGCTGGCGCTGATCGAGGAGCGGTTTGTGGCCGCCGGCATCGACTACGTGATGCTGACAGGCGATACCGTGGATCGCTTCACCCCGGTGCGGCGGTTCCAGGCCGGCGAGGTGCCGGTGTTCCTGATCAGCCTGAAAGCCGGCGGCGTCGGCCTGAACCTGACGGCGGCGGATACCGTGATCCACTACGACCCCTGGTGGAACCCGGCCGTCGAGGACCAGGCCACCGACCGGGCGCACCGGATCGGCCAGGACAAGCGGGTGTTCGTGCACCGGCTGATCACGCTGGGCAGCATCGAGGAGAAGATGGAAGGGCTGAAGGGCCGCAAGCGCGCCCTGGTGGCCTCGGTATTGTCGGCCGGGCAGGGCGGTGCGCTGAAGCTGTCGGAAGACGATATTACGGAGCT
>CAIRTN010000282.1 GCA_903881515.1 uncultured Rhodospirillales bacterium | reverse complement strand
TTTGTCGTGCGGCTTGCCCCTATGCGTCCTGATCTGCCGAAAGCGAGCCTGTCTAAAAAATGGAACATTTCCACGCTGCCGCATCCGTGCGCCGTAAATGTTCCGATAAAGCAACAAAAACAAAGCCCTCTACAATCCAGGCAATTTTCTTGTGGCTGGCCGCGATCTCGCTCTAGGCTTCTCCCTTGTGGCGCAAAAGCCCCGGCAAATCGGGCGCCGTCGCGGGGAACAGGGGGATGAACTCATGAAGACGACACGTCGGACGATCATGGCGACCGGGTTCGCGGCGGCAGGTGCTGTGGCAGTCCCCGGCATGCTTGCGGCACAAACCCGCCCGCCGGCCTCGCGCACCCTGCGGGTGGTGCTGGCCGGCGATCTCGCCACCTACGACCCGATCTGGACCACCGCGAACATCACCGCCTATCACGGCGCGATGGTGTACGACACGCTGTTCGCCATCGACGACAAACTGAACCCGCAGCCGCAGATGGTCTCGAAATGGGCCGCCTCGGACGACCAGCTCACCTGGACCTTCGAACTGCGTGACGGGCTGAAGTTCAGCGACGGCGCGCCGGTCACCGCGAAGGATTGCGTCGCCTCGATCAAGCGCTGGGCGGTGCGCTCCGGCACCGGGCAGCTCATGCTGCAACGGCTGAAGGACATCACCGCGAAAGACGACAAGACCTTCGTCGTCGCGCTGAAGGAGAAGTTCCCCCTGCTGATCGACGGGTTCTCCTCGCCCTCAACCCCCGTGCTGTTCATCATGCGCGAGAAGGAAGCGCTGACCGACCCGATGCAGAAGATCGATACGATCATCGGCTCCGGACCGTTCATCATGAACATGGCCGAGACCAAGGCCGGCAGCCAGTACGTCTACGACCGCAACCCGAACTACGTGCCGCGCGCCGAACCCCCGAGCGGCTCGGCCGGCGGCAAGGTGGTGAAGGTGGATCGGGTGATCTTCCAGAACATGCCGGACAGCCAGACCGCGGTCTCCGCGTTGCAGGCCGGCGAGATCGATTTTTACGAAATTCCGCCGATCGACCTGCTCGATCAGCTCGACAGCGATCCCGGCATCAAGCTGCTCAACCTCGCAGATCTCGGCACCGTCGGCTATATCGGGCTGAACTGGTTGCACGCGCCGTTCAACAACAAGAAACTGCGGCAATCCCTCCTCTACATCGTCAATCAGGAGGAGATGATGAAGCCGACCTTCGTCGACAAGAAATGGTACCAGGGCTGCGGCGGCTGGATGACCTGCGGTTCGCCGATGGAGAACGACGCCAATACCGACTGGTTCAAGGGCGGTCAGAACCTGGCCAAGGCCCGCGAACTGATGAAGGAAGGCGGCTATGACGGCAAGCCGGTCGTGGTGCTGCAGGCCACCAACATCCCCTACATGATGAACGCCGCCACCGTGTTCGCCTCGCAGCTGCGCTCGGCCGGCTACAACGTGCAGCTGATGCCGATGGACTGGGCCAATGTGGTGCAGCGGCGCTCGAACAAAGGCGCGCCGGACCAGGGCGGCTGGAACGTGTTCTTCACCTCCTCGGGCGGCCTGTCCAACGCCAACCCCTACATGATCGGCGGCATGGCCACCACCGGCGAAAAGGGCTGGTTCGGCTGGCCGACGGACGAGAAGAACGAGGAGCTGCGCGCCAAATGGATCAACGCCTCGACGCTGGCCGAACGCCAGGCTGTCGGGCGCGAACTGCAACAGAACGCCTGGGACATCGTGCCGCATATGTATTACGGCAAATGGAGCCAGCCGGCGGCACACCGCAAGAACGTCACCGGATGGCTGAAAGTGCCGGAGCTGGTGGTGTTCTGGAACGTGAGCAAAACCTGACCGTTCGCTTCCGATGAGCGGGACCATTCTGCGCCGGCTGCTGTCGATGCTGCCGGTGATGGGTGTCGTCGCGATCTGCGTTTTCCTGCTGCTGCACCTCGCCCCCGGTGATCCCGCCTCGATCATCGCGGGCGAGAATGCAACGCCGGAGAACATCGCCCGCATCCGCGAACAGCTCGGCCTCGACCAGCCGGTGTGGAAGCAGTTCCTGGTCTGGATCGCCGCTATGCTGCACGGCGATCTCGGCACCTCGCTGTTCTGGGGCGACACGGTGCTCTCCCTGATCGGCCAGCGCGCGGAGCCGACGGTGTCGCTGGCACTGACGACGCTGGCGGTCGCCGTGTTCCTGGCCATCGCCATCGGCGTGCTGGCGGCATCGCACGCCGGAACCTGGATCGACCGGCTGGTGATGGGCTTCGCCGTGCTCGGGTTTTCCGTCCCGGTGTTCGTCGTCGGCTATCTGCTGATCTTCGTCTTCGCGGTGAACCTCAAATGGCTGCCGGTGCAGGGCTATTCGCCGCTCGCCGAAGGTCTGCTGCCCTGGCTGCGTAACCTGGTGCTGCCGTCGGTGGCACTGGGCATGGCCTATGTCGCACTGATCGCCCGCATCACCCGCACGACGATGCTCGACGTGCTGGCCGAGGACTACATGCGCACCGCACGCGCCAAGGGCGTGGCGACCCGGGCGATGCTGTTCCGCCACGCGCTGAAGAACGCCGCGGTGCCGATCGCCACCGTTGTCGGCAACGGCGTGGCGCTGCTGATCGGCGGCGTGGTGATCACCGAGACGGTGTTCAACATCCCCGGTATCGGACGCCTGGTGGTCGATGCCATCGCCCGGCGGGACTATCCGATCATCCAGGGCGTGATCATGGTGTTCTCCGGCGTCTATGTGCTGGTCAACCTGCTGGTGGACCTGTCCTACACGCTGTTCGACCCGCGGGTGCGCGGATGACCCGGCTTCGCCGCTTCGCCCGGCGCAACCCCACAATCGTGATCGGCGCGGTGCTGCTCGCGGTCGTGACCGTGCTGGCCGTCGCCGCACCTCTGGTCGCCGGCGACCCGATGCTGCTGAAACCGGAAGACCGGCTGATGCCGCCCGGCGCGCGCTATTGGCTGGGTACTGACCATCTCGGCCGCGACATCTATGCGCGCACCGTGTTCGGCGCGCGGATCTCCCTGGTGGTCGGCCTCTCGGTCGCCGTGCTGTCGGTGGCAATCGGCCTCGGCATCGGCCTGGCGGCCGGATACTGGCGGCGCGTCGATGCGCTGGTGATGCGCTTCATGGACGGCATGATGGCAATCCCCGCCATCCTGCTGGCGATCGCGCTGGTGTCGCTGAACAAAGCGAGCGTCGGCATCGTCATCATCGCGATCACCATCCCCGAAGTACCGCGGGTGGTGCGGCTGGTCCGTGCCGTGGTGCTGACGGTGCGCGAGATGCCCTATATCGAAGCCGCGGTCTCCGGCGGCTCGCGCGGGCTGAAGATCGTGCTGCGGCATATCCTGCCCTCGACCGTGGCGCCGCTGATCGTGCAGGCAACCTATATCACCGCCTCGGCCATCCTGATCGAGGCCGGGCTGTCGTTCCTCGGCGCCGGCGTGCCGCCGGAGATCCCCACTTGGGGCAACATGATCGCCCAAAGCCGGCTGTTCGTGGTGCGCGCGCCATGGACGATCTTCGCCCCCGGCACCGCGCTCGCCCTGGTGATCCTGGCGGTCAACCTGGTCGGCGACGGGTTACGTGACTTCCTCGATGTCCGGCTGGCGCGGCGGATGTGATGGCCGAACCCGTTCTCGCGGTCGAAGACCTGCGCACCCATTTCTTCACCCAGGACGGTGTGACCCGCGCGGTGGACGGGCTGAACTTTACCGTTGGCGCCGGCGAGACGCTGGGCATCGTCGGCGAAAGCGGCTGCGGCAAAAGCGTCACCGCGCTGTCGGTGATGCGCCTGCTGCCGGCCGGGCTCGGCCGAACCGTCGGCGGCAAGGTGCTGTTCGGCGGGCGCGACCTGTTGCAACTCGACGAGGCGCAGATGCGCCGCATCCGTGGCGACCGCATCGCGATGATCTTTCAGGAACCGATGACCTCGCTCAACCCGGTGCTCTCCGTGGGCGAGCAGATCGCCGAATCGGTGATGATCCACCAGGGCAAAACCAAGGCCGAGGCCTGGGCCAGGGCCGCCGAAATGCTGGCGCTGGTGCGCATCGCGGACGCCGAACGCCGGGTGAAGGACTATCCGCATCAGTTCTCCGGCGGCATGCGCCAGCGGGTGATGATCGCCATCGCACTGTCCTGCCATCCGCAACTGCTGATCGCCGATGAACCCACCACCGCGCTCGACGTCACCATCCAGGCGCAGATCCTGAAGCTGATGATCGAGCTGAAATCGCGCATCGGCGCCGCGATCCTGCTGATCACCCACGACCTCGGCGTGGTCGCCGAGACCTGTCAGCGCGTGGTGGTGATGTACGCCGGTCGCAAGGTCGAGGAAGCCAGCGTGCTCGACCTGTTCGATCGGCCGCTGCACCCCTACACGCGCGGCCTGATGGCCTCGATCCCCCGGCACCGCCGCGCCGGACCGCCGCCGCGCCGGCTGCAGGAAATCCCCGGCATCGTGCCCAACCTGCGCGACCCCATCGCCGGCTGCGCCTTCGCGCCGCGGTGCCCGCTGGCGACCGCGCGCTGTACCGCCGAAGCGCCCAGCCTACGCAGCGCCGGAACCCATTCCGTCGCCTGCTGGGAGGTGACGCCGTGACCGCGCCGGTGGTCGAGGTCGAGGGCCTGACCAAGCATTTTCCGGTGCTGCGCGGCCTGCTGCGGCGCAAGGTCGCCACGGTCCGCGCGGTGGACGGCATCTCGCTCGCCATCGCACCGGGCGAGACATTGTGCCTGGTCGGCGAGAGCGGATGCGGCAAATCCACCGTCGGCCGGCTGATCCTGCGGCTGATGGAGCCGACATCCGGTGCCATCCGGCTGCGCGGCGTCGATGTCACCCATCTCGGTAATGCCGCGATGCGCCCGCACCGCCGCCATGCGCAGATGGTGTTCCAGGACCCCTACGCCTCGCTCAACCCGCGCCTCACCGTCGGCACCATCGTCGGCGAACCGCTGGAGAATTACGGCGACCTTGACGCCGCCGCGCGGACTGAGAAAGTGCGCGGCCTGCTCGACCGCGTCGGCCTGCGCGCCGATGCCATGCAGCGCTACGCCTTTGAGTTCTCCGGCGGCCAGCGCCAGCGGCTCGGCATCGCCCGGGCGCTGGCGCTCGATCCTGGGCTGATCGTCGCCGACGAGGCGGTCTCGGCACTCGATGTCTCGGTGCAGGCGCAGGTGCTGAACCTGCTGATGGAC
>CAIRTN010000281.1 GCA_903881515.1 uncultured Rhodospirillales bacterium | reverse complement strand
CCCCGCCCTTTCCCTCGTTCGACTGCCCGTCAAAATGTGCCGATGAAGCGATCCGGCAGCTTCCACAGATTGCTGGCCCAGATGTCGAGCGCGACCTTATAGGTCTCGTTTTCCTTCCCGGCCTGCGAGGCGACGACGGCGTCGAGAAAGCCGCGGACCGGGGCTTGTGCCGGATCGAAGTCGATATCGTCGAGCGGGGTGAGGCTGGCGAAGCCGTTGAAGATCTCGGTCATCTTCTCGTCCTCGACGCGCTGGTGCACGCCGGCGGCGGTGTTGACCCAGGCCATGGCGCGGGTTTTGTGCAGGCGCTTCAGGCCGTAGGGCAGGTCGACCCAGCGGAGGTGGAAGAGGTAGAGATGGTCGAATACCAGTTCGGCGTCGGACGAATGCGAGCCGGGCGACCAGACCACCGGCTTGCGGATCAGCAGCGGCTTGCACATCGAAGAGGCGGTGAACACGTAGGGGCGCTGTGCCGCCAGGGGCTTGTTGAAGTCGAGCGGGGGTTCGCTCTGCGGGCGGTGAATGGAATTGAGGCCGATGGCGGTGACCACGTCGGGCAGCGGGCGGCGGCAGTATTCGCGCAGGTTTGGCGCGATCTTCGGGTCTGCCATCACCAGTTCGTCGACGTCGGAATAGAGCACCCAGTCGAACCAATTCAGCAGGCTGGAACAGAATTCCGAGTTGAACTTCGACTGTTTGGCGGGGTCGTAGGGCGAGCGCGGGATGCGGATGACGTTGCAGGGCAGGCCATCGGTGCTGCCGTCATCCGAGCCGTGATCGATGACGTAGCAGTTTTCCATGCCGACCTGGGCGGCGGAGTGTCGCAGCCAGACCGGGAGGTATTCGGCCTCGTTGTAGACCATGGTCACCGCGGCGACCTTCTGCGGCGGGCCGAGCGGGACGGTGTGCGCACCGCCGCCGAAGGTGTTGGTTGCCGTGCCTTCGGCGAAAATGGTCAGGCGCCAGATGGCAAACCCGAGTTGGCGGATGTCGGCGGAGTGACCGATGGTCAACGGCGAGACCGCGGTTGGGCAGACGAAGCGGAATGTCACCTTGCGCGAGGCGTTGATGGCCTCGGCCGGGATGGTGAAGGCGATGCTGCCGCCCTGGGTCAGGCGGCCAGAGAAGACGGCGATATCGTTGGCGAAGATCGCAAGGTCCTGGTGTGCGACGCGGGGGGGCACCAGGAACGGCCCGAGCGCGAGGCTGACCGAATACAGCCGGTCGGGCACCAGGCCCGGCACGACGACGACGCTCTCGGCGCCGTTGGACCAGGTGCCGTGCGGTTCGGCCGGCG
The DNA here is from genome assembly GCA_903881515.1 of uncultured Rhodospirillales bacterium. Classification (GTDB taxonomy): domain Bacteria; phylum Pseudomonadota; class Alphaproteobacteria; order Acetobacterales; family Acetobacteraceae; genus CAIRTN01. The sequence continues at coordinate 4,841 of CAIRTN010000281.1, read as the reverse complement.
ACCAGCCGCTTGCGACGTAGAACGCGCTGTTGCCGCCCGCGGCAAAGTCAATCTGTACAAGCGGCTCTTTGGCCATGGTTTTTCCCTGCGCGCCGCGACCCTGGGTGTTGGGGATCAGCGGGTCGGCCGGGCGGGGGTTTGGGTGTAGTCGTAGAAGCCGCGGCCGCTTTTGCGGCCGAGCCAGCCGGCTTCGACGTATTTTACCAGCAGCGGGCAGGGGCGGTATTTGCTGTCGGACAGGCCCTCGTAGAGCACCTGCATGATCGACAGGCAGGTGTCGAGGCCGATGAAGTCAGCCAGTTCCAGCGGGCCCATCGGGTGATTGGCGCCGAGCTTCATCGCGGTGTCGATGGAAACCACCGAGCCGACGCCTTCGTAGAGCGCGTAGACCGCCTCGTTGATCATCGGGACCAGGATGCGGTTGACGATGAAGGCGGGGAAGTCTTCGGAGACGGCGGTGGTTTTGCCGAGCTTGGCGGCGAGGGTCTGGGTGGCCTGGAAGGTGGGCTCATCGGTGGCGATGCCGCGGATCACCTCGATGAGCTTCATCACCGGGACCGGGTTCATGAAGTGAATGCCGATGAACTTCTCCGGCCGGTCGGTGCTGGCGCCGAGGCGGGTGATGGAGATCGACGAGGTGTTGGAGGCGAGGATGCAGGACGGTTTCAGGTGCGGGATCATCGCCTTGTAGACGGCGCGTTTGACGTCTTCCTTTTCCGTCGCGGCTTCGATGACGAGGTCGCAATCGGCGAAGCCGGCGTAGTCAGTGGTGGTGGTGATGCGGGCGAGGGCTTCGAGCTTGTCCTCGGCGCTGATCAGGCCGCGATTGACCTGACGGTCCATGTTCTTCGACATGGCGGCCATCGCGCGGTCCAGCGCGTCGGCCTTCACGTCGAGCAGAACCACGGTCAGGCCGGCGATGGCGCAGACATGGCTGATGCCGTTGCCCATCTGCCCGGCACCGACGACGCCGACGGTGGCGATGACCGGGGCCTGGAGGCTGGCAGGGGCCGTACTGTCAGCCGGCTTGACCGTGATGTTCACTTAGGTGCGCTCCAATTCTGCTGCCAGCTCGGGCAGGGCTACAAAAAGATCGGCGACCAGGCCGTAATCGGCGACCTGGAAGATCGGCGCTTCCTCGTCCTTATTGATCGCCACGATGACCTTGCTGTCCTTCATGCCGGCGAGATGCTGGATGGCGCCGGAAATGCCGATGGCGAGGTAAAGCTCGGGGGCGACGATCTTGCCGGTCTGACCGACCTGATAGTCGTTGGGGACGAAGCCGGCATCGACGGCCGCGCGGCTGGCGCCGACGGCGGCGCCGAGTTTGTCGGCAATTGGTTCAAGAAGTTTAAAGTTCTCGCCGTTTTGCATGCCGCGGCCGCCGGAAATCACCACGCGGGCGGCGGTGAGCTCGGGGCGCTCGCTTTTCGACAGCTCGGAGGAGACGAAGCTGGAGAGCGACGGGCAGTCGACGGCGGGGGCGGCCTCGATGGGGGCTGCGCCGCCGGTAGCGGGCACCGGGTCGAAGCTGGCGGCGCGGACGGTGATCACCTTCTTGGCGTCCGAGCTTTTGACGGTGGCGAGCGCGTTGCCGGCGTAGATCGGGCGGATGAAGGTGTCGGCGTCGATGACGGCGGCGATGTCGCTGATCGGCTGGCTGTCGAGCAGGGCGGCGACGCGGGGCATCACGTTCTTGCCGTTCGCGGTGGTCGCCGCCAGCAGGTGCGTGTAGCCGGGGGCGAGGGCGATCAGCAGGGCAGCGAGCGGTTCGGCGAGCGCATGGGCGTAGGCCGGCGCATCGGCGAGGATCACCTTGGCGACGCCGGGCAGGGCGGCGGCGGCGGCGGCAGCGACGCCGGAGCCGGCGACCAGCACATGCACTTCACCAAGGCCAGCGGCGGCGGCGACGGCGGAGCGCGAGGGCTGCTTGATCGCGCCGTTCTCGTGGTCGAGCAGGACGAGTGCGGTCATGATCAGATCACCTTCGCTTCGTTGCGGAGCTTGTCGACAAGTTCGGCGACCGACTTCACCTTGACGCCAGCCAGGCGCTTCGGCGGTTCGGCGACCTTGAGCGTGGTCAGGCGCGGGGTGGGATCGACGCCGAGGTCTTCCGGCTTGATGGTCTCGATCGGCTTCTTGCGCGCTTTCATGATGTTGGGCAGCGAGGCGTAGCGCGGCTCGTTCAGGCGCAGGTCGGTGGTGACGATCGCGGGCAGGGTGAGCTGCACGGTCTCGAGCCCGCCATCGACTTCGCGGGTGACGATCAGGTTGGCGCCATCGACCGTCACCTTCGAGGCGAAGGTGCCTTGCGCCCAGCCGAGCAGGGCGGCCAGCATCTGGCCGGTGGCGCTCATGTCGTCGTCGATCGCCTGCTTGCCGAGGATGATCAGGCCCGGCTCCTCCTTGGCGGCGATGGCCTTCAGCAGCTTGGCGACGGCCAGCGGCTGCAGTTCGACATTGGTTTCGACCAGGATGCCGCGGTCGGCGCCCATGGCGAGCGCAGTGCGGATGGTCTCGGCACAGGCGGCGACGCCCATGGAGATCGCCACGATTTCGGTGGCGGCACCTTTTTCCTTGAGGCGGACGGCCTCTTCCACGGCGATTTCGTCGAAGGGGTTCATCGACATCTTTACACCGGCGGTCTCCACACCCGTGCCGTCCGCCTTGACGCGGACCTTCACGTTGTAGTCGACCACCCGCTTAACGGGGACGAGGATCTTCATGGATTGGCGCGCCGCTTCCTGGAATGAGGTGCAATGCGTTTTGTGGCATGGGTTCATGCCACGTTCGCACCTGCACAAAACAGGCGGAAACTACTGGCGCGGTCCCTGCGCTGTCAAACAGCGGGGCCTAGCGCGACAGGCTGAGCAGCAATGCGAACAGCACCAGCGTTACGCCCTGCAGGATGACTCGCCAGCGCATCAGTTTGTTCGACTGGCCGCCGGAGCCCTTGCCGCGGGCCATGCCGAGCATTCCGGCGAACAGGGTGCCCAGAGTGGCGGCCATGCCGAGGGCGACCAGGATGATCAGGACGGTCTTCATGGCGCAAAGATTAGGATGCGTCGCACATTTGTGCACCCCTGGCGATTGACATGGCCGGCCCGCGCATGGTCCGCAGTGGGGATGCGCATGTTGCTTCAGATTGTGTTCACCGTTGTGGTGCTGGCTGGCCAGCCGGCCTGGGCCCAGGCGCCGGCCAAGCCGGCGGTGCCAGCTGCTGAGGCGATGCAGGCACGCGCTGCGCTCGACGTGCTGAAGGACGACAAGAAGCGGGCCGATCTGATCCGGGTGCTGGAGGCGATCGCCAAGGCGCAGCCGGCACCGGCTGCTGTCGCGGAGGTTGCGCCAGGCAAGCCGGAGACGCCGCCGATCGTGGTGCCGCTGGCGCCGGACATTATCGGCGCGCAGCTGATCGCGGGCGTGTCGGAGCGGCTGAGCCATCTCGGCGGCGACCTGGTGGGGCTGCTGCACGCGGCGACCGACTTCCCTCTGCTGTGGTTCTGGCTGCAGGTGGTGGCGTTCGACCAGGCGACGCATGCGCTGATGCTGGATGTGGCATGGCGGCTGGCGGTGGTGCTGGCGCTGGCGCTAACGGTGGGCTACGGCGTGCGGCGGCTGCTGCGTCGGCCGTTGGCGGCGCTGGCGGCGCTTGTGCCGGTGCCGGAGGTGCACGAGCCGGCGGATGCGGTGGGCATTGCGGAGGCTGAGCGCGGCAATACCGAATTGCTGCCGCGCCGGTTGCCGGGGGTGATGGCGCTGCTGCGCCGGTTGCCGGAGGTGCTCGGCGGGTTTGTGCTGGAATTGCTGCCGGTGCTGGCGATGTTGGCGGTGGGCTATGCCTGCCTGGGCGCCGGGCTCGCGCCGGCCTTTGCGCCGCGCACGGTGATTGTCGGCGTGCTGCATGCGGTGGCGCTGTATCAGGTGGTGATGGCGCTGGCCTGTATGCTGCTTTCGGCGCGTGCGCCGGGTTTGACGCTGTTCAGCCCCGATCCCGCCACGGCGGCCAGTGCGCTGGGATGGATCAGGCTTGTGGCAAGGCTGGCGATTTTCGGCACCACCTTTGCCGAGACCGCGTTGCTGTTCGGCATGTACACGCTGGCGCATGACACGCTGCTGAAATTGCTGGGACTGGCGGTGACGCTGGTGATCTGCGTTGCGCTGCTGCGCCATCGCGCCGGGATTGCCGGGCTGATCCGGGCGTTTCCGGCCACCAGCTCGCTGGGCAGCGCGATCCGCGGGCGGATCGCCGAGACCTGGCATGTGGTGGCCATCGTCTATCTGATGTCGCTGTGGCTGGTCTGGGCGCTGGAGGTGAGCGACGGGTTCAGCCGGCTGCTGCGGCTGACGGTGGCGACCTTGCTGGTGATTGGGCTGGCCAAGCTTGCCAGCAACCTGCTGCTGGGCGGGCTGAAGCATGTGCTGGAGGGCGATGCCGACGCGCCCGAGGCCGCCGATGGCATGGCGCGGCGGATGCGGCACTACCATCCGCTGGCCTATGGGCTGGGCCGGATCGTGATCGGGGCGGTGGCGGTGCTGGCGTTGCTGGAGGCATGGGGCATTCCCGCCTTGTCCTGGTTCGCGTCGGACCGGCTGGGCGGGCGGTTGATCGGCGCGCTGGCCAATCTGGGCACCACGGTGGTGATCGCACTGCTGACCTGGGAGGCGACCAATCTGGGGATCCAGCGCCATCTGTCCAGGCTGGCCGCGGAGCATCAGGCGGCGCGCTCGGCGCGGTTGCGCACGCTGTTGCCGATGCTGCGCACCACGCTGCTGGTGGCAATCTGTCTGGTGACCGGGCTGATGGCCTTGTCGGAGATCGGGGTGAACATCGCGCCGCT
>CAIRTN010000280.1 GCA_903881515.1 uncultured Rhodospirillales bacterium | reverse complement strand
GTCCGGGCATCCGCCCCCGCACCCGTCATTGCGAGCCCTTGCGAAGCAATCCACGCTTTTTACTTTCTTTCCATGGTGCGAACGGACATTCGAAAAAGCAAAGGCAGGAGACAGGAAGGCAAGCAGTCGCTTTTTTGTAAAAAAGCGACACAAAAAACCTTCTTCTCTCCGCGTGTACCGGCGCTCGCCGCCCCGGGACGGCCGCTCATGCCAGCGGAGAGAATAAAAGTTTTTTGCTTCTTTTTTCCAAAAAAGAAGCCCTTCCCTTCCTGCTCCTTGCCTTTCTTCCCCTTGCCTCACCCTTCCCCAATGCCCGCCCACCCATGACCCCAGCCGCCATAGAACAAGCCTTCCTCGCCCGCAGGCGCGAACGCCGCCGCGCCTCGGCCATGGCGGCGGCGATCCTGCTCGCGGCGATGCTGGTTAGCGCCTGGGTATCCGAGTTCAACCCGGTCGCGTTGATCGAGGGGTTGCCGCGCGCCAGCGTGTATTTCCACAAGCTGTTGCCGACGTTGCATGGCCCGGTGCTGTTTGCTGGCACGAAGACCGAGGGGTCGCTGGCGTTCTGGTTCTACCGGCTCGATTCCTGGGCGTGGTTGTTGTTTGAGACCAGCCAGATTGCTTTGCTCGCCACGCTGGGCGGCGGGGTGATGGCCTGTGTGTTCTGCTTTCTCGCCGCGGCCAATCTGGCGCCGAATCGCGCGACGTATATTGCCTGCCGGCGGGTGCTGGAACTGTTCCGCACCGTGCCGGACATTGTCTATGCGCTGATTCTGGTCTGGGCCTTCGGCGTTGGCCCGCCGGCCGGGATCATGGCGATTGGGCTGCATACGACGGGCGCGCTCGGCAAGCTGTTCGCCGAGGCGGCGGAGAATGTCGACATGCGGCCGTGGGATGCGGTGCGCGCCACGGGCGGCAACTGGGTGCAGGCGGTGCGTTATGCCGTGCTGCCGCAGGTGCTGCCGAACATGCTCAGCTACATGCTGCTGCGCTTTGAGATCAATGTGCGGGCGGCGACGGTCATCGGCTTCGTCGGCGCCGGCGGCATTGGTCAGGAACTCTATGCGGTGATCAGCCAGAACTATTACGAGGAGATCAGCGCCATCGTCGTGCTGGTGATTTTGACGGTGAGTTGCATCGACCTGTTCAGCGAAGCCTTGCGCAACCGCGTGATTGGCCGGCGGGCATGACGCCGGCCGAAATCGCCATTTGGCAGACCCGCCTGCCGCGCGCCTTCGGCCCCACCCGAACCGTACGCGGGATGCGCATTGCCGGGGGTGTGGCGGCTCTGGTCTGGCTAGGTGTGCTGCTCTGGTGGTTCGACCTTTCGCCGGTACGGATCTGGAACGGCATGTCCGGGCTGCTGAAGATCGTCCGCCTGATGATCCCGCCCAGCCCCGGCGAGCAGTGGGAGGATATCGTCCGCGGCCTCGGCGAAAGCGTGGCGATGGCGTTTCTGGGCTCGACCTTGGCGATGTTCATCGCCGTGCCGCTCGGCCTGCTCGGCGCCGGCAATGTTGTGGTCAACACCCTGGCGCATTTCTCCATCCGCCGGGTGTTCGACGGCTTTCGCGGCATGGATCAACTGATCTGGGCGCTCGCCTTCGTCCGCGCGTTCGGGCTTGGCCCGTTGGCGGGCGTGCTGGCGATCACCGCGGCCGAAATCGCCGTGCTGGCGAAACTGTTCGCCGAAGCCATCGAGAACGCCGACAGCCGCCAGCCCGAAGCCATCACCGCCGTCGGCGGCACCCATATTCTGCGCATCCGCTTTGGCTTGCTGCCACAGGTGCTGCCGGTGATGCTGGCGCAGTATCTCTACCAGATCGAAAGCAACACCCGCAGCGCCAGCATCCTCGGCGTCGTCGGCGCCGGCGGCATCGGCCTGCAGATCGCCGAACGCATCAAGGTCCGCTATTGGGACGAGGTGCTGTTCATCATCCTGCTGATCCTGGTCACCGTAGCGGTGATCGACGCCATCTCGGCGAGGGTGCGCAAACGCCTCATCGGCACGTAAACGCCATATAAATCAATCAAGTAGGGCGGATAAGCCCTTGCGCATCCGCCATCTCCATCCATATCAACGGAAAAAAATCACGAAAATCACAATTTTTTCCTTGCATTTAATCTAACCATATTATATAACGAATCCATGGAAAATCTATGGACGCGCACCCTCACAGAGCTGAAAGGAACCCTCGCCACAACTGCGTCCAGAATCCTGTTCTGGCTCACCATCCGCCGTCTGACCGCCGCGCTCGATGAGCTGTTCGCCGCCTGGCGCGCCGGCACCCTGCCCTTAGAACAGGGACAGCAGCTTGCCCTGGTCGGCCAGCTCGGCGGGCGCCCCGTCGAACACCTTCAGCCCGCGGTTCAGCACCACAGCCCGTCCCGCGACCGCCAGCCCGTGCTTCAGGTTCTGCTCGACCAGCAGGATCGTGGTGCCGTAGCTGCGGTTGATCTCCCGGATGCTGTCCATCACCCGCTCCACCAGCACCGGCGCCAGCCCGATCGACGGCTCGTCCAGAATCAACAGCCGCGGCGCCGACATCAGCGCCATGCCGATCGCCAGCATCTGCTGCTGCCCGCCAGACAGCGTGCCGCCGATCTGTGCCTGCCGCTCTTTCAGAATCGGGAACAGCCCGAACACAAGGTCGATCCGCTCGGCCATGATCCGCCGGTCGGTGATCGCAAATCCGCCCAGCTCCAGATTCTGCAACACGCTCAGCGTGCGGAAGATGCCGTGACCCTGCGGCACCAACGCCACGCCGTCGGCGATATTGTCGCTCGGCAACCGTCCGGTGATGGCTCTGCCATCAAACCGCACGGTGCCTGCGCGCGCCTTGATCAATCCGAACACTGTCCGCAGCAGCGTGGTCTTGCCCGCGCCGTTATGCCCCAGCACGGTCACGATCTCGCCGGCATGCACATCCAGGTCGACACCGTTCACCACGGTCTTCTTGCCGTACCCCGCCACCAGCCCGGAAATCGACAGCAGCGCGCTCACCGGAAATACCTCTGCACCAGCTCGGGGTCGGCCATCAGCGTGTTCGGGTCGCCCTGCGCCAGTGCGCGCCCTTCGTCCAGATACACCAGGTGGTCGCAGGCGTTGCGAATGGCATCCAGATTATGCTCGATGATGCACACCGCCTTGCCATCCGCCGCCAGCCGCCTGAGCAGGTCGATGATCTTCTGCATCGCCGCCCCGTCCAGGCCCGACAGCGGCTCATCGAACAGCAACACCTCCGCCTCGGTGGCGATCAGCCTGGCCACCACCAGCAGCTTCTCCTCGGCGTACGAAAGATCGTCCGCCAGATCCATCGCCCGCTCGCCGAGCCCGATGAACTCCAGAATCCCCATCGCCTTGGCGGTGTTCGCCTCATCCTCACGCCGCACGCTACCCGGCCGCAGGAACAGCGCCGACAGCCGGTCCCCGCTCTGCCGCGGCAACGCCACCAGCACATTCTCCAGCACCGACATCCCGGTGAACAGTCTGAGATCCTGGAACGACCGCGCAATCCCCGCCCGCACCAGCTCATGCGGTTTCAGCTCGCTGAGCACCTTGCCCTTGTATCGGATCTCCCCCGCATCGGTGCGCAGGAACCCGGTCAGCAGATTGAACGCCGTGGTCTTCCCCGCCCCGTTCGGCCCCACCAGCCCGGTGATCCGCCCGGCGGACAGGCTGATATCCAGCGCGGCAATCGCGACGATGCCGCCGAACCGCTTCTGCAAACCGGTCCCGGTCAGCAACGGCCCCACGAACGCCGTTTTGGTGGACAGCGCAATCGGCGTCGCCCCGGCAGCCACCCGCCGCCCGCCGCGTCGGGGTTCCCGCAACAACCCCTCCGGCCGGAACACCAGGAACAGGATCAGCACACAGCCATAGATCAACAGCCGCAACTGCCCCTCGAACCCCTGCGGCAGATCGACAAACGCCAGCACCTCCGGCAGCAGCACCAGAAACGCCGCGCCGACCACCGAGCCGATCAGATTGCCGGTGCCGCCCACGACGACCATCGACAGGATCAGCACCGTCTCGCTCACCTGAAAACTATCCGCCCCGACATACGAAAGGTAATGCGCGAACAGTGACCCCGCCACCGAAGCCAGCGCCGCGGCCAGGCCGAACACGCTCACCTTCATGTAGAAGATGTTCTTCCCCACCGACGCCGCCGCGCTCTCATTCTCCCGCATCGCCCGCAGCGCCCGGCCGAACGGCGCGTTGCCGATATGTCGCGCAACCAGAAAACAGATCACCGCGGCGGCGAACGCAACCGGCAGGAAATGCGCCGGGCCGGACAGCACGTAGCCGCCGATGCTCAACGGCGGAATGCCCGACAGCCCCGACGGCCCGCCGGTCAGGCTGGTCCAGTTGATGATGATGTCGATCGCGATGACCTGCAGCGCGAGCGTGGTGATGATCAGATAGATCCCCGAAATCCGCAGCGACGGCAGCGCGATCGCCAGCCCGACCCCCCCGGTCAGCAGCATCGAGGCCAGCAACGGAATCGGAAACGGCAGATGCAGCCGCTGCGTCAGGATCGCCGTGGTATAGGCGCCCAGCGCATAGAACGTGGCGTGCCCGAAGGCGAACAGCCCGGAGAAACCGATCAGCAGATTGAACGAGGTCGCGAGGATCGCATAAAGGCAGATCATCACGCCGACATGCAGCACAAGATCCATCGTCTAGCGCTTCATGCCAACGAACAGCCCTTGCGGGCGGAGCATCAAAACCACGAACAGCAGCACGAACGCGATGGAGTTCTGCCATTCCGTCGGGATCTGCCAAAGCCCCAGGCTTTCCACCAGCCCCACCATATACCCGCCGGCGATCGCCCCGGGGATCGAGCCAAGGCCACCCACCACGGCCACGACGAACGCCACGAACACCGGATAGAACCCCATCGTCGGCGTCGCCCCCTCGTTGAGCAGGGTAAACACCCCGGCCACCGCCGAGATCGCCGAGCCGAGCGCAAACACAACCAGCGAAATCCGGTCGGTATCGATTCCGACAATGCGCGCCATATCGCGATCGTCGCCCAGCGCCAGGATGCCCTTGCCATAGCGCGTGTGCTGCAAAAACCGCGTCAGCGCCACGGCCAGCACCAGCAACGTGACGGTCTCGGCCAGTTGCAGCCCGGTGACGAACACCGGCCCCAGGATAAAGATCGGCGCCGCGAAATCGGGGAAAGTATGAATGCTCGGTCCGAACCCCAGCGTCAGCGCACTCTCCAGCACGATGGTCAGCCCCAGCGACAGGATCAGCACGCTGTGCGACGACATCCCCCGCTGCTCGAACGGCCGGTAGGCCAGCCAGTAAACCGCCGCCCCCCCAACCGAAGCCGCCGCGGGGCCGAACAATACGGCGATCCACAACGGCAGGCCGAGAAACTTCCCGGCCATCCAGACCGCGAACGCGCTGAACGCGAACACCGGCCCATAGGCGAAATGCACGATGCGCGTCGTGCCGAAGATCAGGCCAAAGCCCAGGCCCAGCAGCGCATAATAGCTGCCGTTGCCCAGGCCATTGACCAGCAGCTGCGCGAACAGCTCCATAGTTTACCGGCTGACTTCGGCGAAGTTCTGGAACACGGCTTTGCCGTCAACCACCTTGAAGATGCCAACCCGCTTCAGCCCGGTGCCATCCGGTTGGAACGTCATGTTGCCGCCATAGACGCTGGGGACCACCGGGCTCGCATCCAAAGCCTGCTTCAACCGCTCGCCGGTGAAGTAGTTGCCGCCGCCGGCCCGCGCCCGCTTGATCGCCTCGGCGATGATGTAGATGCCTTCGTAGTAGTTCGCGGCATAGACCTCGGGGTTGTCGCCGTATTTCTTGCGGTAATCGGCGGCGAAACGCTGCGGCCACGGGTCGGCGGCCTCCGGATTGAAGTAGTCCGTGGCAAACACGTAGCCCTCGGCATGCGCCCCGGCGACCTTCAGGATTTCGGCGGTAAACTCGATGCCGATCGCCTGCTGGGTCATGCCGAACTCGCGCGCCCGCTTCAGCACCAAGCCCGGCCCGGGCGAGAATTCCCAGATCGCCAGGAAATCGCCGCCCGCGGTGCGCAGCTTGGCCATTTGCGTGTCGATATTGCTGGCGGTCGGCAGCCCGGTCTCGGTGCCGACGATGGTTCCGCCATAGGCCTTCCAGTCGGCCTCGGCGGCGCGCAACAGGCTCTGCCCGTCATCGGTGGACGAGGCCATCTGCGCCATCTTCTTGTAGCCATTCTTCTTCGCCACCGTCATCGCCGCGCGTGCCATCACCGAGGCGACCGAGCGGTTATGGAACAGGTAGCTGAACTTGCCGACAAGCCCGTCTGTCACCGAGCCGCCGTCGAGCATGAAGATCTTGTTTTCCTCGCAGATCGGCGCCGCGGCCAGACCCACCGTGGAATACGACAGCAGCACCGCCTGAATATCGTAGCGCGCCCGCAGCCGCTGCAACGCGTCGACTCCGACGCGCGGCACACCCTGATGATCCTCGATCGCGGCTTCCACCTTGATGCCGGCAATGCCGCCGGCGGCATTGATCTCGTCCACCGCCATCATGATGCCGCGCTGCATCACGGTGGCATTCCAGTTGCCTTTGTCGGTCAGCCCGAGCAGGGCGCCAATGCGAAACACCGGCGGATCCTTCGGCGGCTCGGCAGCCCGCACACTGGACGCGGCGAGCATGGCAGGGGCCAGCGCGAGTGCTGTGCGACGCGAGACGTTGGCGGTCATTTCAATTTCTCCCAGAACTTGTTTTTTTATTTCCCGGCTTGACCGGGTAGCAGGCTAGCGGTGCGAGAACATCAGTCTGCCCGGTGTCGGCATACGCGCGACCAGGATGGCAGCTTCCTCGGCCTCGGTGATGTAGAGGTTGTGTCCGTCATAGGTGCAGTTGGTGGTGCGAATGCCGGTGCAGGACCGCACGCGCGCAAGCGGTTCGCCGATCGGGCTGAACAGCCACACCGTGCCGAAGCCAGCATGCACGACAGCGATATTGCTAGCCTCGTCCACCGCCATGCCATCCGGCCCGGCCAGCCCGCCGGAGAGTTGCAGAAAAGTGCGCCAACGGAAACTCCCGGACGTCAACAGCATCCGCGACACTTGCAGCGACGATGTCAGCGCCACCAGCAACGCATCCTGCGCCGGGGTCAGCACCAGGCCGTTGGGATAAGGCAGGCTGTGCATCAGCAGATCGACGCTGCCATCAGTACGAATCCGGAAAACCCGTCCGCTCAGATCGCTCTGCCCGCTATGGCCGGGGTCGGTGAAATAGAGATCGCCATTATCGGCAAAACAGAGATCATTGGGCCCGGCCAGCGGCGCACCTTCGTAGCTGTCCAGGATCGTCTGCCGCGCGCCGGTGGCCGGATCGAAGCAGAGAATGCCGTGCTGCGCGTCAGCCACGAAAATGCGGCCGTCGCGATGGATCTTCAGGCCGTTCGGCTTGCCCTCGTATTCCGCGAACAGATGCCATTCGCGATCGGGTGAGATCTGGAAAATCCGGCCATGCGCGAGATCGACGCAGTAGAAATTCCCGGCGCGATCGAACGCCGGGCCTTCGAGAAAGGAATGCATCGGCCCGCCGCCGCGCGCCCGCGTCCAGGCGCTTTCGCGATTGGGGTCGCGAAAGCGGTCGGGCATCCGGGCGAACACTTCGGTCTGGATATCGGGAGGGGCGCCAAACATGCCGCTAGCCACCGGAACGCGGTTGTGCCGGCATGGTCAGGATCACGTGGTGTCGTGTCATGGCCGCCTCCCGATTTCTGTTGCCGCCAGCATGATGAAGCGCAGTTGACAAGTCAAGCGACCCTTACGCCTCGTGCGCCAGCCGCAGGCCGGGTTCGGGCCAGCGCATCGACACCAGCCGCCCCGCGCCGGACAGGGTGATGTAGGCGGTGCGCAGATCCGGCCCGCCGAAGCAGATGTTGGTGCAGAACATGTCGGGCATCGCCACCTGCTCGATCACCCCGCCGGCGGGCGCGATCACGGTGACGGAACCGTTGATCAGCGTGGCGACGCAGATATTGCCCGCGGCGGTGACCGCCATGCTGTCGAAGCGCTGGAAGCCACCAAGCCCGGCGAGCAGGCGGCCGCCATGCGGGGAGGGGAAGGGGGCCTTGGCCAGTACGCCGGGTGACTGGATGTCCCACGCCCAGAGGCGCGCCGTCTCAGTCTCGGCGACATAGAGCCTGCGGTTGTCCGGCGATAGCGCGATACCGTTCGGCGTCAGGATCGGGTGGATTACCTCGCGGATCGCCGAGCCATCGGCCAGCGCGTAATAGACCCCGCCCCAGTCGCGATCGCGCTCGCGCGCCTTGCCGAGATCGGTGAAGTAGAACCCGCCCAGCCCGTCGAACACCAGGTCGTTCGGGCCGAGCAGCTTATGACCGTTGCAGCTGTCATACAGCGTGGTGGCGACGCCGGTTGCGGGATCGACGCGCTGGATTGAGCCGCCGGCATAGTCGGCGGCGGGGCCGCCGGGGCGCAGCATGTTGGACTCCTCACGCCAGGAGAAGCCGCCGTTGTTGCAGACATAGAACGCGCCATCCGGCCCGACCGCCAGGCCGTTCGGCCCGCCGCCGGGGCGCGAGACGATGGATTGCCGCCCATCGGCGCCGACCCGCAGCAGGGTCTGCCGCTCGATCTCCACCAGTACGATCGAGCCGTCGTTCATGCAGACCGGGCCTTCGGGAAAGCGAAGGCCGGTGGCGAGGTCGGTGAGGTCGGTCATGGTCTGGGGTCCTTGCTGTGAAGCGGCCCGCTTGACGGGCATGGCTGGCAATCCTTGCGGAGAGCCGGGGATTGCGGAAGCATTGAGCGACGGTAGGACGAAATGGAATCATGACGGAACACGGCGAACGCGCGATCGTGCTGGTGCACAGCTCTGACCTTCACGTCGACGATGAGATCGTCAAAGGGCGCTATAACGGCCTGATCGGCCTGCGCAGCGTGATCGACACCGCGGTGGCGCAGGGCGCCGATGTGCTGCTGCTGGCGGGCGATACGTTCGACAATCTGCGGGTGTCCGAAGCGGTGCTGCGCGAGGCCGCCGCGATCCTGTCCTCGGCGCCGATGCCGGTGGTGATGCTGCCGGGCAATCATGATCCGGCGACCGAGAATTGCCTGTTCCGCCGCGCCGGGATCATCGGGCTGAACAATGTGCATGTGCTGGGCATCACCCATGCCGAGAGCATCGTGTTCGACGATCATGGGCTGGAGATCTGCGGCCATGCGCATCGCAGCTTCGCCGACATGTCGCCGTTGCGCGCGCCCTGGCCGCGCACAACGCGCTGGCAGGTGGTGATGGCGCATGGCCATTACGTGTCGCCCGACGACTGGGAGTCGCAGTCGCATCGCGCCTGGAAGATCAGCGACGATGAGCTGGCGATGACCGAGGCCGACTACATCGCCCTCGGCCATTGGGACCGCCCGACGCCGGCGGGCGACGGCCGGGTGCCGGCGTATTATTCCGGCTCCCCGGATCTGGCGAACACGGTGAATGTGATCCGACTCACCGAACCCGCAGGCGCAGTGGTCGAGCGTGTGCCCGTCCACTGGCCGCAGTAAGGCTTGCGCGCGGATCAGCGCATCTTCCACACCGGACGACGCTTTTCGCGGAACGCCTTGGCGCCCTCGGCACCGTCTTCGGTCTCGGCGATCTCTTGGTCGAGATGCCGGGCGAAGGCGCTGAGCGAGGGCGGGAAGGTGGCCGCAAGCCGATACAGACGGACCGCCGCCTGCACCGCCAGCGGCGAGCTTTGCGCGATCATGTCGGCGAGGCCTTCGGCGGTGGCGATCAGCTGGTCGGCGGGAACCACCTTGTTCACCAGCGAATGCTGCAAAGCGTCCTGCGCTGACAGCCTACCGTTGCACAGCGTCATGTAGGCCGCGACCGAGCGTGGCATGGCGGTGTACATTTCATGCGGCGCGCCGAGGCGGCCGACATTGGTGTGCTGGTCGCCGAGCCAGGCAGTGTCGGCCATTACCCGAAGCTGGCATTGCAGCACGATGCTGAGGCCGACGCCGACGGCGAAGCCGTTGATGGCGGCGATCAGCGGCTTTTCCAGATTGACGTCCTGCGGCTGTCCGCCACCGCCCCAGTGGAAGATTGGGCTGTTCGGGTCTTCGTGCGGGGTGCGCTTGCCCTCGGCCTGATAGGAGGCGAGGAACTTCACGTCGCGCCCGGCGCAGAATGCCTGACCGGTGCCGGTGACGATGCCGGCATAGATGTTCGGGTCAAGCCCGATATCGCGCCAGCACTGGCGCAGCTCGACATAGGCGAAGGAGTGCAGTGCGTTGCGCACTTCCGGGCGGTTGATCGTCACATAGGCGACGTGGCCCTTCTTTTCGTAGATGACGTATTTCAGGTCCTTCGGCGCGCTGTTGGGATCGTAGGGGGATTCGTATCTCGGCATCGTCGTTCTCCAGTTGTCAGTCTTGGACTCGGTTGGTCGCCGCTCGGTCTTCGGCGTAGGTGGCAAGGCGCCCGAGAACACGCACGGCACGGCTGTATTCACCGAAAGCGTGCAGGCCATGGCTCAGCAGGCGATCGCGCACGGCTTGCGATGCCAATGGCCAGGCGACGATCACCGGCGCCTGGATGCGGGCTTGCAGCGCGCCGATGATGTCGGCGAGTTCCAACTCGCCGCGCGCCATCGGGCCGCATTGAAAAAACACCGTGTCGGACACAGGATCGGCGGTGATCAGGTCGAGCGCCTGCGGGAAGACCTGTAGCCATTTCGGGTCGGCATAGGCCTGCGGGGTCAGGTCCACCGGGTTATGGGTGGAGGCGAGCGGCGGGACCTTATCGCGCAATGCGGCACGCGTGGTGCTGGACAGAGGGCGCACGTGCAGGCCGACGCGATCGCACTGGTCGGCCGACAGCACGCCGCTGCCGCCGCCGAAGGTGACCGCCGCGACGCCGCGGCCGCGCGGCAGGCGGATGGCGGCGGCGAGGTGCAGTGCGATGTCCAGCATCTCCTCCAGAGACTCCGCCGGGATGGCCGCCGTGGCGCGAAACACGCGATCCCAGGCATCGGCATCGCCGGCGAGGGCGCCGGTATGGGCAGCTGCGGCGGCGGCGCTGGCCGGAGTGCGGCCGGATTTCAGCACCACAACCGGCTTGCCGGCGGCGGCGGCGCAGTGCAGCGCGTGTTGGACGCGCGCGATATCGGGCGCGCCTTCCAGATAGACCGCGATCACCCGCGTGGCATCGTCGTCGGCCAGTGCCTCGATGAAGTCAGCCGCGGTCAGCACAGCTTCGTTGCCGGCACTGATCATGTAACGGAAGCCCTGGCCGCTCTGCTGCGCCATGGCGTGGGCGATGGTGGCCAGGCCGCCACTTTGGCTGACCATGGAGATCGCGCCACGGTGCAGCGTGTCGAAATCGCGCAGCATCGAGGCGAAGCTGGCGATCATCGGGGCGTGGGTGTCGATGATGCCGATGCAGTTGGGGCCTTGCAGCGCGAAGCCGAGTTCGCGGCAGACGGCAGCAAGTTCGGCCTGACGCGCACGTCCTTCCTCGCCGCCCTCGATGAAGCCGCCGGCCCAGGCGATGCCGGCGGTGATACCGGCGGCGGCGCAGGCGCGCACCGCGTCGGCCACGGCTGCGGCCGGCACTGCCAGCAGCGCGAG
>CAIRTN010000279.1 GCA_903881515.1 uncultured Rhodospirillales bacterium | reverse complement strand
CGCTACATGACCCTGGAAACCATCGCACCGCTGAGCGATGATCCCATCGTCAACATGCCAGCATTGGCAGACTGACCGCGCAGCAAACGCTGCTCAGGAGAACCGCTCCTACACCACGCCGTGGGACACGACCAATTCGCACGATCAATCATCGGGCAAATGCGATAGCCGTGCCCCGGCAACGATTGCCCTAGTTCGGGAGGTGTCTTACAGGCGACGTTGATCAAGGGATGAGCCACAATTTCGGGCGCGTAATCGATAAGATTTCTACTTGGTCCCGTAGATGCGATCGCCTGCATCGCCTAACCCGGGACAGATGTAGCCATGATCGTTCAGGCAACGATCAATCGCCGCGGTGTAGACCGGCACGTCCGGATGTTCGTCATGGAAAGCGGCAAGGCCTTCGGGTGCCGAGAGCAGGCAGACAAAACGAATATTCGTGGCGCCTGCCTGTTTGATACGGGTGACGGCGGCGGAAGCGGAATGGCCGGTGGCCAGCATCGGGTCGACCACGATCACCAGGCGATGGGCCACGTCATCGGGCAGCTTGATGTAGTATTCAACGGGCGAGAGGGTGTGCGGGTCGCGGTAAAGGCCGATATGGCCGACGCGGGCAGCGGGCACGAGGTCAAGCATCCCCTCAAGGATGCCGTTGCCGGCGCGCAGGATGGAGACTAGGCAGAGTTTCTTGCCTGAAATTTCCGGGGCCTCCATCGTCTCCAGCGGGGTTTCGATGGTGACGAGTTCAAGAGGGAGGTCGCGGGTGACCTCGTAGCCCATCAGCAGGCTGATTTCGCGGGCGAGGCGGCGGAAGCCGATGGTAGAGGTGTTCTTATCACGCATCAGGGTCAGTTTGTGCTGCACCATGGGGTGACTGACGACGATGACTTCGCGCGGCGTGCTCATGACTGCAAATCCCGTCCTTTGGCCTGTTTCAATGTCTCTGCGTCAGGCACTTCGGTGGTGAAATAACCCGCGGCTTTCTTGGCGTCCATTTCGACCGAGGCGTCGGGGGGGATGAGCTCGTCGGGGATGGGGACGCGTTCTATGACGTCGATGCCCGACGCGGTGATGGGGGTGTGCTTCATGTTGGACATGGAGACCAAGCGATCGATACGGGTGATGCCGAGCCAGTGAAGGACGTCGGGCATCAGTTCCTGAAAGCGCATGTCGGAAACGCCGGCGACGCATTCGGTGCGCAGGAAGTAGGATTCGGCCCGGTCGCCGCCTTCCTGGCGCTTGCGGGCGTTGTAGACGAGGAATTTGGTGACCTCGCCGAGGGCGCGGCCTTCCTTGCGGTTGTAAGCGATGACGCCGACGCCGCCTTGCTGGGCGGTTTCGATGCAGACCTCGATGCCGTGGGCGAGGTAGGGGCGGCAGGTGCAGATGTCGGAGCCGAAGACGTCGGAGCCGTTGCATTCGTCGTGCACGCGACACGCGATCTTGGCATCGGGGCGGCCGAGTTTGGCGGGCTCGCCGAAGAGATAAACGGTGGTGCCGCCGATCGGGGGAAGGAAGACGGAGAGATCGCGGCGGGTGACAAGCTCGGGGAACATGCCGCCGGTCTGTTCGAACAGGATGCGGCGGAGTTCGGATTCCTCGATGCCGAAGCGCCGCGCGACGCCGGGCAGGTGCCAGACCGGCTCGATCGCGATCTTGGTGACGCGGGCGTCGCCGGAGGGGCCGAGGACAGTGCCGTCGGGAGTGAGGCGGCCGGCGGCGATGGCGGCGGCGATCTCGGGCATGTTAATGTGGGCGCGGGTGACGGCGATCGTGGGGCGGATGTCCCAGCCGGCGGCGATCTGCTCGGCGAAGGCCTGGCCGGGGATGTGGCCCCAGGGGTCGAGCGAGACGATCTGTCCGGGGTCGCGCCATTGCGGGAAGGGGCCGATGGGCATCGCGGGGGCAGTGTCGGTGAGATCCGGGCGATGGGCGGGGTCGAGCTGTCCGGCGGCGACGGCCAGCGCGCGGTAGATCGAGTAGGCGCCCGAATGGGTGCCGATGGCGTTGCGGGCGCCGGGGTTCAGCAGCGAGCCGACGACGGGGCCGCGGGATTGGGCGGTGGTGGCGCCCCAGTCGATCGGCAGGGATGCGCCCGCGGCGGTGCCGGGATGCGAGGTCAGGACGATCGCGCGGCGCGAGGGTGGGACGTTACGAAACTTATTTGATGTCGTCATCGAAGGCATCGTAGTTGAAATTCAGCCGAAGATGAAGGCGACGAGTGCTGCTCCTTATTGCGAGTTTCGGTCTGAGCGAAGCCGGTTAAAGCCTGCGCAACGCGTCGCAGATTTGGGCAACTTCAGTTGCGGTCAGTTCCGGGTACATCGGCAGGCTGAACACCTCGGCGCAGGCTTGCGCGGTCTGGATACAGCCGGCGGGGCCAAGGGCGACGCGGCCCTGGTAAGCCGGTTGCAGGTGCACCGATGCGGGATAATGGATGCCGGTGGCGACGCCGTTTTCGCGCAGCGCGGCCTGCACCGCGAGACGCTCGGGGCTGCGCAGCACGTATTGGTGGAATACATGGGAGGCGTTGGCGCGGCGCACGGGCGCGGGCAGCGGTGTCGCGGCATCGTAGGCGACGGCGATCTGCTGGCGGCGGGCGTTGGCGGCGTCGAGATGCTGGAGTTTTACGCGCAGGATGGCGGCCTGGATTTCGTCGAGGCGGGAGTTCACGCCGGCTTCGTCGGAGATGTAGTGCGTCTTCCATCCGTATTGGCGCAGGGCGGCCAGCCGGTCGGCCAGGGCGGCGTCACTGGTGGCGATCACGCCGCCGTCGCCGAGCGCGCCGAGGTTTTTTGTCGGGTAGAGCGAGAAACAGGAGACCGGGGCGATGGTGCCGAGCTTGCGGCCGTCGAGCGTGGCGCCATGTGCCTGGCTGCAATCCTCGATCACTGCTGCGCCGTAACGGGCGGCGGCGGCCATGATTGGTTCAAGATCGGCGGCCTGCCCGTACAGATGCACCGGAATCACCGCGCGAATCGGCGGCAGGCCGGACGGCGGATGCGCCAGCACTTCGGCCAGTTCGACCGGGTCCATCGTGTAGGTCGCTGGCTCGATATCGATCAGCACCGGGGTGGCGCCGACCATCTCGATCGCGGCGACAGTGGCGACCGCGGTGTGGCTGACGGTGGCGACAGCCATGCCCGGGCCGATGCCCAGGCCGCGCAGGGCGAGCGCCAGAGCGTCGGTGCCGTTGGCGCAGCCGACGGCGCGCGCGGCGCCAAGCCAGGCGGCGTATTCGGCCTCGAACGCGCGGCCCTCGGCGCCCAGGATGTACCAGCCGGAATTCAGCGCGCGGGCCACCGCGGCATCGATCTCGGTCTTCAGCGCGCGGTAGCCGGCGCCGGGGTTGGCTTGCGGGATCATGTGTGGCGTGTCCTCAGAGATAGGCGGCCAGGCGGGGGCGGTACCAGTCCAGCGAGCGCCTGATCCCCTCTTCCAGCCCCACCAGCGGTTGCCAGCCGGAAGCGGCGCGGAAGGCGTGGTCGTTGGCGTGATAGGAGCCGATATCGATGGTTTTGCGGTCGGCTGGGAACTCGCGGGTCACGAACTCGGTGCCGGGCACCAGATGCTGCATGATCACCGCGATCTCCAGCAGCGAGGCCGGGGGCGGTCCGCCGATATTGTAGATGTTGCCGTAGCAGGCCGGAGTCGATGCGGCGCGCAGGAAGGCGTCGGTGACGTCGTCGACATAGGTCATGTCGCGCAGTTGATCGCCGCCCCAGACTTCGAACGGGCGGCCTTCCAGCACGCAGCGCAGCCAGATGCCCAGGAAGGCCTGCCGCGCATCGCGGATGCGCAGGCGGGGGCCATAGCAATTGGTCAATCGCAGCGAGACCACCGGCCGGCCAGCGGTGCGGTGCTCGATCATCCAGTACTGCTCGCCGGCGAATTTCGAGACGCCATTGGCATCGGGCGGGGCGACCGGATGCGCCTCGTCCACCGGCAGGTAGTTCGGCTTGCCGTAGAACTGCCGTGTGGACGCGTGCACCACCACGGCGTCGGGGGCGGCTTCGCGCGCGGCCTGGATCAGCCGCACCTGCGCCACCGCATTCACCGCGATATCGGCCAGCGGATCGCGCTGCCCGCCCATGTGGCTGGTCTGGGCTGCGAGGTTGAAGATCACCGACGATCCCTCGCAGAGCGGCCGCAGATCGACCTCGCGGATATCGGCCCGCACCAGTTCGACCGCCGCGCCCTCGAGATTGGTCGGATTGGCGCCGCCGCCGAACAGAAATCCGTCCAGCGCCGTAACCTTCGCACCGCGCGCGGCAAGCGCGTGACACAGATTGGCACCGAGGAACCCTGCCCCGCCGGTGACCAATACGCGCTGTCCTGTCCAGTCCATCCTGCTCTCCGTCGCCGGGGTTGGCTTACACCAAAGGTCGCTGCGAAATATGACCGAATTTCATTGCCACGCGCGCACGCCGCGCCGCCCTGCCATGCAACGAGAAGGCTGTCCTCTTGCTTTGCCCGCCGCTGATGCGCATTTTGGGGGATTATTGCACAGCGCGGGAACGCGGAGCGGAACATGGACGGCAGCGGCGACGCGCGACGGATCACCATCTACAGGCCGGAGGACTTCGCCGGCATGCGTGCCGCCGGGCATCTGGCAGCCAAAACGCTGGACATGATCGGCCAGCACGTCCGCCCCGGCGTCAGCACCGATGAGTTGGACACAATCGCGCACGACTACATGCTCGCAAACGGCGCGATCCCGGCTTGCCTGGGCTATCGTGGCTATCCGAAGACATTGTGCATCTCGATCAACCACGTGGTCTGCCATGGCATCCCGTCCGATCGCCGCCTGGTCTCGGGCGACATCGCGAATATTGACGTGACGGTGATCCTGGATGGCTGGTACGGCGACAGCAGCCGGATGTACTGCGCCGGCCCACCCTCGACCAAGGCGCGCAACCTGATCGAGGTGACCTACGAGGCGTTGATGCTCGGCATCGCGGCGGTCAAGCCCGGTGCGCATTTCGGCGATATCGGCCACGCCATCCAACGCTTCGTCGAGGGCAACCGCTACTCCGTGGTGCGCGATTTCTGCGGCCACGGCGTCGGCCGGCGGTTCCACGAGCCGCCGAACGTGCTGCATTACGGCAAGCCGGGCGAAGGCCCCGAGCTGAAGCCGGGCATGTTCTTCACCATCGAGCCTATGGTGAACGCCGGCCGGCCGGAGGTGAAGGTGTTGGACGACGGCTGGACCGCGGTCACCCGCGACCGTTCGCTGTCGGCGCAGTTCGAGCACATGGTGGGCGTCACCGAGACCGGGGTGGAGATCTTCACCCTGTCCCCCACCGGCCTCGACAAGACGCCCTATCCGGCGGCCTGAGCCGATGGGCGCACCGTATGTGACAACGCAGAAGCTGCGTTTCTGCGATACCGACCAGCTTGGCCACATCAACAACGCCGTCTACTCCGAGATGCTGGAGGCCGGGCGGGCGGAGTTGATGGCAATCGCCGGCTTCCTGGCGCCCACGGGGCCATGGGGCGTGGTGATCGTGCGCCTTGAAGTCGATTTCCTGCGCGAGATGACCTGGCCGGCCGATGTGCGGATCGAAACCGCGATCGTCGCGCTGGGCACCAAATCCGTGCGCATGCGCCAGCGCGTGATCTCCGCCGATTTGATCTGTGCCCGTGCCGCCACCGTGCTGGTGGTGATGGACAATGCCACCCGGCAGGGCCTGCCGCTTACCGAGGCCTGGCGCGCGACGCTGTCGCAATGGCTGGTCGAGGATTTCGCCTAGAAGCGGAACCCGTTGGCGTGCCAGATTGGTGCGCATGGCGAAGCACCCCAAAGCCGGACTGGCGGAACAGGCAAGCCTGCTCGAGGCCCCGCAAGGCCCGCCCTCGGCCAATGAGGGCCATCGCGACCGGCTGCGGCTGCGCCTGGCCAATGCCGGGCCGGATGCGCTGGCCGATTACGAACTGCTGGAACTCGTGCTGTTCCTGGCCATCCCGCGCAAAGACACCAAGCCGATCTCGCGCGCCCTGCTCGCCCGCTTTGGCAGCTTCGCCAACACCATCGCCGCCCCCCCGAACGACCTGCTCGGCGTCGATGGGATCGGCGATGCCGCGGTGGCGGCGCTGAAGACCGTGCACGCCGCGGCCCTGCGCCTGGCGCGCGCCGAGGTGAAGGACATGCCGGTGCTGGCGAACTGGGACCGGCTGATCGATTACCTCACCGCGGTGCTGGCGCGCGAGAAAATCGAGCAATTCCGCGTGCTGTTCCTCGACGCGAAGAACCGGCTGATCGCCGACGAGGCGCAGGCCAGGGGCACGGTGAACCACACGCCGGTCTACCCGCGCGAGGTGGTGAAACGCGCGCTGGAACTGCAATCGACCGCGCTGATCCTGGTGCACAACCATCCCTCCGGCGACCCTACGCCGTCGCGCGAGGACGTGGCGATGACGCAGGAGGTCAAGCGCGCCGCCGCCGCGCTGTCGATCGTGCTGCACGACCATGTCATCGTCGGCAACGGCCGCTGGCTCAGCTTCCGCCGCGAGGGGTTGCTCGGCCCGTCCTGACGGGGGAAGCTGGCGCGCGTCGGAGGATCCATGGCCAAGAACATCCTGTTCATCATGTGCGACCAGTTGCGCTTCGACTATCTGTCCTGCGCCGGGCACAAGCACCTTTTCACCCCGCATATCGACGCGCTGGCGGCGCGCGGCGTGCGGTTCAGCCGCGCCTATGTGCAGTCGCCGGTCTGCGGCCCGTCGCGGATGAGCTTTTACACCGGACGCTACATGCGCAGCCACGGCGCGAACTGGAACCGTTACCCGCTGCGGGTGGACGAACCCACGCTGGGCGACGCGCTGAACGCGATCGGCGTGCGCAACGTGCTGGTCGGCAAAACCCATATGCAGGCCGATGTCGAAGGCATGCGCCGGCTGGGCCTGCAGGCGGAGAGCCCGATCGGGGTGCATGTCAGCGAATGCGGCTTCGAGCCCTATGAGCGCGATGACGGCCTGCACCCCGATCCCGCCCCCCGGCCGCGCTACGACAGCTACCTCCGTGAGCAGGGCTTCGATGCCGACAACCCCTGGGAACAATGGGCGAATTCCGGCGAGGACGCGGACGGCAATTTGCAGAACGGCTGGCTGCTGAGCCATGCCGACAAAGAAGCCCGGCTGCCCGAGCACCTCACCGAGACCCCCTACATGACCCGCCGGGCCATGGCCTTCATCGACGAGGCCCAGGCCGACGCCCGGCCCTGGTGCCTGCACCTGTCCTACATCAAGCCGCACTGGCCCTATATCGCGCCCGCCCCCTACAACATCCTCTATGGCCCGGAAGAAGTTCAGCCGCCGGTGCGCAGCGAAGCCGAGCGGCAGAACCCGCACCCGGTTTACGGCGCCTTCATGGACGCCCGCGCCTCCAAGGTCTTCGCCCGCGACGAGGTGCGCGAGCGGGTGATCCCGGCCTATATGGGCCTGGTCAAACAGATCGACGACAGCATCGGCCAGTTGATGGGCTTCCTCGACGAGCGCGGCCTGCTCGACAGCACGATGGTGGTGTTTACCTCCGACCACGGCGACTACCTCGGCGATCACTGGATGGGCGAGAAAGACCTGTTCCACGACTGCTCGGTGAAAATCCCGCTGATCATCGCCGACCCCTCCCCCTCTGCCGACGCCACCCGCGGCACAATCTGCGACGCGCTGGTCGAAGCCATCGATCTGGCGCCCAGCTTCGTCGAATGGTTCGGCGGCACCCCGCCCGCGCACATCATGGAAGGCCGCTCGCTGCTGCCCTGGCTGCGCGGCGAACAGCCCGCCTGGCGGCAGGCGGTGTTCAGCGAATACGATTACGCCATGCAATCCGCCCGCCTGACGCTGAACCAGCCCGTCGCCGATTGCCGGCTGTTCATGGCCTTCGACGGACGTTGGAAATACATCCACGCCACCGGCTTCCGCCCGATGCTCTACGACCTGCAAGCCGACCCACAGGAACTCCGCGACCTCGGCGACGCCCCCGACTTCGCCGAACAGCGTGCCGGGATGAAGGACATCCTGTTCGACTGGGCGCTGCGCGACCACGCCCGGGTAACGATGCCCGACGCCAAGATCGTCGCCTACCGCGGCGGCGAAGGTGCCGTGCGGCAGGGCGTGCTGATCGGCTTCTGGGATGAGGACGAGGTTGCGCGGGCGCGGGCGGCTTCCCCGTAAGGCCCGGTATCCCTACTGTCGCGCCAGCAACCCACCGTACCACGGACCCCAGCATGACCCTTCGCATCGCCGTAGGCGGCTTCCAGCACGAAAGCCACTCTTTCGCCCCCCGCGCCACGCGGTATCAGGATTTCGAGCATCCCGGCGGCTTCCCCGGCCTGTGCGAGGGCGATGCCGTGTTCCCCGCCATCCGCGGCACCTCCGTCCCGCTCGCCGGCGCCGTCGCGGTCGCCGAGGCCGCTGGCGTCGATCTCGTCCCCCTCGCCTGGGCCTTCGCCAACCCCGCCGGCCCGGTACAGGACGAGGCTTTCGAACGCATCATCGCCCTGATCTGCGCCAACCTCTCTCGCGCGCTGGATGCCGGCCCGCTCGATGGCGTCTATCTCGAACTGCACGGCGCCGCCGTCGCCGACAGCTTCCCCGATGCCGAAGGCGAAATCCTGCGCCGCGTCCGC
Source organism: uncultured Rhodospirillales bacterium (assembly GCA_903881515.1). Classification (GTDB taxonomy): domain Bacteria; phylum Pseudomonadota; class Alphaproteobacteria; order Acetobacterales; family Acetobacteraceae; genus CAIRTN01. Next base: position 12,428 of record CAIRTN010000279.1, on the reverse strand, counting down.
GCCATCATCGGCGCCGTGCCGCTGACCATCAGCCTCGACCCGCATTGCAACCTCACCCAGGCGATGGTCGATCGCGTCGATGCCCTGGTGCCCTACCGCACCTACCCGCATGTCGACATGAAACCCTCCGGCGCCCAGGCAATGCGCCTGCTGCTGCGCCGCATCGCCCACGACAAACCCTTCGCCCGTGCCTTCCGGCAGATCGATTTCTGGATCAGCCTGCCGGCGCAATGCACCCTGATGCCGCCGATGTCCCCCGTGCTCGACGCCCGCGCCGAGATCGAGGCGCGCACCGGCGCGGTCGAACTCGGCTTCTGCTTCGGTTTTCCCTACGCCGATTTCCACGATTGCGGTGTGGCGCTGGCCGCCTACGCCGAAACCCAGGCGCAAGCCGACGCCGCGGCCGATGAACTGGCCGCCTTCATCAACGCCCGCGAAGCAACGTTCGCGATCGAGATCCTCGATACCAACACCGCCGTCGCCCGCGCCATCCAGAATGCCGGCACCGGCAAACCCGTCGTCATCGCCGACACCCAGGACAATCCCGGCGGTGGCGGTCACGGCGACACCACCGGCCTGCTGTCCGAACTGATCCGTCAGAATGCGCAGGGCGCGGTGTTCTGCCTGATCAACGACGCCGAAAGCGCCGCCGCCTGCCACGCCGTCGGCCTCGGCAACACGGTACAGCTCAGCCTTGGCGGCAAGTCCGACGGCGTACCCATCGCGGTCACCGCCACGGTGGAAAACCTCACCACCGGCAAATGCACCCTCACCGGCCCGATGGGCGCCGGCAACCCCGGCAATCTCGGCCCCTGCGCCTTGATCCGCGTCGCCCCCGGCGTGCAGGTGATGGTCGTCAGCCAGAAGATGCAGGCCCTCGACCAGGCCATCCTGCGTCATGTCGGCATCGAACCCGCCAGCGCACGCATCCTGGCCCTGAAATCCTCGGTGCATTTCCGCGCCGACTTCCAGCCGATCGCCAGCCAGGTCATCGTCGCCGCCGCGCCGGGCCCGGTGGTCGCCGATCCGGCGACGCTCGATTTCAAGCATGTGCGCGACAGCGTCCGGAAGCGGCCGATGGCGAACAGGTAGGAAGCAAGAGGTCGCTTTTTTGCAAAAAAGCTCCGCAAAAAACTTGTCTGGATTGCGTGGAACGATCTTCTGGGAATAAGGCAACCATGCTGGCCTACTGCCTATGACACCCTGGTTCCTCGGCCTGCTCGGTTTCGCCTTTGCCGCCTCGGTCACACCGGGGCCGAATAACGTTCTGGTCGCCGCTAACGCGGCGCAGCACGGGTTGCGCGCGGCCGTGCCGCACGCCTTTGGCATCGCGGTGGGGTTTTCCGCGATGATCGTCATCGTCGGCCTTGGTCTCTCCGGCGTTCTCGCTGCGGTCACCGCACTCGCCACCGCTTTGCACTGGATCGCCTTTGCCTGGCTGCTGGTGCTCGCATGGCAGATCGCCACCGCACCGGCCCCCGGCGAAGGTGGCGCCCGCGCACCGTTCGGCTTTATCGAAGCGGTGCTGTTCCAATGGATCAACCCCAAGGCCTGGCTGCTGGCGCTGTCCATCGCTTCGGCCTGGATCAAGCCCGACGCCCCTGCCCTGCCGCAACTGCTGCTGATCGGCTCGGTGTTCTTCCTCGTCGGCCCGCCCAGCAGCCTGCCTTGGGCCCTGCTCGGCACCGGCGCCGCCCGCTACCTCGCCACCCCCGCCCGCCTGCGCGGCTTCAACATCGCCATGGCGATCCTGCTGGTGCTCTCCATGCTGCCGGTCGCCTTCGACTGATCATCGCTGGGTCTGCGGCACCGCCGGCGAGACCAGCAGCCAGACCACCGCCGCCACCTGCAAAACCGTCAGCAACAACAGCGCGCACGCATATCCCGCCGGCGCATACCCGCCGGTGGCATTCGGTGCGAACAGATCCAGCACCCGCCCCACGCCCCACTGCACCGCGAACACCGTGCTGAACATCAGGAAGTTCACGCTCGTGGTTACCCGCCCGGACACCTCCAGCGGAAACGCCTTGGTCAGCACCGGGTAGTAAACGATCACATAGCTGCCCAGAAACCCGAACGCACACCACAGCGGCAACGCGGTCCACAGCGGCAGCCAGTCAGCCGACACTGCTGCCAGCGCCCCGGTCATCGCAACGAAGGCCGACAGCACCACCGTGCCGGTGGCAAAGTTCGAAACCCCGATCCGCGTCGCCAGCCCGGCGACCACGCCCGATGACAGGAACCCCAATGTCATCGCCAGCGCCACCCAGAACATCACTTGCCCCCGCGCCGCCGGGTCCAGCCCCGCCACATCGCGCAGCCACGGCCCGATCCACAGGGTCTGCACCGCGATGAACGTCGCCTGCTGCGCGGCGAAGAACGGCAGCATCCGCCAGAAATACCCGTCGCGCATGATCCCGCCGACGATCGTCATCTGCTGCGCCAGCGTCCCGCCCGCCCGCGTCCCCGGCTTCTCCGGTACCGCGACATAGAGCAGGGCCGCCACCGCCAAGGTCATCCCGCTCAATACAAAGAACACGCTGTGCCAGCTGATTACCCCCAGCGCGGCCTGGGTCGGCGCCGTCGCCATCAGCGAGCCCAGCCCGCCGGCCGCCATCAGCAGCCCATTCATCATCGGCCAATGCTCGGCGCGAAACCACAGGGTGATGACCTTAAGCGCCCCCATCAGCCCCGCCGCAACCCCCAGCCCGATCAGCACGCGCCCAGCGACCAGCACTGCCATCGAGCCGCCGATGCCGAATAGCGCCGCGCCACAGGCCGCGATCACCAGCAACACCGCCTGCACCAACCGCGGTCCGAACCGGTCAAGCGCCACGCCCATCGGCACCTGGATCAGCGAGAACATGATGAAATAGGCGCTGGTCAGCAGCCCCAGTTCGGTCGCCGACAGATCCAGCTCGCCTGCGATCAGCGGCCCGACCACCGAATTCACCGCCCGGTAGAGATAGGACAGGAAATACGCCGCCGCGAACGGCAGGTAGACCCGAAGCATCAGCGTCGCGAGACGCGGTTCGGAAGTGGTGGCACTCATCGGCATTCCCGGCTCGCTTCTGCTGGCGGATTGGCCCGCAGCAGAAGCCACCACAGCGCGACAATCAAGCCCCGGGCAACGCCCCCTCGACCTCGGCGAACGCCAGCAGCAGCGCCGCAAGCTGGGCTTTCACCGCCGCCTCGGGCCCCGGCCCGGCCAGCTTCGCCTCGCCGGTCACGCGCCGCTGGAACACCACATGCGACGTATCGCCGCGCGCATCCAGCACCACGACACTCATCGCCGCCCGCGCGATCCCCTCTCCCGGCACGCTCAGCAACGCGGTCAACTCGCCCTCCAGCAGATAATCCGGCTTCACCCGGCTGCCCGGCGCCGTCACCGCGCCGAACTTGCCGCAGCCGGCGAGCCAGCCGCGCAACGCATCCTCCACGCCCTGCGCCGGCGGCACCGTCCACTCCTCGTAGAACCCGATCTTCAGGCTGCCATCGGCCTGCAGGGTTTGCAGCCCGCGCACCGCCATCCCCGGCCCCTCGCGCAATGTCCGCACCTCCAGCACGGCCCCGCCCGGCTTCGCCGGCAGGCTGCCCGGCCGCGGCACCACCAACGGCCATTGCCGCCGCTCCTCATACGGCCGCTCCGACAACCCGCACCCCGCGAGCAGCAGCGGCAATCCCAGCATTCCGCGCCGTTTCATCACCGCGTATTCCCCTCTCGCGTGGGTGGCCCACCCAGCAGGGCCGCCGCCGGATACCGCCTGAGCGCCTCGGTCATGTCGCGCAGATTCGCCGCCGCCGCCCGCGCGTCGCGCAGCACCGGCACCAGCGCACCCGTCACATCGCTCAACCCGTCATCGCCCCGGCGAACCGTGCCCTGCAACGCGTTCAGCATCGCCGGCAGCCGCTTCGTCACCTCGTTCAACTGCTCCACCGCCACCGTCGTCCGCGCCAGCAGCGCCTGCGTTTCCTTGCCACCCGACAATTGCTTCAGGCTCGCCGCCGACGCCCGCAGGTCGGCCGCCATCTCGTCCAGATGCGCCGCCTCGATGCTTTGGCGCAACACATGCGTCACCGCCGCGGTATCCGTCAGTACCGCCTTCAGCTCGCCGCTCGTCATCTGCCCGTCGATATCGTCCATCACAGATTGCAGCTTGCCGGCCAGCTTGGCGAAATCGATCGTCTTCACCTGGTCCATCACCACGGTCACCGCATCCTGCACCTGCGCCACCGTGCTCGGCATCGACGGGATGTAGCCCCGCAACGGCGTCCACGGCACCGCCTGCACCGGGAACTTCTTCGGATCGACGAAATCGAGCTCCAGATACGCCAGCCCCGTCAGCCCTTGCGAGGCCAGCCGCGTCCGCAACCCCTGCGCCACCGCCACATCCAGCGCCGGCGAAGCACCCAGCTTCGCCGGATCGACGGCGTAGCGCACCACCACCAGCTGGAATATCTTCCGCACATCGTCCACGGCGGTATCGTTGGGATACGCCGCGCTCACCAGCGCGATCTCCGTCACCTGACCCAGCGTCACGCCGCGATATTTCACCGTCGCGCCGACATCCAGCCCTTGCACCGATTCCTGGAAATAGGTCTCGTATTCCAGCCCATGCCGCACCTGGTTCTTGCCCAGGAACAGCACCACCCCCACCGTCGCCGCCACGCCCACCACCACCAGCAGCCCGACCCGCAGGAAAACCGCCTTGTTGGCCATCACGCCGCCTCGCGGCGGAAAAACCCGCGTACCGTTGGCTCGGTGCTCTCGTCGCGCAGCTTCTTCGGATCGCCCTCGGCGATCAGCCCCTGCGCCGTCTTGTCCAGCATGATGCACCGGTCCGCGATCGCCAGGATCGACGCCAGCTCATGCGTCACCACCACGAAGGTCAGCCCCATATCGTGCCGCAGGTCCAGGATCAGCTTGTCCAACTCCGCCGAGGTGATCGGGTCCAACCCCGCCGAAGGCTCGTCCAGAAACAGCAGCGGCGGATCCAGCGCCAGCGCCCGCGCGATCGCCGCCCGCTTCGCCATCCCGCCCGAGATCTCCGATGGCAGCCGTCCGGCCGCATCGGCCAGCCCGACCAGCCCCAGCTTGATCCGCGCCACATTCTCCCGCGCCTCGGCCGGCAGGTCGGTATGCATCTCCAGCGGCAGCATCACATTCTCCAGCAGCGTCATCGCCCCGAACAGCGCACCGGACTGGAACATCACCCCGATCGTCGTCAGCACCGCAACGTCATCGCCATACATCTCATGGCCCAGCACTTCCACCGTCCCCGCGCTCGGCCGCTGCAACCCCACCAACTGCCGCAGCAACGTCGACTTGCCGCACCCCGACCCGCCCAGGATCACAAACACCTCGCCACTCGCCACCGTGAAGCTGACGTCGCGAAATATCACCCGCCCGTCGAACGCCTGCGTCAGCCCGGCCGCGCTGATCGCGTTCACAGCCCAAGCCTGAAGAAAACCACCGCCATCACCCCATCGAGCGCGATGGTCGCGACAATCCCGCCCACCACCGCCGCCGTCGCCGACAGCCCCACCGCCCGCGGCCCCTGCCCGGTGCCAATCCCCGCCCGGCAGCCGATCGCCGACACCGCCGCGCCGAACAGCGCCGCCTTGAACAGGCCCCCGAAGAAATCCGCCGGCACCACCGTCGCCACCACCTGATTGGCCACCACCGTCCACGGAATCCCGTTCGCCACCAGCACCAGCGTCATGCCCAGCGACCCCGCCATCTCCATGATCACCGCCAGCACCGGCGTCACCAGCACCCCCGCGATCAGCCTGGGCAGCACCAGCATGGTCACCGCGTCGATCCCCATCGTCGCCAGCGCATCCAGCTCCTGGTTCACCTTCATCGTGCCGATCTCGGCCGCAAACGCCGACCCGCTGCGCCCCGCCAGGATCACCGCCGTCAACAGCGGCCCCAACTCCCGCGCCAGCCCGATCGACACCAGATTGGCGACATAGATATCCGCCCCGAACCGCCGCATTGGCACCATCGACTGGAACGCCAGGATCACACCCACCAGCAGCCCCATCAACAGCACCAGCGGGATCGCCTGCACCCCCGCCTGATCGGCCGTGCGCAACAGATCCATCCAACGGAACATCCGCTGGCGTGCCGGCAACCGGCCAACCGCCACCACCACCTCACCAAGATAAGCGACACCCTGCACACAGGCCGAAGCGCTCGCCCCGATCACCTGCCGCCAGCTCTGCGCCGCCGGCGGTGGCGCCGGCGGCGGCGGCACATCCAGCCCGCGCACCCGCGCCAGCACCGCGGTCTCCCGCTCGCCCAGCCCCTTCAGCTCAAACCCGCTCTTGCACGCCCGCTCCGCCGCCAGCACCAGCGCCGCGCCCGCGGTATCGAACCCCTCGATCGCGCCCAGATCCAGCACCAGCCCGCCGCGCCGCGCGGCCGCCATCACCTCGGTCCAGTGCGCCGCCGCGCCCGCCACATCCAGCGCGCCGGTAAGCCGCAGATCCGCCACGCACGATCTCCTCGTCTCGTCGCGGCCTCTCGTGGCACCAGATCACGGCACAAGCAAGGCCGTCAGCGTTCGCTGAACAGCACCCCGCCCTTCGCCTTGTTCTCGCGCGAGGATTCCATGATCTGGATCATCACGTTCGCCGGATCGACATGCAGGTGCTCCACCATCGCCTTGGTGATGTCCCGCACAAGCCCGCGCTTTTGCTCCACCGTCCGCCCCTCGACGATATGGACATAAACTTCCGGCATCCCCGTTCCCCTAAACTTCCGCAATCACATGATTGCGCAAAACCCCGATCCCGGAAATCTCCACCTCCACTGCGTCCCCCGGCTTCAGCCAAAGCGGCGGCGTGCGCGTGAACCCTACCCCCTCCGGTGTCCCCGTCGCGATGATATCCCCCGGATTCAACGGCAGCAGCACCGACAGATAGCGAATGATCTCTGGAATATCGAAGATCAGGTCATCGGTCTGGGTATGCTGCACCTCCACCCCGTTCAGCCTGGTATGCAGCATCAGCTGCGTCGGGTCCGGGATCGCATCGGCGGTCACCATCCACGGCCCGATGCTGCCGCTGTGATGGAAATTCTTCCCCACCGTCAGCGAGTGGTTGAACTGGAAATCGCGCAGGCACGCCTCGTTCATGCAGGTATAGCCCGCGATATGCCCCAGTGCGTCCTCGCGCCGCACATGCCGCGCTGTGCGTCCGATCACCAGGCACAACTCGCCCTCATAATCGTAATCGCTCGATGCGCTCGGCCGCACCATCGCGCCGCCATGCGGAACAAAGGACTCCAGCGTGCGAATAAACACGCTCGGCTTCTCCGGCAGCTTCAACCCCGCCTCCGCCAGATGCCCGCGATAATTCCGCCCGATGCAGATGATCTTGCTCGGCTCCGGCACCGGGATCTCCAGCGTCACCTCATCAAGCGCATAATCTGCCGGCAACCCGCCCAGCGCCTGCACCTCGGCCAGCCGACCCGCGGCGAGGACGCTGCGCAGCGTGCCGCCAATCCGCTTGGCCGCATCCACCACGCCATTGTCCACCACCGGCCCAAACCCGGCCACGCCCTTACGGGTGAAACTCGCGATCCTCATACCACCGCCTCCTGCATCGCCTGGCGCAACCGCGCCGTCTCCGTCTCATCCACCACGAGGCTCACCTCATCCAGCGCCACGCCATACCCCGCCCGCGCCCCGGCCGCCGTAATATAGCCCTGGCGCACATCTTCCACGACACGCCCCACCGGCCGCTCCCAGGCCGGGAACCGCCCGCCGCCGCCGGCGGAATAGAACTCCACCGTCGCGCCCTGCTCCAGCGGCACCGCCGTGCCCTTGTACATCCGCCTGCCCTCCGCCTGCCCGGGCTGCCGGATCATCGCATACCCCACCTGCGCCGACCCGCCGCCAAACAACCCCCACGGCGCCAGCTTCGAACGCTCGAACGCCACCACCATCTCCGCCTCCTGGCGCAGCCGGTAAATCTTGTGCAGCCCCAGCCCACCACGGAACTTCCCCGGCCCCGCACTGTCCGGCCGCCAGGCAAACCGCTCCACCAGCAGCGGATAGAACGCCTCCTCCACCTCCACCGGCACATTGCGCGTATCGCCATGCGTCACCGTCTTCAGCGGCGAGAACCCGTCCGCATCCGGCCGCGCCCCCCAGCCGCCCAGCGTCGTATCCAACGTCGAGAACCGCCGCCCGCTCTCATGGTCCTTGCCGAAGAACGAATACATCCCCTGCGAACAATGATGCGCCGCCGGCACCCGCTCCGGCGCACACTGGCTCAACGCCCAATAGATCGTGTCGATCACCGTCTTCAGCGGCATGTTCCACTGCGCCAGCGCTGCGTTGTCGACCGCACTGATGATCGTGCCCTCCGGCAGCGTCACCTTCAGCGCCCGGAACACCCCCTCGTTCGGCGGCAGATTCGGCACCACCGCACTCTTGAACGCCACCCTTGCGGCCGCCAGCCCGCCGCTGCGCCCGGCATTCATCGGCCCGCGGGACTGCGGCGCCGTCCCGGTGAAATCGATCTCCATCGTATCGCCGGCGATGGTCACCGCGACTGCCACCGGCAAAATCTTGTCGAACACCACCCCGTCGTCATCCAGATACGAATTCGCGGTAAACCGCCCATCCGGCAACGACGCAATCTGCCGGCGCACAAATGCCTCCGACTGATCCCATATCGTATGGATGCACGCCTCGATCACCTCCCAGGAATACTTCTCCAGCATCTCCTGATAGCGCTGCGCACTCAGCGTGCACGCCGCGATCTGCGCCGCCATGTCGCCGAACGACAGATCGGGGAACCGGATATTATGCCGGATCACCCGCATCAGTTCCTCGTCCGGCTTGCCCTTCTTGTGGATCTTGATGCTGCGCAGTTGCAGCCCTTCCTGGAAGATCTCAGTGGTATCGGTCGAGAACGACCCCGCCACCCGCCCGCCGACATCGGTCCAGTGCGCCCGCGTCGCGGCAAACCCGATCACCTCGCCTTTCCAATGCACCGGCACGTAGACAACAACATTGTTCAGATGCTGCCCGCACACCGCGGCATAGTTCATCAACAGCACATCGCCCGGATCGAACCCGTCCAGCCCATAGATCGCAATGCCATCGCGCACCGGCTCGCCCAGATCGGCCATGAACGTCGGAATCCCGCCCCGGCTCTGCGCGATCGTCCGCCCCTCGCGGTCCAGCAGCCCGACGCAGTAATCCTTCACCTCATAGATGATCGGGCTGAACGCCGTGCGCGACAGATTGATCTCCCCCTCATCGAGGATCGCAATCAACAGGTTGCGCACGATCTCCTGCGTCACCGGATCGACCTTCGGCTTGCGTGTGTTGCTCATGCCGCTTCTCCCAGGTCGATAACGATGTTGTTCCAGGCATCGATCTCGGCCACATCCCCCGGCGGGATCACCGTCGTCGACGCATCCTCCTCGATCACCGCCGGCCCCGTGATCCGGTAGCCGATCGGCAATTGCGACCGCTGCAACACCGTGCAAACAGCCTTGCCGGTCCCATCGAACCACACGTCGCGCGACCCCGGCACCACCGCGTCGGCCGAGCCATGCGGCAACGCCGCCGCATCCGGCCTTACCGTCCGCCCATCCACCACAATGCGCAGCATCACCACATCCACCGGCATGCTGCGCGAGACATGGCCATACCGCCTGCCATAAGTGTCCTCGAACATCGCCCGCATCTCGGCCTCATCGCACCGCCGATCCGGCAGCCTTACCTTGATGGTGTATTCCTGCCGCTCATACCGCATCTCGGCATACCGCGAGGTCCTGACCTCCCGCACATCCAGCCCCATCCGCTTCAGCGCCACCGCCCCTTCCTCGGCCAGCGCCTGGAACCGCGCCTCCACCTCGTCCGGATCAAGCCGCTCCAGCGGCGCGGCCACCGTATCGGCCACGTCGTAGCGGAAATCGGCAAACAGCATCCCATATGCCGAGAAATGCCCCGGCATCGGCGGAATGATCACCCGTTTCATCCCGATCTCGCGCGCCACCGCCACCGCATGCAGCGGCCCGGCGCCGCCAAACGCCACCATGGCGAAATCGCGCGGATCATAACCGCGATCGATCGTCACCCGCCGCACCGCGGACGCCATCGTCAAAGTGGAGATCTGCAAGATCCCCGAAGCCAGCGTCTCCACCGGCTGCTCGAACCTATCCGCCAACCCCTTCAGCGCCGCCTCGGCCAGATCATCGCGCAACGGCATCGTCCCGCTCAGGAACCGCGCGCCATCCAGCCGCCCCAGCCACAGATTGGCATCCGTCACCGTCGGCTCGGTGCCGCCGCGCGCATAACACGCCGGCCCCGGCAACGCCCCCGCACTGCGCGGGCCCACCTGCAACGCGCCGAAATCATTCGCCGCCGCAATACTGCCGCCGCCGGTGCCAACCTCGACAATATCCAGCACCGCCGCCTGCACCGGATAGCCGCGGTCATACCCGCCCACCCAGTACAACGGCGACACCACCGCCTCGCCATCCTCGATCAGCACCGCCTTCGCTGTGGTGCCTCCCATGTCGAACGCCACCAGATGCCGCAGCCCCAGCCGCTGCCCGATCTCCGCCGCCCCCGCAGCCCCGCCCACCGGGCCGGACTCCACCAGCAGCAACGGCCGATGCCGCGTCTCCTCCTGCGTCAGCACCCCGCCATTCGAGCCCATCAGATACAGGCTGCCAGTGAACCCCCGATCGCCCAACGCCGCCCCGAACCGCGCCAGATACTGCGCCGTCGCCGGCCCGACATAAGCGTTCATCACCGCCGTCGACGTCCGCTCGAACTCGCGGAACTCGCGCGAGATCTCATGCGACGCCGAGACGAAACATCCAAGATGCGCCCTCAGATATTCCGCAATCGCCTGCTCATGCGCCGGATTGCGCCAGGCATGCAGCAAACACACCGCCACCGCCTCAACCCCGGCCGCCTGCAGCGCCGCCACCAGCGCCGGCAACGCTGCGGTATCCAACTCCCGGATCACCTCGCCGCGCGCACTCATCCGCTCGCCAATCTCGAACCGCCTATCACGCGGCACCAAAGGCGGCATCCGGTGATAGAACAGGTTGAACGATTCCGGCCGGTTGCCGCGCCCGATCTCCAGGATGTCGCGGAACCCCTCGGTGGTCACCAGCGCCGTGCGCGCGCCCTTCTGCTCCAGCAGCGCGTTGATCACCACCGTGGTGCCATGCCTTAACACGTCGATCTCGTCGGCCTCGATGCCAGCCAGCCGCATGCAGTCCAGCGCGCCCTGCTCGAAATTCGGCGGCGTGGTCAGACTTTTGGAAAACCGCAACGCCCCCGTCTCGGGGTCCAACGCGGCAAGGTCGGTGAAGGTCCCGCCAATATCGATCGCTACGGTCTTCATGTCACGGGCTCGGAAAGGCGAAGCACAGGATTGATCACGTCGATGATCTCACGTTTGTAGCGGTTGAACTCAGGCGTGGTGATGTCGCGCGGACGCGGCAGATCGATCCGCAGATCGAGCACGATTTTCCCCGGCCGCGGCGTCATCACCACCACGCGCTCGGCCAGGAACAGCGCCTCGTCCACGCTATGGGTGATGAACAGAATGGTCTTGCGTGTCTCCTGCCACAGCGCCACCAGATCGGCCTGCAACAATCCCCGCGTCAGCGCGTCCAGCGCACCGAACGGCTCATCCATCAGCATCATCGGCGAATCGATCGCCAGGATCCGCCCGATCGCCAGCCGCTGCCGCATCCCGCCCGACAAATGCTTCGGAAACGCCTCGCGAAACGCCTCCAGCCCGATGCGCTTCAGAATGGCCGTAATCCGCGCCGGCGCATCCGCCGACCACTTCCCCGCCGCCCGCATCGCGAACACCAGATTGCGTTCCACCGTCATCCACGGAAACAACGCATATTCCTGAAACACCACGCCGCGATCCGGCCCGGTATCCACCACCGGCCGCCCCCGCACCAGGCAATCCCCGCTATCCGCCCGGTCAAACCCGGCCACAATGTTCAGCAACGTGCTCTTGCCACACCCCGACGGCCCCATCACCGCCAGAAACTCACCCTCGCGCTGATGCAGCGAAACCTGATCCAACACCCGCACCGGCGGATGCCCCTTGTGCCCGGCAAACGTCTTGCACAGCCCTGTGATATCCAGCACCGGGCTCATCGCGCGGCGCCTGCAGAAAGGAAAAAGACAGGCCGACCCCACCCGTCATCCTGAGCCCTTGCGAAGGATCCACGCTTTTTACTTTCTTCCTTCTGTGCGCACGAAGACCAGAAAGTGCGAAGGCAAGCAGTTCTTTTTGTGAACAAAAAGAACCAAAAAAACTTCATCCATGGGCGCACTGCGAACGCGATCAGCGCCCGCACCTCTCCACCGTCATTGCGCGCCCTTGCGAAGCAATCCACGCTCTTCTCTTTCGTCATTGGT
>CAIRTN010000278.1 GCA_903881515.1 uncultured Rhodospirillales bacterium | reverse complement strand
GTCGAAGTACCAGTTGTACAGGCACAGCTCGCGCGCCTTGCCTTCCGGCTGACGGCACCCGGCGGTCGGGTCGTCGGGCTGGGGGAAGTGGGTGTCCAGCGTCATCAGGTGGACGAACTGCCGGCCCGGATTTGAGAATTCGGCCATGGCGCTGCTGAATACGTCGCGGTCGCAGACGCCCTTGAACATATACCGGTCGCAGACTTGGCCCCTGCGGAGCAGGTCGTCGCGGAAGTGCAGGTTCGAGATGCCAATGGCAGGGTAGACCCCGGCGCGATGATAGAAGTCGCCGCTGTTGCCGTGATAGGCCGACGTCCGGTAGCCTTGCATCGCCAAGGCGGCCGGCAGGCACCGGCCCAGGCGCGCGAATTCGGCGGGGCGGTGGGGCATGCCCTCGATCCTGGCGCCGCACAGCTCCCGAACCTCGCCCTGCAGGGTCTTGCCGTAATAGGGCTGGGTCGTGGCGTAGGACAGGCTGTAGCTGTCGCCGAGATCGGCCAGCAACCTGTGCTGAAAGGGCTCGACCCGGCCGCCGAGGGGCGCCCCCAGGGACTCCACCGCCACCGACAGGATGTGCGGCGGCGGCGATGGCATCTGCCCGATCCGCGAGGCCATCGACGGCTCCGACAGCGGGGTCACGCTCTTGAGGCCGTTGGTCAACTCCTCGCCCTGGAGGAACCTCAGACTCGAGCTGGAAACCAGGTTCGGCAGGAGGGCGCCGGGCCGCCAATAGAAATGGGTATTGCCGGCCCAGACGTCGGTCCCGAATAGGACCAGGACGATCACCAGCAACTCACGCGCATAGGGCCGCCCGCGCACGGACCTCAGCGCGCCGAGGCTGAAGGCGCACAGCGCCAGTAGGACGGCCAGCCAGGGCAGGAACATACCCCAGGGCCAGTAGACGATGCCCGCGGCGTATTCCGATCCGCCGAACACGCCGTGGTTGAACGGCTCGGACAAGGAGATGAACAGGTCGATCGCCGAAATCGTCAGCAGGCCCAGGAAGATCGTCGCCAGTTGGACAGCCCGCAGGACCGGAGAGGCGAGCCGGATCGCCGCCAGCAGGAGGACCGGCGCGAAATCCAGATTGACCAGGTAGCCGCGCGAGATGCCTTCGCGCAGACATGCGGCCAGTGGCAGGGCGTTGAGGAGAACGAACAGCACAGGAAGGCTGGCGCGGCGAAGCAGGGGACGCCGTTCGCCAAACCGATCGAAAGCCTTGAGCGGGGCCGCCAGAACTGAATTCAACGCTGCAAACCTCTTTACGAACCGCGTCCTCGGAACACGGCGGGAATCGTGGCGGCCAGAATGCGCAGGTCGAGCCAAAATCGCCCTCTGCGGGTATAGATCACGTCCATTGCGACCCGGGTACGATAGCCGGTGTCGCTGCGCCCGCGGACTTGCCACAGGCCGGTCAGTCCTGGCCTGCGGGCGTAGTAATAGGCGATGCGGCGCCCGTAGCGTGGAATTTCGGCCTCGATGATCGGACGAGGTCCCACCAGACTCATGTCGCCCATGAGGATGTTAAACAGCTGGGGGAGCTCGTCCAGGCTGTATTTTCGGATGAAGGCGCCGACGCGCGTCACGCGCGGATCGCGCTGCAGTTTCTGGGTTTCAGTCCATTCCTATCGGGCGGGCCCGTTTTCGATCAGTATCTGTTCCAGCATGTCTTCGGCGTCGAGCGCCATCGATCGGAGCTTGAAACAGCCGAACAGGCGCCCGTTCCGCCCCAACCGCGGCTGGACAAAAAAGATCGGGCCGCCGTCCTCAATGTAGACCGCCGCGGCTGCCGCCAACATGATCGGAACCGCCACGACCAGCAGGCCCGCAGCGAGGGTCAGGTCGGTTGTCCGCTGCAAGGGGCGCCGCGGAAGGTCCCGGCAAGACAGGCGCAGGTCGGAGCCGGCTGCGCTCGACACGCGCGGGGCCGCCGCGATGACCGGCGCAAGCTCTATCTCCGACAAGGCTGAGGGCGTCTGCGTCATGAAGCCGATCCGACGCGCGCTTCCTGCGGCGATCCCTGCCGTTCGAGAAAGAACCGATAGGCGTCG
>CAIRTN010000277.1 GCA_903881515.1 uncultured Rhodospirillales bacterium | reverse complement strand
CGGCCATGCACACCAGATCGAGCCCGGCACCCACCGCCGGCCCGTTCACCGCGCAGATCACCGGCACGTCGATCCGCTCGAACGCCAGCGGCGTGCGCTGAATGCCGCGGTTGTAATACTCCAGCGTCCGTACCGGCTTGGCGCGTCGGCTCTCCACGCTGTCAGCCATTGCCTTGACGTTGCCGCCCGACGAAAACGACGTTCCGGCCGCGGTCAGGATGACCACGCGCACATTGGCATCGGTGTTGGCCGCCTCCAGCGAACCGATGATCGCATCGACCATGCCGCGTTCGGAGACCGGGTTGCGCTTCTCCGGCTGGTTCAGGGTGATCGTCGCAATGCCATCTTCGACGGCGTAGAGCACGTAGTCGGTCATTTCAGGTCCTTCAGCGCAGTCCGAGGCCGCGGGCGATCATGCCGCGCAGGATTTCCCGCGTGCCGCCGCGCAGCGAAAAGCTGGGTGCATACATCATGTCGTGCGCCAGCACGGCGACGTAGTCCTGCGTGCTTGTGGCGTCCGGCTCGCTTTCGATCAAGCTGCGGGCGATTTCCGGCAACTCCTGTTCCAGGTTGTTGCCGAGCTCCTTCACCATCGCCGCTTCCAGCGCCGGATTTTTCCCGGCCTGCAGCATGCCGGCGACCGAGCGCGACATCCGGCGCAGGGCGATGATATGCGCGGTGATCCGCCCGATGGCGATCGCCGCCCGCTCGGACGGGTTCGGCCCCAGCGCGCGCAGCAGTTCGACCAGCAGCACGAAGGTCGACAGGAACCGCTCGGGCCCGCTGCGCTCATAGGCCAGCTCGCTGGTCACCTGCGCCCAGCCGTCGCCGAGCTTACCGATCACCGCATCCTCCGGGATGAAAGCGTCGGTGAACACGCATTCGTTGAAATGACGCTCGCCCGACAGAGCGCGGACGCCACGGATGGTCAGGCCCGGGGTGTTGTGCAAATCGACCAGCAACTGGCTGGTTCCCTCGTGCCGCTCGCCGGGCCCGGTACGGCAGAACAGGATCATGTAGTCGGCGCGGTGCGCGCCCGAGGTCCACAGCTTGGTGCCGTTGACGCGGAAGCCGCCATCGACCGGTGTCGCCCTTGTGCGGGTGGCGGCGAGGTCGGAGCCGCTGTCAGGCTCGCTCATACCGATGCAGAAGCCGCAGGTGCCAGCGGCGATCTGCGGCAGCACCTTCTGGCGCATCGCCTCGGTGCCGGCGCGCAGGATCAGAGGGCCGGACTGCCGGTCGGCCACCCAGTGGTAGCCAACCGGTGCGCCGGCGGCGAGCATCTCCTCGAGCACGACATAGCGTTCGAGCGCGCTGCGCTCATGCCCGCCGTACTGCTTCGGCCAGGTCATCGCGATCCAGCCGCGCTCTGCGACCTTGCGGCTGAACTCCTTGTCGGCGCCCATCCAGCTTTCGGCGCGGATCTGTGGCGGCAGGCCGGCCAGTTCGGTGCGCAGGAAAGCGCGGACCTCGGCGCGGAGTTCCTCGGCCTCGGGGCAGGGCGGGGGAGGGGGGAAACTGATCATGCTCATGCCGCGGTGATCTCCGCCCACAGCGCGTCGGCCCCGGCGGCGGCGAAATGCCGGCCGAGGCGAGCCGCCCATTCCGGCTCGGCGCCGAACTCGTCGCGCCAGGACCACAGGCGCTTGGTGAGGAAATGCAGATGGTGCTCGTAGGTGAAGCCGATCGCGCCATGGATCTGATGCGCGAGCCCTGCGGCGATGCCGGCGGCCTCGCCGGTGCGCAGCTTGGCGGCGGCAATCGGCAGCGGGCGCAGCCCGGCCTCGACCGCTTCGGCGGCGCCATCGGCGGCGGCGGCGGCGGCGGCGTGATGCGCGGCGACGATCGCCAGGTGGTGCTGGATCGCCTGGAACTTGCCGATTGGCCGGCCGAACTGGATGCGATCCCCGGCATACTGCGTGGTGGTCTCGATTACCCGGCCGAGCGCACCGGCGATCTGTTGGCTGCGCAGGGCTGCGCCGAGCAGATGCACCTGATCGGCGGTGACCGCGGCCGCGCCGTGCGCGAGGGCGATGCCGCCAAACACCAGTGTGTCACGCGGTTCGCGGGCGATGTTCTGCCCGGCAGTGACCGTCACCGCGCTGGCGGGAACGAGCGCCACGATGTTTTCAGCGTCGCGTTGCGCCAGCACGACGATGCACGCGGCGTCACGCCCCCAGGGGATGCGTGCTGCGGTGCCGGTGACCCGGCCGGCGGCATCGATGGTCAGCCGGTCGGACAGGCGGACCGGGGCGATGCTCAGCACCCCATCCGGCATGTCGAGCCCGGCCTGGGCCAGCATCCAGCCGGCCAGCATGGTCTCGGCCAGCGGGATCGGGGCGGCGTGGGCGCCGGCAACGGCCATCAGGCTCAGCGCCTCGGCCGCGCCGATGCCGAAACCACCGGCTGCTTCTGGAAGCAGAGCACGGGTCAGCCCGGCTTCCTCGACGGCGTTCCAGAGCGCGTGGGGGAACTGGCCGGCCTCGGCATCCACCCGCAGGGCGGTGGTGATGTGCTCGGCGAACAGCCTGTTGGCCGAGTCTTGGATAAGACTGCTGGGCGCGTCCATGCGCGGGGCGTTTCCTGTTATTATCGGCGCGATGCTAGGTCCCGCACGCTGTGGCGGTCAAACCGGCACGGGCCAGTCGTGCAGGCTGGTGACCGGGGCGAGGCCCTGCACCTTGGCGCCGGGGTTGATCGGCACGCAGAACATGTTGACCGAGACGTAGCCCGGGAACACCGGTTCGGCCGTCTGGTTGAAATCGTCGCCCGATTCGAGCCGCGGCAGATGCCAGAACAGGCCATAGCCGAACGAGCCGATGAGTTGGATCAGCGCGGGGGAGAGATGGCGGCGGTCGTTCTCCACATACAGCATCGGTCTGTGTCGCAATATGGTCTGCACCGCGCCGCGGATCACAGCGGCTTCGGCGCCCTCGACGTCGATCTTCAGCAAATGGCAGGCCGGCAAGTCGTATTCGTCGATGGTCACCTGACGTGTGCGTGCGCCAGTGCCGCCCAACGCGATCGCGCCGAAATTGGTGAACTGTTCCGGCGCGGTCTCGGGCACCAGCACGTCACGCTGCGACTCGCCGACGGCGTAGGGCAGGGCGAGAACATTGGCCAGGCTGTTCAAGGCGATATTGGCGCACAGCGTCTGGAACATCAGACGCTGCGGTTCGAACGCATAGAGCCGCCCATCGGGACCGAGCCGTTGCGCCATCGGCACGCTGAGTGTTCCCATATTGGCGCCGACCTCGACCGCGACCTGGCCGGGGTGCAGGACCTGGGTCAGCAGATCCGCCTCATCGCGCGAGTATTCGCCGAGCCGGATCACCGATGCGCCGACATAGGTATCGTACCGGTTGACCAGCATCGGGCCGTGCCGCGTCATCGCCAACTGGTTGAAGCCGAATTCGGGCAAGTACGTATCGGTCATGTGCGTTCCTTCACGCGTTCGCGCAGCAGGATGAACAGCCCGGCACCGACGATGATCAGCGCGCCAGCGATGGTGGCCGGTGCGGGGGTGTCGTCAAACAGCAAATAGCCGAGGACGGCGGCGTAGACGATGCTGACATAGTTGAATGGCACCACCACCGAGGCTGGCGCCAGTTGCAGACCGCGATTGACGCAGAGATAGCCGACGGTCGAAACCACGCCGACGAACAGCAGCATGCCGGCCTCGAGCGGCGTGGGCATCACCCAGCCAAACGGTAGCGTCAGCAGCGAGAACAGGTTCAGCGCTGCAACCTGGCTGACCACCAGCATGGTGTTGGAAGTATCGCGCTGCCGGCGTACCGCGACCAGGGACACCGCGTAAAGCAGGCTGCCGCCCACGGCGACGAGCACGTGCGGGCCAAGTGCCTGGCCGCCCGGCCGCAAGGCCACCACGACGCCGACGAAGCCGACGATCACCGCCGTCCAGCGCCGCCAGCCGACCTGCTCGCGCAGGAACACCGCCGACATTGCGGTGACGTAGATCGGCCCGGCGAGATAGATCGTCGAGGCATCAGCCAGTTGGATGCCGGTGATCGCCCAGTAGTAGCAGCCGACCTCGATGCCGGAAAACACACAGCGCACCATATGCAGCGGCCAGTCCGGCCCGGTGCGCAGGCGGGTGAAATCCGCCCGCGTCAGGAACGGCGCCAGCATGAGCAGCGCGACCGTGCTGCGGGCAAACAGCGTCTCGCCCACCGGGGCGTGATGCATCACCAGCTTCGCCATCGCGTTGGAAAACGCGAAGACGAACACGCCCAGCAAGGTGATGGCGATGCCGGCGAGCGTTCGGTTGGCCGCGGGACGCGCCTCGGCGCTCATCGCAGGTTGGCCGGGGGCTAGGTCCCCGACCAGACCGGGCTGCGCTTCGTCAGGAACGCATCCATGCCTTCGCGGAAATCATTGCTCATGTAGCACATGAGGATGAGGTCCTTATCGGTGCTGAGTGTGAGCTTTTCCTTGATCCGGCGCATCGCTTCCTTGGTGGCCTGCAGGGTCAGCGGCGCTTGGCCTGCTACCAGGGTGGCCAACTCGCTCGCACGCGCCTGCAGGGCGGCGTGATCCGGCAGGACCTCGCTCAGCAGCCCGGAACTGCGGGCTTCTTCGGCCTCGATCAGGCGGGACGTGAAGATGATCTCCTTGGTCTTGGCCGGGCCGATCAGGCTGTAGAGCCGGGCGTAGTTCGACATCGACAGGCAGTTGCCCAACGTACGGGCGATCGGGAAGCCGAAGCGGGTATTGGCGGCGCCGATGCGGATGTCGCAGCAGGCAGCGATGCCGGCGCCGCCGCCGGTGCAGGCGCCGGAGATCGCGGCAATGGTCGGCACCGGGCAAGCTTCAAGCGCGCCGAGCACGCGGTCGATGCGCGCCTCGTAGGTCAGCGCATCCTCCGGGGTCTTGAATTCGCGGAACTGCGAAATATCGGTGCCGGCAGCGAAAGCGCGTTCGCCGGCGCCAGTGAGCACCAGGGCTTTCACCGAGCGCGTTTCGGTCACCTCAGTGCAGATTGCCGCTAGGCGCTCGTACATCGCGAAGGTCATCGCGTTGCGTGAAGCCGGCCGGTTGAAGGTTATGCGGCCGATGCCGTCCGCAACGTCGTACAGCAGTTCGTCGGTCATGGGTGTTCCCCTCGGTTCCGGCCGAACATAGCGTGAGGGGCTGGCGCTGCCAGCCCCTGTTTTCGCAGCTATTTCTTCGCGCGCTCGATGGCTTCCAGGATCAGACGCTGGGCTTCCGCTCGGCCGCCCCAGCCGATGACCTTCACCCATTTGCCGGGCTCGAGATCCTTGTAGTGCTCGAAGAAATGCCGGATCTGATCCAGCGTGATATCAGGCAGGTCGGTGTATTCGTGCACGTTGATGTAGCGCTTGGTGAGCTTCGGCGACGGCACGGCGATGATCTTCTCATCCCCGCCGCCATCGTCTTCCATCTTCAGCACGCCGACCGGGCGCACGTTGATCACGGCGCCGGGCACGATCGGCCGCGTGTTGGCCACCAGAACGTCGATCGGGTCGCCATCATCGCTCAGCGTGTGCGGCACGAAGCCGTAATTTCCGGGATAGCGCATCGGGGTGTGCAGAAAGCGGTCAACGAACAGGGTGCCGGCTTCCTTGTTCATCTCGTACTTGATCGGTTCGCCCCCAATCGCGACCTCGATGATGACATTGATGTCGTCGGGAGGGTTGTTGCCGATGGGAATGGCGTCAATGCGCATGGGGCTCTCCAGGGGGATAATACGGCAGAGGTAAAGCCCTTTCGATGGCGGCTGACAACCGACACTTCGCAGGTGCAGCACGGCGCTGCGCGAAGGGGTCCTCAGCCGGCCGGCCGGGCAGCCTTGCGCAACAGGTCGCCGAAGGCGTCGAACACGCGGCGCATCTGCGGCTGTTTGTAGGGAAAAATGTCAGGAGGGTCCATCAGGTGAATGATGGCCGCGGTGTCGGCCTCGAACACCAGCAGTTGTCCGTCCTGGGTTTCGGCGCAGTCGATCGAATAGAGATCGAAGCCGAGGCGTTCATGCAGCGCGGCGAAGGCCGCGGCGTGACGGCGGGCGAAACCGGCATCGAACCCAGCCATCGCACGGGCCTCGTCATCGCGTTTGGTCGCGGCCTCGGTCATGCCGGCGTTGAGGTAGTGCACCATCCAGTGCTGCGACACCGCCATGTGGCAGAGGAACGGCGCACGGTCGATGAAGGCGACGCGCGACTTGCGGTAGAGCCCGTCCGGGCTGCGGTAATCCACGAACCGGGTGACGAAGTACTGCTTTTCGAAGGAAAATCGCAGATATTCCGCCATTGCTGCCGTGTCGTCGATCCGCTGCAGGCCGGCGCCGGCATGCGATGTCGCGGGGCGGATGATGCAGGGATACGGGGCGGGCAAGCCAGGGATCGGGCTGTCGTCACGCAGATGCGCATCCAGCGCCGCACGGCCGACCGCCACAGCCGCGGGGCTGGAGATGCCTGCGATGCCGCCCAGCGCGCGGGATAGGGTGTCGCGCGCCAGGGTCGGCAGAAAGCGCGGGTTGTTCAGTGCGGGGCGGGGCCAGTTGTCGAACAGCGCCTGTAATCGAGCGAGACGGGCGGGATCGGCCTCGCCGACGCTGAAAAAGGCGACATCATGCTCGGGCACCTCGGCCGGCAGGCCGCCGTCTGCGCGCAAGTAGAGGATGTCGAGCCGGACATCGAGATGGTTGGTGAGAAAATCCAGTGGCGTGTTGATCATCAGGTCGCCCGGGGCGGCGATCGCCAGGACCCGCAGGGCGTTGCCGCTGGGATTGCCGTACACGCGGAACAACTGGCTGCGGGCCAGGGCCGAATCCTGCAGTTCGAGTCCTTCGGCGCGGCGGAACGCAAGCTGGCAGGCGATGGCGGCATCGTATTCCCAGGCCTCGGCCGGGTCGTCCTGATGAAACTGATTGAGACGATCGAGCAGCGCGGGGATGCCGTGCTCGTGATAGGCAAACGTCGTCAGGTCGGCCGTGCCGCAAACCAGCGGCGGGCAGACGGCTTCGCTGAGCTTCGGCAATGCGGCGCTGTCGAGGGACATTTTTTGTCTCGCTGCGGTTTACTGCGCCAGTGTTACCGCGAGTGTTTAACAAGGCGTTACCCAACGTGTTCCCACGTGATCCGCCCGGCAGGGCCCTTAGAGAGTCGGCATGATCGGGGGGCGATCGCGGGGACATGGCTCGGTTCTTTTCAAACCTGTACGATCGTGACAGTCAGGCAAGCTTGGTGTAGGTCCACCATCCTGTTTTTACCGGATAAAAGACGATGAATAGCAGCAACGATATCCGCGCAACCTTCCTGGACTATTTCGCGCGGCAGGGCCACACGGTTGTGGAAAGCTCGCCGCTCGTCCCGCGCAACGACCCCACGCTGATGTTCGTCAATTCCGGCATGGTGCAATTCAAGAACGTTTTTACCGGGCAGGAAAAGCGTGCGTACAGTCGTGCTACCACCGCCCAGAAGTCCGTGCGGGCCGGCGGCAAGCATAATGATCTGGATAATGTCGGCTATACCGCGCGCCACCACACATTCTTCGAAATGCTCGGCAATTTTTCGTTCGGCGATTATTTCAAAGACCAGGCCATCTATTACGCCTGGAACCTGCTGACCAAGGATTTTGGCCTGCCGCAAGATAAGCTGCTGGTCACTGTGTTCTCCGAGGACGAGGACGCCGCGTCCCTGTGGAAAAAAGTCGCCGGGCTCGACGACAGCCGGATCATCCGCATCCCCACCTCGGACAATTTCTGGCGCATGGGCGATACCGGTCCCTGCGGTCCGTGCTCGGAAATCTTCTTCGACCATGGCGACAAGATCCCAGGTGGCCCGCCCGGCAGCCCCGCCGAGGATGGCGACCGCTTCATAGAGATCTGGAACCTCGTGTTCATGCAGTTCGAGGAAGGCCCCCCCGGCACCCGCGTGCCGCTGCCGCGGCCTTCGATCGATACCGGCATGGGGCTCGAGCGCTTCGCCGCGATCCTGCAGGGCAAGCACGACAATTACGACACCGATACCTTGCGCGCGCTCATCTTGGCCAGCGCCGAGGCCACCGGGCAGGACCCGGATGGCCCCCACCGCACCTCGCACCGCGTGGTGGCCGACCACCTGCGCTCCTCGGTCTTCCTGATGGCCGACGGCGTGCTGCCCTCCAACGAAGGCCGCGGCTACGTGCTGCGCCGCATCATGCGCCGGGCGATGCGCCATGCGCACATGATGGGCGCCCGCGATCCGATCATGTACCGCCTGGTCCCTGCGTTGGTGCGCCAGATGGGCCAGGCCTATCCGGAGATCGTCCGCGCCGAAGCGCTGGTCACCGAGACCCTGCGGCTGGAGGAGACCCGGTTTAAGGCGATGCTCGATCGTGGCCTGGGCCTGCTGTCGGAAGAAGTGACCCGCATCGGCGCCGGTGGCAAGCTGCCGGGCGAGGTGGCGTTCAAGCTCTACGACACCTTCGGATTCCCGCTCGACCTGACCCAGGATGCGCTGCGCGAGCAGGGGCTTGCGGTGGATACCGCCGGCTTCGATGCCTCCATGGCAGAGCAGCGTCGCCGCGCCCGCGCCGCCTGGGCCGGCAGTGGCGAAGCGGCGACCGAGACGGTGTGGTTCGAAGTGAAGGAAAAGCTCGGCGCTACCGAGTTCCTCGGCTATTCGACCGAGACTGCGGAAGGTGAAATCACCGCGCTGATTGTCGACGGACATCCGGTGGAGCGCGCCGAAGCCGGGTCCGAGGTGGCCGTGGTGCTGAACCAGACGCCGTTTTACGGCGAGAGTGGCGGACAGGTCGGCGATACCGGGCTGATTTTAGGCCCGGGCTGCTCGATCACGATCACTGACACGCAGAAGAAGCTGGGTGCCGTTTTCGCCCATATCGGCCGTGTCGACGAGGGTGTGGCCGAGGTTGGCAAGGCGGTCCGCGCTGCCGTCGATCACACACGCCGCGCGGCCATTCGCGCGCATCACTCGGCAACGCACCTGCTGCACGAGGCGCTGCGCCGGCGCCTGGGCACGCATGTGCAGCAAAAGGGCAGCCTGAACGCCCCCGAGCGACTGCGCTTCGACGTCTCGCAGCCGACCCCGATCACCCGCGACGACCTCGGCTGGGTCGAGTCGGTGGTGAATAGCAAGATCCGGGAAAATTCCGAGGTGACCACCCGCCTGATGACGCCGGATGCCGCGGTGCTCGAAGGGGCAATGGCGCTGTTCGGCGAGAAATACGGCGAGGAAGTTCGCGTGGTCGCGATGGGCGGCACCGACGACGCCAAGTCGGCCTGGTCGGTCGAACTGTGCGGCGGAACCCATGTCCGGCGCACCGGCGATATCGGGCTGTTCCGTATCGTTTCCGAAGGTGCCGTGTCCGCCGGTGTCCGCCGGGTCGAGGCGGTGGTCGGCGAGGCGGCGCTGGCGGTGATCGCCGAGAATGATCGCCGGTTGGCCGAAGTGGGCGAGGCGTTGAAATCCGCACCGGCGGAGATCCCCTCGCGCGTGCTGGCGCTGGTGGAGGACCGCCGCCGGCTCGAGCGTCAGGTCGCCGATCTGCAAAAGAAGCTGGCGACCGGCGGCGGCACGGCGGCAAGCGAGATGGTGAACGGAACCAAGCTCGCCGCACGCAATGTCGGCGAGGTTTCGCCGCGCGATCTGAAGGGCATCGCCGAAGCCCTGCTGAAGCAGCAGGAAGGCGGCGTCGTCGCAGTCGTATCGACCGCTGAAGGCAAGGTCTCGATCGTGATCGCGGTGGGTGCCGACGTGGTGGATCGATTCTCGGCAGTAGACCTGGTTCGCGGTGCGAGCGTTGCTATCGGTGGCAAGGGCGGCGGGGGAAGGGCAGATATGGCACAGGCAGGCGGGCCGGATGCCGGGGCGGCCGAGGCAGCGTTGATCGTAGTCCGTGAGATGTTATCTCGTCATCCGTGAATGGACTCGGACTCCTCGGATAGGTAATTCCGCACGGTCGGTCTCAATGGATGATAGGCCCTAGGCTGCGTGGACAAAGGGATTCCGAAACGGCCGTAAGAGTGATTCACGACTTGCTTTCTGTGGGAGGCGAGCATGGGTCGTTTGGATTTCTCGGACGAACATTAGGTCATCATCGAGCCGTTCCTACCTCCGGAGCGTGGGCGCGGCTGCCGGCCGTCGCACGACAATCGACGGTTTTTCAATGGGATGATGTTTGCGTTGCGCACGGCGGTGCCTTGGCGTGACTTTCCGGCGGAATACGGCAACTGGAATTCGGTGTTCCGCCGATTCCGGCGCTGGTGCGATCACGGGGTCTTCGACGCTCTCCTGCAAACGCTGGTCGAACTCGGAACAACCGACGACTGGCAAGACCAGATGATCGATAGCACGTCCGTCCGCGGCCATAGCCAGGCCGCCGGCGCAAAAGGGGGACCCACACGCAGGGATTTGGTCGCTCGCGCGGCGGCTTTACGAGCAAAATCAACGTCCGCTGTAACCGGGTCGGGCGCCTGATCGCCTTCATCGTCACCGGAGGCGAAGCCTCTGACAGCAAACAACTTATTCCTCTGATGGGGGATGGCGTGACGGTGCCTACCCCAAAGAACTTGCTCGCCGATGCTGGCTACGATGGCGATGCCAACCGAGAAGCGTTGCTGATCCACGGCATCAGGCCGGTGATCAAACCGAACCCAACACGCAAGAACGTGCCGAGCTTCGACAAATCCTGCTACAAATCTCGGAACCAAATCGAGCGCAGTAATTACCCACCCCCATTTTGAAGCGTGATTTTCCGCGCTGGGGCGCGCCGGGCGATTGTCAGGCCAGCG
>CAIRTN010000276.1 GCA_903881515.1 uncultured Rhodospirillales bacterium | reverse complement strand
GGGAGGCAGGGTGCCGGCGCGCCATTTGGCGAACAGGGCATCGAGGCGGCGGCTGGTGCGGATGACATAGTCGTGCAGGAACAGGGCGAAGCGGCCGGCGAGGGTGTAGGCGGTGGTGTGCGGGCCGATGGACGCGCGGAGGCAATCGCAGACTTTGGCGAAAATGGTCAGAACTGCCGTGGGGTGATTATCCTTATAAACGAACATGTCGTTATATGTAGTGACGTTCGGCGGCGGATGCAAGAAAAAAGTTTGTTGTTATGACAATTTTCTATATGTCAGCGATGTCCCGGGCATAACTTACTGATAGATAAAGTTTTTTGGTTCCCTTTTCCGGCGCGGCGCCTTCGCCGTCGCCCTACAAAAAAGGGACTGCTCACTTCCCTATCTTCGGTTCGGTGCCAGAAAGCAGCCGGACAATGTTCGCCCGATGGCGTTGCCAGACGAAGCCGGCGATGGCGACCTCGGCGAGGACGATGGGGAAGGGGGTGCCCATCATCGCGGCCAAGATCGGGGCGGCGAGGCAGGAGGTCAGCGAGGCCAGCGAGGACATGCGGAAGAGGTAGGCCATCAGCAGCCAGATGGCGCCGGCGGTGAGGCCGGGGAGAGGGGCGGCGGCGATCAGGACACCGAAGGCGGTGGCGACGCCTTTGCCGCCTTTGAAGTTGAGCCAGATCGGGTAGAGGTGGCCGATCACCGAGAAGAAAGCGGCGAGGGAGACGCCGAGCGGGCCGGCGACGCGGGCGGCGATCAGCACCGCGAGCGCGCCTTTCAGGGCGTCGAGCAGAAGGGTGGCAAGGGCGAGGCCTTTGCGGCCGGTGCGCAGCACGTTGGTGGCGCCGATGTTGCCGGAGCCGATTTTGCGGACGTCGCCGAGGCCGGCGGCGCGGGTGAGCAGCAGGCCGAAGGGGATGGAGCCCAGCAGGTAGGACAGCGTGGCGATCACGGCGAAGAGCAGGGGGGTGGCTTCGATGTTCATGCGCCGAACACCCGCGTGCCGGCTTTCCAGGTTCCGATCACTTTGCCCTCCATGGCGCGGCCGTCGAACGGGGTGTTTTGTGCCTGACCGGGGAGTTCGCCGGATTCGACCTGCCAGGCGCGTTCGGGGTGAAACAGGCAGAGATCGGCGGGGGCGCCGCGTTGCAGGGTGCCGGCGGTGCTGCCGAGGATGCGGGCGGGGCGGGAGGTGAGCAGGGCGATGGCCTGGGACATCGACAGTTTGCCGCCATGCACCTGCGCCAGGGTGACGCCGAGCAGGGTGGCCAGACCGGTGCCGCCGGCGGCGGCCTGGGCGAAGGGCAGGCGCTTGTCGTCGGCGTCGCGGGGTTGGTGGTCCGAGGCGATGGCGTCGATTGTGCCGTCGGCGAGGGCTGCGACCACGGCCTGACGGTCGGAGTCGGCACGGAGCGGGGGCGAGAGTTTGGCGTAGGTGCGGTAGGCGCCGATCGCGGTTTCGTTGAGATCGAAATAGGGCGGCGCGGTGTCGCAGGTGATGTTCAGGCCGCGTTGCTTGGCGGTGCGGATCAGGTCCAGCGCTTCGGCGGTGGAGACATGGGCGAAATGCAGCGTGCCGCCGGTAAGCTCGGCCAGGCGGATGTCGCGGGCGACAAGGATGGCCTCGGCGGCGGCGGGGATCGAGGGCAGGCCGAGGCGGGTGGCGAGTTCGCCTGATGTGGCGGCGCCGCCGGCGGCGAGCGAGGGGTCTTCGGGGTGCTGCACGATGGTGGCGCCGAAGCCGCGGGCGTAGGCGAGCGCGAGGCGCATCATGCGCGCCGACGCGATGGCGCGGGCGCCGTCGGTGAACGCCACCGCGCCGGCTTCGCGCAGCAGGCCGATTTCGGCCATTTCCTCGCCGGCGCAGCCGCGGGTGACGGCGGCGTAGGGCAGGATGGAGAGGCTGCCGGTTTCCTCGCCGCGGGCGCGCATCTGGCGCACCAAGGCGGGATCGTCGATCGCCGGGCGGGTGTCGGGCAGGGTGGCGACCGAGGTGATGCCGCCGGCGGCGGCGGCCAGGGCGGCGGAGGCGATGGTTTCGCGGTAGTCGCCGCCGGGTTCGCCCAGATCGGCGCGCATGTCAACGAGACCGGGGGCGAGCACGCAGTCGGTGCCGTCGATCTCGATGGCGCCGTCGGGGGTGTCGACCAGGGCGCCCCAGTCGGCGACGCGGCCGTTGCGGACGAGAAAATTTCCTACAAGATCAAGGTCCTGCGAAGGATCGATCACCCGTACTGTGCGGAAAAGGATGTCAGACATTCGGGCGGTTCCTGCGCGCGAGGATATCCAGCACGGCCATGCGCACGGCGACCCCCATTTCCACCTGCTCACGGATCAGGCTGCGGACGGGGTCGTCGGCGACGGCGCTGGCGATCTCGACCCCGCGGTTCATCGGGCCGGGATGCATCACCAGGGCGTCCGGCTTGGCGTAGGCGAGTTTCTCGGCGTCGAGGCCGTAGAAGCGGAAGAATTCGCGGGCGCTGGGCACCAGGCCGCGGGTCATGCGTTCTTTCTGCAGGCGCAGCATCATCACGATATCGGCGCCTTGCAGGCCTTCGCGCATGTCGTGGAACACCTCGACCCCAAGGCGGGCGGCTTCGGTGGGGATCAGGGTGGGGGGGCCGACGACGCGGACACGGCTGCCGAGGGTGGTCAGCAGGTGAATATTGGAGCGGGCGACGCGGGAGTGCAGCACGTCGCCGCAGATGGCGATGGTCAGGCCTTCCAGCCGGCCTTTGCGGCGGCGGATGGTGAGTGCGTCGAGCAGGGCCTGGGTGGGGTGCTCGTGGGTGCCGTCGCCGGCGTTGATCACGCTGGCGTCGACTTTCTGCGCCAGCAGGGCGGGGGCGCCCGACTCGCCGTGACGGATCACCAGCAGGTCGCAGTGCATGGCGTTCAGGGTGGCGGCGGTGTCGAGCAGGGTCTCGCCCTTGTTCACCGAGGAGGAGGCGACCGACATGTTGATGACATCGGCGCCGAGGCGCTTGCCGGCCAGCTCGAAGCTGGTGCGGGTACGCGTTGAATCTTCAAAGAAAAGATTGATCAGGGTGCGGCCGCGCAGGAGATCGCGCTGGGTTTTGCCGGAGCGGTTGAGCAGCACGTAGCTTTCCGCGAGGTCGAGCATTTCGGCGATCGCGGGCGGGTACATGCCT
Organism: uncultured Rhodospirillales bacterium; assembly: GCA_903881515.1. GTDB lineage: Bacteria > Pseudomonadota > Alphaproteobacteria > Acetobacterales > Acetobacteraceae > CAIRTN01. Next base: position 1,937 of record CAIRTN010000276.1, on the reverse strand, counting down.
TCGATCTGCAACAGGTGTCGGCTCAATGTACTCTCCCTACGGGCTGCGGGGGCAAGTTACTGCCGGGAAGCCGGGGATGAAAGCGGGGGGTTCAGGAACGGGGTTTGGGCTGTATAACAGTCGGCATGAAAATCCGACTCTCCGAGCCCGCGCTGTTCTGGATGCTGGCTGCCCTGGTAGGGCTGGTGCAGGCGTTCACCATCAACGGCGCGCCGGATTGGTTTGGCGACGACTACGCCAGCTATATTCATTCCGCGCAGGCGCTGCGGGGCGAGGGGCGCTACGCGCTGAGCGGCTATACCGCGAATCTGGCGGTGGATGCCGGGCCGGCGGCGTATCCGCCGGGGCTGCCGCTGATGCTGACGCTGCCGATGGCGTTCGCCGGGACGGATTTCAACGCGCTGTGCCTGCTGAACGCGGTGGCAATCGGGCTGTTCGTGCGGTTGTTCGCGGCCTGGCTGCGCCCGGCGGTGCCGCTGCCGATCGCGGCGGCGGCGGCGCTGCTGGCGGGGCTCAGCCCGTTCATGCTGACGTACAAGAATGTGGTGGCGTCCGAACTGCCGTGCCTGGCGCTGCTGTTCGCGTGGTTCCTGGTGGACCGGCGGATGATTTCCGGCGAGCGCTGGACCGGGGCGGTGCTGTCTGGGCTGCTGCTGGGGGCCTCGGTGCTGACCCGGCTGGCGGTGGCGCCGGCGCTGCTGGCGGGGCCGGTGGCGGAGGCAATCCGGCGGCGGCGGCTGTCGCTGCCGGTGCTGCTGGTGCCGGTGCTGGCGGTGGCGATCGCCGCGCTGGGGCTGCGATGGGCGAGCCCGGAGCTGATCCGGCATTACTGGGCCAATGTCGGGGCGAATGCCGGCGGGGGGCTGTTGCCGGTTGCGCTGCTGAAGCAGCTGCCGGGCAATCTGGCCGCGCTGCCGGGCCGGATTTCGGTGCTGTGGAGTTATGCCGGGCAGGGCGTGCAGCCGGCGCTGCCGCTGTGGCTGGATCTGCCGCGCAAGGCGGCGACGCTGCTGTTGCTGGCGGGCGGGCTGTTCGGGCTGGTGCTGCAACTGCGGCGGCAGGCGCGGGCGGCGGAGGTGTTCTTCCTGATCAATCTCGCCCTGCTACCGCTGTTGCCCGAGATCATGGCGGGGCCGCGGCTGTACCTGCCGCTGTCGGTGCTGCTGGTGGGCTATGCGCTGACGGCGGCGGGGGCGTGGCGGCAGGCATGGCTGGCGCAGGGGGCGGTGATCGCGGTGCTGCTGGTGGGCAGCGCGTGCAGCTGGATCGCGATCGGGCGGCTGCCGGCCAATCCCTATACGCTGGACGAACCGCGTGCCGCGGCGATGCTCGACTGGCTGCGCTATGTGCCGGCGCGCGGCGAAGTGGTGCTGACGCATCGGGCGCGGGCCGTGGTGTTCTTCACCGAACGGCCGGCAACCGACTGGCACCAGAAAAGCGCCGATACCGCGTTCCTGACCTGGGCGGCGGCGCGCAACGCACCGCTGCTGCTGATTTCGATCGATCAGCCGGAAATCCGGCAGATCGCGCGGCAGGCGGGCGGAGGGACGGACGAGGCGGGGCTGAACAAGGCGCTGGACGCGTGGGAGGAACGGTTCTTCGGGGAGAACCGCGAGCGGGTGGAAACCGCGTTCCGCAATACGCGGTTCCGGATCTATCGGTTGCCGCCGCCTTGATCTTTATGGGCCTGATTTTGCAGGTTTTTTAAGTCAAGGCCAGGGCTCTGCCCCATAGGCGCGAAGACAAGGCGCCAAGGGGAAGTAAGCACTCCTTTTTTTGCAAAAAAAAGGAGCAAAAAAACTCTTATCCGATTGCCTCCGGCATAGATATGCGGCTGGAGGGCTGGCCGAAGGCCATCGATTGATAAGTTTTTTTGGTTCTTTTTGTTCACAAAAAGAACGACTTGCCTGTCTTCACTGGCTTAAATTCGCGCTAAT
>CAIRTN010000275.1 GCA_903881515.1 uncultured Rhodospirillales bacterium | reverse complement strand
CAACTCCGAAAGAGACTCCGATCAAACCCGAGACGACGAAAATGCCACGAGGCTCAGCTCAGATATGCTTGAGTTCGCGCCTATGGGGCAGAGCCCTGGACCCGCAAGGGGACACAGTCCCCTTGACCCCACATGCCTTCGCACAAACACCAACGCAGGTGCCGCGGCGAAGCCCAAAGATTCTTATTGGCTCCGCCGCTCCACGCTCAACGCCGAGCCAACCGCTCTCCCCCGCACCCTTATGGATAGGTTTCCAAAGGCCCGCGGCCTTTGGCGGGTCGTCGTGCGCAGCACGCTGACGCGTGACGGCAGAGCCCTGGCCTTACTTCTGATGCTTACGAAAATCAGGCTTCCGCTTCTCGTTAAACGCCGTCACGCCTTCCTTCGACTCATCCGACGCGTAGTACATGCTCAACGCCTGCATCCCCATGCCGCCGATGCCGCGGATGTTTTCGCTGTCGGCGTTGAACGAGCGTTTGGCGATGGCGATCGCGGTCGGGCTGCGTTCCATGATTTCGGCGCACCATTTGGCGACTTCGTTGTCGAGTTCGTCGTGCGGGACGACAACGTTGACCAGGCCCATGGCGAGGGCTTCGGCGGCGGAGTAGCGGCGGCAGAGGTACCAGATCTCGCGGGCCTTTTTCTCGCCGACGACGCGGGCGAGGTAGGCGGTGCCGAAGCCGGGATCGACCGAGCCGACTTTGGGGCCGACCTGACCGAACTGGGCTTTTTCGGAGGCGATGGTGAGGTCGCAGAGCGTGGCCAGCACGTTGCCGCCGCCGATGGCGTAGCCTTGAACGCGGGCGATGACCGGTTTCGGAACGTCCCTGATGATGCCTTGCAGTTCTTCGACCGGCAGGCCGATCATGCCGCGGCCGTCGTACTGGCCGGAATGGGCGGACTGGTCGCCGCCGGTGCAGAAGGCGCGTTCGCCGGCGCCGGCGAGGACGATGACGCCGATCGACTTGTCCCAGCCCGCGCGGTTGAAGGCGTGGATCAGTTCTTCGCAGGTCTGACCGCGGAAGGCGTTCATCACCTGTGGGCGATTGATGGTGATGCGGGCGACGCCGTTGGCGACGTCGTAGAGAATGTCTTCGTATTGCATTGGGTGTTTCCTAGAAGTCCTTATGTTCGAGAGTGCGATTCACGGCTCCGGCCTGCGGCCTCCGCCGATCGCACTCTAGCCGGCCATGGTGAGGCCGCCGGAGACGCTGATCACCTGACCGGTGATGAAGGCGGCGTCGTCGCTGGCGAAAAACAGGATGGCGCCCGGGAGGTCTTCGGGTTCGCCGATGCGGCCCATGGGGACGGCGCGGCGGAAGGCTTCCTCGAGCTTTTCGGGATTGCCGGCGCCTTGCTTGTAGCCTTCGAACAGGGCGGTGTGGGTGGCGCCGGGGCAGACCACGTTGACGCGCAGGCCGTGGCGGGCGTGTTCGCGGGCGAGGGTTTTGGAGAAGCCGACCAGGCCGGATTTGCAGGCGGCGTAGACGGCTTCGCCCGACGAGCCGACGCGGGCGGCGTCGGAGGCGATGTTGACGATGCTGCCGCCGCCCTGGGCCAGCATGCCGGGGAGCACGGCGTGATGCATGTTGAGCGCGCCGACGAGATTGATGGCGATCAGTTTCTGCCATTCGGCGGGGGTGCTGTCTTTGAACAGGCGGAACACGTCCCAGCCGGCGTTGTTGACCAGGATATCGACGCGGCCATGGTCGGCAACGACCTGGGCGACGGCGGCGGCGGAGGCGGCGTGGTCGGTGATGTCGCAGGCGTAGGCGGTGGCGTTGCCGCCGGTGGCCGTGATGGCATCGGCCACGCGCTGGGCGGCTTCGAGGTTGATGTCGAAAACTGCGACGATCGAGCCCTGCTCGGCGAAGCTGCGGCAGGTGGCGCCGCCGATGCCGCCGCCGCCGCCGGTGACGATGACAATTTTGTTTTTCAGTCCGCGCATCCGTTCCTCCTCAGCGGGGCTCTGGCTCCGCAGATATAGCAATGCTATGACATATTCTCCGATCCTCGGCAAGACAGATATGGCAAGGTATTGATGGATATCCCCGAAGACGATCCCGCGGCCCGGTTCGATATCGCCAACCGTTTGTTTTTGCGGCTGTATCAGGCGTCGAACCTGCTGCATAAGACCGGCACGCGGGCGGTTTCGCGCTATGGCGCGACGACGCAGCAATGGGCGGTGCTGGGCGCGCTGTCGCGTCCGGCGGCGCGCGAGCACGGCATGACGGTGAAGCAGCTGATCAGTTTCTTGATGGTCAGCCGGCAGAATCTGACCGCGGTGCTGGACCGGCTGGAGACGGCGGGGCTGGTGGAGCGGGCGCGGATCGCGGGCGATGGAAGGCTGCGGCATATCAAGCTGTCGCCGCAGGGGGCGGAGACCTGGGCTGCGATGCAGGACGAGATCCGCGCGTATTACGCCGAGGCGCTGGCGGGGTTCAGCACGGCGGAGGGGCTCGTGCTGTTCCAATTACTGGACCGCTTGCGCGGCAGTCTGTCAGCCATCGACAAAGAATAAGGTCCAGGGGCTTGGCCCGTCGCGCGAAGGCGCGCAACGGACCTGGCAGGGTGCGGGGCAGCGCCCCGCTGCTTCTCTGACTTGGACTTGGCACTCCTCACATATGGAAGTTGTCCATCAGGCTCAACGCGGCCGGGCCGCCGACGACCATAAAGATGGTGGGCATGATGAAGATCATCATTGGGATGGTCATCATGGCCGGGAGTTGGTTGGCGCGTTCTTCGAGGCGGACCAGGGTATCGTTGCGCAGTTCGCCGGCGACGACGCGCAGCGCCTGTGCCAGCGGGGTGCCGTAGCGCATGGTTTGCGACAGGGTGGTGACCACGGAGCGGACGGAGGGCATTTCGATCCGTTCGGCGAAGTTGGCCAGCGCCTTGTCGCGGCTGGGCAGGATTTTCAGGTCGGCGGAGGTGAGGGCCAGTTCTTCGGACAGTTCGGGCTGGGTGCGGTGCAGTTCGCCGACGACGCGGTCGATGCCGTCTTCGAAGGCGAGGCCGGCTTCAACGCAGATGACGAGGAGTTCCAGCGCGTCGGGCAGGCCGGTGACCACCGCCTTGGCACGGCGGGTGACCATGCGGCCGATCAGCATCATCGGCAGCAGCCAGCCGGCGATGCCGAAGCCGAGGCTGACGGCGAAGTGCAGCGGCAGGGAGTTCGCAAATGTCGCGGCGCGGCCGGCGAGGATGAAGATGGCGATGGCGATGGCGATGATCAGGATGGAGATCAGGCGCGCGACGAGCAGCGCGTCTTTCGCTTTGTCGGCGGGAACGCCGAATTTGCCGAACAGACGGCCGGCGGCGAGCTGCTGCTGCTGGGTCAGGCCTTCCTGTTCGCGGCGCACCAGGGTGAGCTCAGGGACCGGTTTGCGGGCCTGGGCGGCGCCGCCTTTGCCGTTGACCAGATCGACGCGCTTGGCCACGGCCTCGCGCGTGAGCTGCGCGCTGTAGAGGATCATCGCCAGGCCGCCGATGCCCAATGTCATGCCGAGGCCCAGAAGGACCATGCCGGCAAGAGCGGAGCCTGATTCGAACATCAGAGCCTTCTCCTTTTTTCGACGTGTGATTCACGTCTCCGGCGATACCGCCTTCGACGATCACACGTCAGACTTCGGTCACGCTGCGCAGCATCTGCCGGATGGTGCCGAAGCCGAGCAGCAGGGAGCCGACCGCCATCACCAGGATCATGTTGCCGCGCGGGTCGTTCATCAGCGGCGCCATGTAGTCGGGGCTCATCACCAGCAGCGCGCCGATCACCAGCAGCGGGATCGCGCCGAGGATAAAGGCGGACATGCGGACTTCACCGGTGACGGCTTTGGCCTTCAGGCGGGTGGCGCGGCGTTTGCGCATGATGTCGGACAGGATGTTCAGCGTGGCGGCGAGGTTGCCGCCGGCGGCGCGTTGCAGCGAGATGGCGACTGCGAAAAAGCTGAAATCGGGCAACCCGACCTGACCGGCGGCGGCGGCGAGCGAGTCCTCGAAGGCGATGCCGATCGCCATCTGGTCAGCGATGTGGGCGAAGACACGGTTGACCGGCGGCGGGGCTTCGTTGCCGACGGCGCGGATTGCCACCGTGACGGGCATGCCAGCGCGCAGCATGCGGATGGCCATGTCGATCACGTCGGGGAACAGGGCCATGAACTGTTGCTCGGCCGCGGACTGCTGACGCTTCAGCCAGAACCGCGGTGCGAGAAACGCCATCGCCACACTCCCTGCCACGGCCGAGGCCAGAGAGGTATGCAACCCGCTGCGCAGCGTGGTCCAGGCGATCAGGCCGCCGGCGGAGGCGAGAATAAACAGCAGCATGGGCGCCGCCCGCATGCCCCAGCTTCGCTTCAACCCAAACGCGAAGAAATGCCGCACCAGCGCGCCGACGCCACCGATGTCGGGAGTGTCCTTGTCGGTTTCTGGCTTCTTCTCCTCCGGTTCCTCGCCGGTGACCAGGCGCAGATGCGCTTCCAGTTCGCGGCGCTGATCACGAGTTTGCACCAGGGCCATTGTGAGCGCGGTGCCCAGGACCAGCAGCACGACGAGGACGATGAGGACGGTGAGGGCCGACATGATTATTCTCCCCGATTCGCCTGACCGAGTGTGGCGAGGAACGCGTCGGCCAGGCCGAAATAGGCCAGGCGCGGCAGGAAGCGTGGCCGGGTGCGGCTGGCTTCGAACGTACCGCGCAGCGAGCCGTCGGCGTTCTGGCCGCTGTATTTGTAAGCGAACAGGGTGCCGAGGGAGAACGTGTCGCCCTCCATGCCGACGACTTCGACGATCTCGGTGACGCGGCGTACGCCGTCGCGCATGCGGGCGGTCTGCACGATGAGATCGAGGCCGGCGACCATCTGTTCGTGGATGGCGTGCAGCGGCAGGTTCGCTGTTGCCATCAGCATCATGTTCTCGATGCGCGCCATCGCGTCACGCGCTGAGTTGGCGTGAATGGTGGACATCGAGCCGTCATGGCCGGTGTTCATCGCCTGCATCATGTCGAACGCTTCGGGGCCGCGGACCTCGCCGACGATGATGCGGTCAGGGCGCATGCGCAGCGCGTTGCGCACGAGGTCACGCTGGTTGATCTCGCCATGGCCTTCGATGTTGGGTGGGCGGGTTTCGAGCTGCACGACGTGCGGCTGTTGCAGCTGCAGTTCGGCGGCGTCCTCGATGGTGACGATGCGTTCGTTGTGTTCGATGGTGGACGACAGGGCGTTCAACAGCGTGGTTTTGCCCGAGCCGGTGCCGCCGGAGATGATGATGTTCAGGCGGCAGCGGGCGGCGATCTCAAGCGCGCGGCCCATTTCGGGAGACATCGTGCCGAAATCGATGAACTTCGAGAAGCTGATGGCGCTTTTGGAGAATTTGCGGATCGACAGCGCCGGGCCTTTCAGGCTCAGCGGCGGGGCGATGACGTTGACGCGGCTGCCGTCGGCGAGGCGGGCGTCGAGCATGGGGCTGGATTCGTCAACGCGGCGGCCGACGGAGGAGGCGATGCGCTGGGCGATGTGCAGCACATGGGCGTTGTTGCGGAAATGGATGTCGGTCCGCTCCAGCTTGCCCTTGCGCTCGACGTAGACCATGTCGGCGCCGGTCACCAGGATGTCGGAGACGGAGTTGTCGCGCAGCAGGGTTTCCAGCGGGCCGAGGCCGACCATGTCGTCGACGATGACCTTGGAGAGCGCTTCCTGTTCGGAGCGGTTGAGCAGCAGGCGCAGTTCGGTGGCGATTTCGGCGACGAGTTCGTTGACGCGGGTGGTGAGTTCGCCGGGGGACATGCGGACGGCGACGGCGGGCTCGATGCGGATCAACACCTGGTCGCGGATGACGTCAGATGTGGCGTGCGGGTGCAATGGCACGGTCTCGATCGAGGAGGTCGAGATCGGTGCGGCTGTGGGCGGCAGCCCTTCCTGGACGACGCGCTTCCCGAAGCCGAGGACACTCATCCCAAAAGTCCTCTCAGCAGTGACTTGCTCGGCTTTGCCGGCTGTTCGCCGGCGAGTTGGCGGAACAGCGGCGCCAGAGCGGTCTGCAGCACGGCGCATTTCTGCAGGCCGCGCACGCCGAGCCGGGAGGCGGTGCCGATTTCCTTGGCGTAGGGCACGATGATGTCGGGCTTGGCGCCCGCGGCGCGGGCGAACTCCTCGGGCGGCAGGCCGGCGGTGGCGCCGCTTTTGTTCAGGATATGGAGGGTGGTGCGTTCGGCACTGTTCGGGCCGATCTTGTCGCGCCAGCGCGCGACGTCGCGGGCGCAGGAGAGTGTCGCGTTGCTGACCAGCACGATGGTGCCGGGCAAATGCAGCACGCTCAGCACCTGCGCGGCGGCGACGGCGGGAATGTCGATGAACAGGTAGCGGTAGCGCCGGAGCATGTGCTCCAGCAGCGACATCAACGACTGTTCGTTGAGCCCGCCGGACGCGTCGAGCGGCTCCAGGCCGGCCATCAGGCCCAGCCGCTCGCCGACGCGGATCACGCCACGTTCGAGGAACAGTTCGTCGATGCGTTCGGGATGGTCGAGCGCTTCGCGTAGGGCGTGGCTGGGGGCGACGTCGAGTTGCAGGGCGGCGTCGCCGTATTGCAGGTCGAGGTCGATGAGCGCGACGCGGCGCTTGTAGCTTTCCGCGAGATGCCAGGCGGCCATTGAGGAAATCGTGGTGCCCCCGGCGCCGCCGCGCACGCTGATGACGAAGGTCAGGTTGCCGCTGCGTGCCGGGGCCTGATCGGTGTTGCCGGTCAGCACCGCGTTGCAAGCCTGCATTATCAGGTTGCGGACGAGCGGCTTGAAGAAATACTCAACCACCCCGGTGGCTTTCAGGGCGCGGTAAACGCCGATGTCGTTGAGATCGCCCACCGCGATAACCCCGGTTTCGGGATCGCAGACATTGGCGAGATCGCGAATGCGGGCGACTGGGTCGTCGACCCCCTGCACGTCGACCACCAGCAGCCTCGGCGAGGAGCGCGATTTCAATGCTGCGATCGCGCCGTCGATGCCGCCGGTGCCGAATTCCGCCTTGGCGACGGAGAGGTCGCTGAGGCATTGCCGCATCACGCCTTCGCTGTCCTTGTCGCGCAGGAAGACCATCGGAATGTCGGTGCCCGATGCGTTGGTCGGGCCGGGCAGGTTGGAGGAGATGGTGTCCATCACTGGGTTCCTTCGCTGCCGGCGCCGGGCATCGCGATCGCGGTGGGGATCAGTGAACCGGCGCCGGCACCGCCGCCGCTGGGCTTGCCGCGGCCTTGGCGGTAGGCAGATATGGCACGCGCCTGGCGGTCGCCGTCGGCGGGTCCGAGCGGACGGCCGCTGTCCAGATCAGCCGGGTTGGCGGCCATGGCGCGCAGGTTCATCGTGGTGACGCAGCCCAGATAGGGAGAGGGCTGGTTGCTGTGATGGTCGAGCGGATAGTCGGTCCATTGCGGGCAGGCCTGCACGGCAGCCGAGGGAGGATGCATCGCTTGTGGGCCGGTGCAGGCGGCAAGCGCGGCGGCGGAGAGGACGAGCAGCAGGCGGGCGGCGGTGGTCATCGTCATCACTCCAACATGAATCCGGCCTGGCCGCGCAGCCGTGGCTGGGCCTGCGCGCCGGCGGTCGGCCGGTGGGAACTGACGCGACCGAGCAGGATGCGCTCGATATCGCTGGAGAACTGCAATCCCTCGGTCGGCAGGTGCAGATCGGCCACCCTCGCCACAGGGCGGACCAGCACCGGGGTGACGATGATCACCAGTTCGCTTTCGTGACGCTGGAACGCGGTGGAGCGGAACAGCGCGCCGATGATCGGCAGATCGCCGATGCCGGGCATCTGGCTGATGCTGTTGGCGCTGGAGTTCTGGAACAGGCCGCCGATGACGAAGCTTTCGCCGCTGCCGAGTTCGACCGTGGTTTCAACCCGGCGCACCGTCAGTGCGGGGATGTCGACGCCAGCGAGCTTCAGAGGGTTGGAGTAGTCAAGCTCGCTGACCTCTGGACGCACCTTGATGCTGATGCGGTTGCCGTCGATCACGGTGGGGGTGAAATCAACGCTGACGCCGTATTTCTTGTAGTCGATGGTGACGTTCTGGCTGCCCTGCGGCACCGGGATCGGGAATTCTCCGCCGGCCAGGAAGTTCGCGGTCTCGCCTGAGGTTGCGGTCAGGTTCGGCTCGGCCAACGTCGAAGCCAGGCCCTCGCCTTCCAGCGCGTCGATCATGGTCAGCGCCTTGGAGTTGCCGCGGATGCCGGGGAAGTTCGGCGTTACTCCAGTATCGACCAGCTTCTGCCCCATACCGTCCAAGGCCGCCATCGAGCCGGAGATCAGGCCCACCGCCAACGAGCCGCTGTTGAGCATGGTGTTCCAGTTGACGCCGAGCTTGCGGGTGACGTCGCGCCGCATTTCCGAGACGCGGACCCGCAGGGTGACCTGGGTCACCGCATCCACCGCCACGTCGAAATTCAGCGCCTGCTTGTCGCCGAGGAACTGCTGCGCCACATCGCGCAGCCGCGCGGCGTCGCGCGGGGAGGTGACACGGCCGGAGACGGTGATGCCGCCCGGCGTCGTGGTTACGCTGATCTGCGCCGATGGCACTTCCTGCCGCAGAGTTGCAAGCAGTTCGCCGGAGGGACGGCTGACCCGCACGCTGTAACGTGTCATCACGCCGGTCTCGCCGATGGCAAAGACGGTGGTGACGCCTGCATGTTTGCCGTAGAGCAGCACGTTGGTCGGGCTGGCCAACTGGATGTCGGCGATCTCGGGGTTGGCGACGAAGACGGTCTTGGCGGGCTCCGGCAGCTCGATCACCTGTGCGTCATCCGCATCCAGGGTGATCGACTTCACCGTGCGCACCTCACCGGGGCGCGGCGGCGGCGGGGCTGCCTGCGCGGCCGCTGATGCCAGCAGCACGACCGCGCAGGTGATGGGCACGATCGCGCGGCTGGCGGCGTTCACGAACATGGCACATAGCCTCCTGCGGTAAGACAGCGACGCTCGACTTTGCTGCCACGGATGACGTCGACCGATTTCTGCGCCCGCTCGGGCGCCGCGGCGGCCGGCGCGGGGGCCGGGGCGTTGCCCAGGCCATCCAGCGCCGGCGAAACTTCCGATGCCCAGATCGGCTCGGAGGGCGCGCTCGCGACACCAGGGTCGCGGCCACGCAGCGCGAGCTGAATCTTGCCAAGCTGATCGGCAACCAGAAGGATCTCGCCCTGCCGCTCAGTCACCTCGAGGGTCACCGTGCGCGGGGTGCGAAATTCGCCGGAACCCGGCTTGGATTCATTGGGTCTGAGCGTGGGGTTGGAGATCTGATCGACCGCGATGACGCGCAGGTCGCGCAGCACCGTCTCGCCAACGGTCTTGCGGCGGATATCGCCACCTTGCACGTTGAACGCCTGGGTCAGGATCACGTCCACCCGGTCCCCCGGCAACACCAGGCCCGATGTGCTCTGCGCCGCGTCCACGCTGACGGAAACCGCGCGGGTCCCCGCGGCCAATGCGGCGGTCAGGAACTCGCGGTCGCCCGGGCGCGCCAGGCCGCTGCTCAGCAGCGGCTGCGCGGTGTCATAAGCGATGCGCGTGACCGCGCCGGCATAATCCGCCTCGTTCGCCTTGCCGCGCACCATCGCGGGATCAAGCACCTCGGCCTCGGTCACGTCTTTCCAGGTCATGTCCTGTGGCCGCAACAGCGTGCCGGCGGCAACCGGCCGGGCGGCCGCCAGTACAGAGACCATCACCGGCGGCTTTGCCACGGCCGGCGGCCCGGCCACGTTGCCCTGCTGGAACCAGGCGACCGACAGCAGAACACTGGCAAGCAAAGCGAGAAATCCAACGGTGAGCAGCACGATGCGCGCCAGCATCACACGATCCTCTCGACAACATGTGCGGCAACACCGCCCAGGATCGCCACGCCGTAGGGCATGGGTTCACGCGCCAGAATGCGGGCACGCTCGATGTCGAGCACGTTGAGCAGGCCACGCAATGCCGGCACCCGAGATCCTGGCAGGGGATGCGGCCGCGTCGCCGTGCGATCTGATCCGGCGCGCCGCAGCGCGGTCTGCGCGGCCAGGTAGACCAACGCCAGAACGCCGCCAGAGATCGCGATGGCCGCTATCAATGCCGGGACTTCGCCCGGCGCCGCGAGCAGCGTCACGGCGGGGATCATCTTGGCATCCCCCCAACCGATCAGTGACCGGCTGGCCAGGAAGCCGAAACCGCCAAGAACACAGACCCAGATGATAACGCTGATGAGTGCCTCGCTGGGGCTGGCGAGTAACCGGAGCGCGAAGCCCGCCCCCATCACTGCCAGCACCAAGCGGTTCGGGATGATCCGTTCCCGGATGTCCGCCGCGGCCATTGTGAGGAGGCTGGCTGCTGCCAAACCTCCCAGAACCCAGATCGCGACCGACGGATGCATGGATCCAATCTCCGGAAAAGCTAGTCCGACCCCGGCATCGTCTCCGGCAGTCGTTCAGGTGTGCAGGTATCCGGCGACGTTGGTGAACAACGTGCCCATGTTGGTGCCGACCAGAGTCACCGCGGTGATGATCGCAACGGCGACCAGGGCGGCGATCAGGCCGTATTCGATCGCGGTCACGCCGCTTTCGGATTTCACGACCGGCAAGCCGATCAGGTGTTTGAGGTTGAGCATGACGCGTTCCTTTTCAGTTTTCCCCGCCCCGCCTGGTGCCGCCGCTTATTGGCGCGGCGGCCCAGCGGACCAGGGCGTTGCATCAGGTGTGCAGATGGCCGGCGACGTTGGTGAACAACGTGCTCATGTTGGTGCCGACCAGGGTGACCGCGGTGATGATCGCAACGGCGACCAGGGCGGCGATCAGGCCGTATTCGATCGCGGTCACGCCGCTTTCGGATTGGATCGGCCGGTAGCTCTGCAGGCGTTGGATGAGATGAAGCACGACACGTTCCTTTGCGTTGGGGGTTAGACCTTCACCGCGTTTGGCGCGGCGGCGGCCAGTCTGGATTTAGGTGTGCAGATGTCCGGCCACGTTGGTGAACAACGTGCCAAGGTTGGTGCCGACCAAGGTGACGGCGGTGATGATCGCGACGGCCACCAGGGCTGCGATCAGGCCGTACTCAATGGCGGTAACGCCTTCCACAGACCGGATCATCCGTGCGTCGGTGAAGGTGCGGAACAGGCTCAGCATGACACTCTCTCCGTTGTTTGTTGTGTCGGTAACCGTTCGACACGCAGCAAAGTGCATCGACGCAGTGAAGTGCGCGTTGATCTGCATCAATGCTATGTGAATTTAATTTTAGCACAGTCCGCTCACACCGAACTCCGCGGAAAACCGCCCTTCTCGCGCCACGCGGCCAGAATCAGGGGCTTGCCCATGTCTCCCATCCATCTCACCCGCATCATCCTGCTGAGCTCCTGCCTGGCCCTGGCGGCCTGCGGCGGCGGGCCGCTCGGCGGATCCGCCAGCAACGCCGGCGTTTCGCTCCATCTGGCGCGCGCCGCCCATAGCTCGGGGGATCTGGTCTCGGCCCTGCAACTCTATGCAGACCTCGACGACGGCACGGCCAAGGATCCGTCACTGCTCATCGAGCGCGCCGACACCATGCTGGAGGCCGCCCATTATGATGATGCCGTCGAGACCTACTCCCGCGCCGTGCCGACCTCAGCCGCCCTCGCCGCCTGGCTGGGCCTGGTGCGCGCCCATACCGCGCTCGGCGAGCCGGACATCGCGCTGAAAGCCGCCGACCAGGCACTCGCCATGGCGCCGAAGGAAGCCCGTGTGCTGGTCAATCGCGGTGTGGTGCTGGACAGTCTGGAACGGCACGCCGAGGCCCAGGACTCCTATCGCGCCGCCCTGCTGCTCGCGCCGCGCAGCGTCGCCGCCCGCAACAATCTGGGCCTCTCGCTCGCGCTCAGCGGCGACTACAAACAAGCCATCGCCCTGCTCGCCCCGCTCGCCCGCAATGCGGCGGCAACCCCGAAGATCCGCGAAAACCTGGCCCTCGCCTACGGCTTGAGCGGCGATGCCGAACGCGCCGCCATGGTCAGCCGGGTGGATCTCGACGAGCCCAATACGTCGGCCAATCTGGACTTCTTCGCCCGGGTGCGGACCTCCTCGCGGTAGTCCGGCGACCGTGGGGCGTTGGCTTAAACCGCGCCCCAAACCTCGCGCGCAACCTCGACGCAGAGTTCCAGCTTGCGCCACTGCTCGTCCTCGGTCAGCAGGTTGCCTTCCTCGGTGCTGGCAAAGCCGCATTGCGGGCTGAGGGCCAGCTGCTCCAGCGGCACGTATTTGCTGGCCTCGTCCAGGCGGCGTTTCAGCTCGTCCTTGCTTTCCAGCGCGCCGGTCTTGCTGGTGACCAGGCCGAGCACGACGAGCTTGTTGCCGCGCGGCACGAAGCGCAGCGGTTCGAACCCGCCGGCGCGGTCGCTGTCCCATTCCATGAAATAGGCGTCGACGTTGATCTGGTTGAACAGCACTTCGGCCACCGGTTCGTAGCCGCCCTTGGCGACAAAGGTGGAGCGGAAATTGCCGCGGCACAGATGCATCGACACCGCCATGTCGGCGGGGCGGCCGTCGATGGCGCGGTTGATCATGCCGGCATAGATATCGAGCAGGCCTTCGACGTAGTCGCCGCGCTGTTTCAGTCCGGCGATCTGTTCGGGGTCGCAAAGATAGGCGATGTTGACCTCGTCGAGCTGCAGGTAGCGGCAGCCGGCGGCGGCGAAGGACTGCACCGCGCCGCGATAGGCCTCGGCGAGATCGGCGAAGAACGGTTCCAGGGTCGGGTAGATCGCCGGGTCGATCGAATCGCGGCCGCCACGGAAATGCAGCACCGAGGGCGCCGGGATGGTCTGCTTGGCGATCGCGGTGCGGGTATGGCCGGCGACGAAGCGGTAATCGTCGACGAACACCGGGTCTTTCCAGGCGATGCGGCCGTTCACCCGCAGCTTGTGGCCCAGTTGCACGCCGCCTTTGAATTCCACCTTGGTCTCGGGGACATAGAGTTCGGCGCCTTCGAGGCGGGAGACGAAATCGTAATGCCAGTAGGCCCGGCGGTACTCGCCATCAGTGGCGGCGCGTAGGCCGATCGCTTCCTGTTTGGCGATCGCGGCCTCGATGCAGCGATCCTCAACCGCGCGCAACCCGGCGGCATCGAGCGTGCCGGCGGCGCGGGCGGTACGGGCCTCCCGCAGCGCGATCGGGCGCAGCAGGCTGCCGACATGGTCGGCACGGAAAGGCGGACGGGTGCGCGGCGTCATGGCGGTTTCCTCCATCGTTGCGCATGTTCTGTCGTAGCGCGCGGGTTTCGTCAAAGCCGCAGGTGGACCGGCTGGCGCGAAGCCGGTATCCCGGCGGGATGAAGCTGTTCAACCCGCTCACGACGCTGGCCAGCCTGGGGTGGCGGCGTCCGGTCACCGTCTGCCTGACGGCCGTCCTGCTGGTGCTGGTCGCCGGCTGGCTCGCCATGAACCGGCTGGGTATCACCACCGATACCAACGAGCTGTTCGCGCCGAGCCTGCCATGGATGCAGCGCGAGGCGGCGTTCAACCGGGCGTTTCCGCAGTTCCAGGACCTGCTGGTCGCCGTGGTCGACGGCACCGCGCCAGAGATCGCCGAGACCACCGCCGCCGCGCTGACCGCGGCGATCGCGGCCGATACCACGCATATCCGCGCCGCCTGGCGCCCGGATGCCTCGCCGTATCTGGAAGCCAATGGGCTGATGTTCCTGGACACCAAGGACCTCGCCGAGGTGCTGGACCGCACCATCGATGCCCAGCCGTTCCTGGGCCAGTTGGCCGCCGATCCCTCGGCGCGCGGGCTGTTTGCGGCCTTGTCGCTGCTGGGCATGGGCGCGGCGCGTGGCGAGGCGGACCTGACCTCGTTCGCGCCGGCGCTGAACGGATTTCACGCTGCCCTGAAGGCTGCGGCAGATGGCCATCCGGTGCCATTGTCGTGGGAGCGACTGCTGGGCGGCAAGCTGGCCGATCTCGCCGGGCCCTATCGCATCGTACTGATCAACCCGGTGCTCGATCATGGCGAACTCGAAGCCGGCGGCAGCGCGGTGGCGAGCATCCGTGCGGCCGCGGCCCGGCTGGAGTTCGTCCGCGCCGGCATGGCGCATGTGCGGATCACCGGGCCGGTCGCGCTGGCCGACGAGGAGTTCTCCACCGTCGCCGATGGCGCGCTCGGCGGCACCCTGGCGAGCGTGGCGCTGATCGTGCTGTGGCTGGTGCTGGCGCTGCGGTCGTGGCGGCTGATCGTGCCGGTGGTGGTCACGCTGATTGTGGGCCTGGTGCTGACGACGGGCTACGCCGCGCTGGTGGTGGGCACGCTGAACCTGATTTCGGTGGCGTTTGCCGTGCTGTTCGTCGGACTGGCCGTCGATCTGGCGATCCAGTTCGGCGTGCGCTACCGCGACGCGCGCGGCTTCGATGCGGCAGGGGCGGCGATGCAGAGCACGGCGATCACGGTTGGGCCGCAGATCGCCATTGCCGCGCTGGCGGCCGCGGCCGGTTTCCTGGCCTTCACGCCGACGGATTTTCGCGGCGTTGCCGAGCTTGGCCTGATCGCCGGCGGCGGCATGGTGATCGCGCTGCTGATCACCATGACGCTGTTGCCGGCGCTGCTGCGGCTGTCCGCGCCGCGCGGCGGCGAGGGGGAGATCGGTTTCGCCTGGGCCGGGCGGCTGGAGCGCCACCTGCTGCGGGTGCGGCCAGTGGTATTGGCGGCATTCGCTTTGCTTGCGGTGGCTGGCGTGGTGCTGGTGCCGCGGCTGCGCTTCGACAGCGACCCGCTGCACACCAAGGTGGCCAGCACCGAGGCGATGCGCACGCTGTACGACCTGATGAATGAGCCGACGACGCAGCCCTATAACGCCGACATCATCGCGAAGGATGCGGATACCGCTGCGGCCCTCGTCACCAAACTCCACGCCCTGAAGCTCACCGAGGACGTGCTCTCGCTGGCCAGCTTCGTGCCGGAAGACCAGGCCGCCAAGCTGCCGCTGATCGCCGATGCCGCCGGTGTGCTGGCCGCCACGCTGGCGCCGCGCGCCGCCGCGGCGCCGGTGCAGCCGGAGGATCTCCGCCTAGCCGCGCGGGCCGCGCTGGCGCAGATCGAACCGGCGCTGGCAAAGTTGCCGCCGGCCGATCCGCTGGCCGCGATTGCCGACGACCTGAAGCGGCTGGCCGCGGCCACCGACGCCACGCTGATGGACGCCAACGCCGCGCTGGTGCGGTTTCTGCCGGATCAGTTGCGCCGGCTGCGGCTGGGCCTGCTGGCGCAACCTGTCAGCCTTGCCGATGTGCCCGCCGAAATCGCGCGCGACTGGCGCCTGCCGGACGGTCGGATGCGGGTGCAGGCGATCGCCCGCGCGGCGGCGCGGGATTCCGCCGGGCTGCATGCATTCGTCAGCGAGATCCATTCCGTCGCTCCGGAGGCTGGCGGGGCGGCGGTGCAGATCGTCGAGACCGCCGATACCATCATCGGCGCGTTTCGCGCGGCCCTGGGCGGTGCGTTTCTGGCGATTGCAGTGCTGCTGAGCCTGGTGCTGCGGCGGGCGGTGGATGTGGCGCTGGTGCTCGGCGCGTTGCTGCTGTCGGCGTTGATGACGCTGGCGGCAATGGTGGCATTGGCGTTGCCGTTGAATTTCGCCAATATTATCGCACTGCCGTTGCTGCAGGGGGTTGGCGTGTCATTCAACATCTATTTCGTGATGAACTGGCGTGCCGGACATCGCCGTTTCCTGGGAACCGCGACCGCGCGCGCCATCCTGTTCTCTGCACTGACTACGGCGACCGCGTTTGGCTCGCTAGCGTTCAGCCGCCATCCCGGCACCTCCAGCATGGGGGTGCTGCTGCTGTTGAGCCTGTTGTGCACGCTGCTCGTGACCTTCCTCGCGCTGCCCGCCTTGCTGGCGCGGCCGGAATTGCGCCGGCCATGAGGCGCTGTCTGGCGCTGCTGGCCGTGCTGCTGCCCGCCGCGGCCCAGGCCGACCCGCGCTGGCCGGAATACCGCGTGATGATCTGGAGCGACCAGAAGGCGCCCGGCTATGATGCGCTGCATGCGGTCGGCGTCGACAGCGCCAAGGTGCTGGGCATCCGCACACCGCAGATCGACCCCGCAGCGGTGCAGAAATCGACCGAGGAGGTGCGCAAATCCGGCACGCCGTATTACGTCGAGAATCTCGCCACGGATTTCTACGCCCCCTATCACCGCTGGACGCCGGAGCATCCCGGCCAGGTCACCTGGCTGATGGACGAGACGCGCAAGCGGGGGCTGGGCGACCCCACCAGCTATGAGCGGCAGCCCAGCCTGTCCGACGATGCCTGGATCGAGCGGATCACTGCCCGGCTGACAGAGACGGTGCGCCTGCACGCGCCGAACCGGCCGCTGTTCTACAATCTGGGCGACGAGACCGGCATCGCCGACCTGACCGCGGCGTGGGATTTCGACTATGGGCCGACGTCGCTGGCCGCATTTCGCACCTGGCTGCGCGGCGAGTACCACACGCTGGGCGCGCTGAACGCGCAGTGGGGCAGCAGCTTCGCGAAATGGGACGACGTGGTGCCGCAGAAGACCACGCCGGCGCTGGAGCGGCGCGACGGCAATTTCTCCGCCTGGACCGATTTCAAGACCTTTATGGATCTGGCCTTCGCGCAGGCGATCCGTGCGGGAACCGACGCGATCCATGCCGCCGATCCCTCCGCCCTGTCGGCGATCGAGGGCGCGCAGGTGCCGGGCCGCGGCGGCTATGACTACACGCGGCTGCCGAAAGCCGTCGATGTGATGGAGATGTATGTCGCGGCCGGCAATCTGCAGATCGCCCGCGCGGTGAACCCAGCGCTGATCCCGCTCTCCACCAGCTTCGGTGCGGGGCCGGAGGAAGTCTCGCGGCTTTGGCGGGAGGCGCTGCAGGGCGTTGCCGGCACCGTGGTGTGGGACGATCCGCCGATGCTGCTGCCTGGCGCGGTGCCGTCCGACCGTGCGCGGGGCCTGGCGCCGACGTTCAATGCGCTGGCCGGGGGGATCGGTGCGCAGTTTCTCGCCGCGCGGGCGCATTACGATCCGGTGGCGATCCTCTATTCGCCGGTCAGCCAGCACGTGAACTGGCTGCTGGACCGTCGCAGCGGCGGTGCTGGCTGGGCGGCGCGGACCTCCGAGGTTGAAGGCGGGATCGACGATGCGATGCGCCGGGCGATGGGCGGCGCGTTGAGCCTGCTGCAGCATATCGCCATCCAGCCACACATGCTGACCCCGGAGAGTCTGGTGGCCGGGGCGCTGGAGCATGACGGCATCGGCATGCTGATCCTGCCGCGGTCGCTGGCGCTGTCGGATGCGGAGGTGGCCGCGATCCGGCGTTTCCTGGCTGCTGGCGGCAAGGTGCTCGCCGATGGCCCGCCCGGGGCGCTTGATCAGCATGGCCGTAGCCGGCCGACCCAGGTGCTGCCGAACTTTCCGGGCATCCCCGGCGATCCGGCCCTGATGACCGACGTGCTGCATCGCGCCGGCATTGACCCGCTGCTGCACGTCACCAATCCCGATGGCACGCCGGCCACGGGAGTGCAGGTGTATCTCTGGCGCAACGGCGGCGTGCTGCTGACCGGGATCCAGGCCGATTACGTGGCGGGCGGCGGCCAGCGGGAGGTTGTGGTGAAGCTACCGGCGGCGCGGACGATTCAGAACATGCGCGGCGGCGGGATCACCGCCACCGATACCCTGCCGGTTTCGCTCGATCCGGCGGTGCCCACTCTGTTGGCCCTGGCGCCAGCCGCGCTGCCGAAGCCGGTCATCGGTATCGTGACGCCGGGCCGCAACGCACGGCTGGTCGTCAGCCTGTCCGGCCCGTCGGCGGCGGCGGCGCATATTGTTCATATCGATCTGCTCCGCCCGGATGGCGCGCCAAGCACCGGGTTCAACATGACGTTGACCGGCGCCGCGCTGACGCCCACGATCGCGTTCGAGCGCGATGATCCCGGCGGGAACTGGACCGTGCGGGCGACCGATATGATGGGCTCGGGGAGTGTCGAGGTCAGTCTGCGGGTGCCGCCGCGGTAAAGCCGCGCCAGCCCTCGGCGCGCAGGTCGCAGGCCGGGCAGGCACCGCAGCCATAGCCCCAGGGGTGCAGGATTTTGCGCTCGCCGCGATAGCAGCTGTGGCTTTGCAGGCGCAGCGCCTCGACCAGCACCTCGCCACCGAGGGCGCGGGCCAGCGCCCAGGTAGCCGCCTTGTCGATCCACATCAGCGGGGTTTCCAGCACGAAGCGCGCCTCCATGCCGAGGTTCAGCGCCAGTTGCATCGCCTTCACCGTGTCGTCGCGGCAATCGGGGTAGCCGGAATAATCGGTCTCGCAGACGCCGGTGACGACGCGCTTGATCCCCCTCCGATAGGCGATCGCGGCGGCATAGGTCAGGAACAGCAGGTTGCGGCCGGGTACGAAGGTGCTTGGCAGGCCGGATTGGGTCATGCGGATTTCGGCGTCGGAGGTCAGCGCGGTTTCGCCGATGCCGGCCAGGCTGGCGCCCATCTCGACCATATGATCCTGGCCGAGCCGGGCGCCCCAGCCGTTGATGCCGGCCAGTGCCGCGCGCAGCGGTTCGCGGCAGGCGAGTTCGACGGCATGGCGCTGGCCATAGGCGAAGCCGACGGTTTCGACATGGGCGTAGCGGTCGAGCGCCCAGGCGAGACAGGTGCCGGAATCCTGTCCACCGGAAAAAAGCACAAGGGCGCGATCGGTCATGTCGGTCATCTCCTGCATCCTCCCCTGCGATACACCAACCGTGTATGATCGCGCGATGGACATGGATTTCACCGAAGACGAGATCAGCCGCTATTCGCGCCATATCCTGCTGGCCGAGGTCGGCGGGGTGGGGCAGGCGAAGCTGCGGGCGGCCAAGGTGCTGATCATCGGCGCCGGCGGGCTGGGCTCGCCGCTGGCGCTGTATCTGGCCGCGGCCGGGATCGGCACCATCGGCATTGTCGATGACGATGTGGTCGAGCTGTCGAACCTGCAACGGCAGGTGGCGCATGGCATGGCCGATCTGGGCCAGCCGAAAGCCACAAGTGCGGCCAATGCGGCGCGGGCGATCAATCCCGGGCTGAATATCATCGAACACCGCACCCGGCTCAGCCCGGAAAATGCGCTGGAGCTGATCGCCGGCTACGACATCGTCTGCGACGGCACCGATAATTTCCCGACACGGTTCCTGGTCGCCGATGCCTGCGTGCTGGCGCGGCGGACGCTGGTGAGTGCGGCGGTGCTGCGGTTCGAGGGGCAGTTGTCGGTGTTCAAGCCGCATGCCGGCGCTGAGTGCCCATGCTATCGCTGTCTCTACCCCGCGCCGCCGCCGGCTGGGATGGTGCCCACATGCAGCGAGGCCGGTGTGCTGGGTGCGGTCACTGGGGTGATGGGCACGTTGCAGGCGACCGAGGTGTTGAAGGAGATCATGGGCATCGGCGAGAGCATGGCCGGCCGGCTGCTGGTATGGGACGCATTGGCCACACGGTTCCGCACCATCAAGCTGCGCTCCGACCCCGGCTGCCCGGCCTGCGGGCCGGAGGCGACGTTGAAGGATCTGTCCGGCCATAGCGCGAGCGTGCCTGTCTGTGCCGTCTGATCTGGGCATTCTATTGATCTCCGGCAGTCATGAGCGGGCGCATTACGCGTTCGTGCTCGCGGCCGGGGCGGCGGCGATCGGGCGGGGGGTTGTGCTGTTCGCTACCAATGAAGGCTGCCGGGCGTTGTGTGCCGATTGGGGCGGGCTGGAGGATGCGGGCCGGGATGCGCGGGTGATCGCGCGCGGGGTGGGCGGTTTTGCCGAGTTGCGCGAGGCCAGCGCTGAGCTGGGGGTGCGGCTGATCGCCTGCGAGGCCGGGTTAAGGATGGCCGGGATCGATGCCGGGGCGCTGGCGCCGGGCGTGGAAATCGCCGGTGTCACCACGTTTCTGGGCGCCACCGACGGCGCCCAGATCGTTACCCTGTAGCGAAGAGCTTGACCCGATACCGTAAGTCTTGGCACGGATGGGCGATGGGAAGGTTGCGCCTGGCTGGAGTTTGCGTCGTTGTGCTCGCTGTCGCGGGCCTGGATGCCCGCGCGCAGACCACGCCGCCTCAGGGCACGCTGCAGGCGCCCAAGCCCGGCAGCCATCCGGCCGCCCCCGCCGCACCGCCAAAGGCCGCGCCGATCACGCCGGTGCAGCGGGTGGCACCGGTCGCTGAATCCTCCGCGCTGGGTCATTCCGCGCCCGGCAAGCCGCCGCCGGTGGTGCCGCCGGCGAAGAATGGCCATGCGCAGAAGCCGCCGCCGGCCAAGCATTCCGTGGTGACGAAGCCTGTCGCGGCCGCGGCGGCGGTCGGGGCGACCGCGGTGGTTTTGAGCAAGCCGGCCGATGCCCCGGTAGCGACCACGCCGCCGCCGCCGGAGAAGCCGCCGGTTGATCCGAACAAGGGCAGCGTCACCGGGCAGCCGATCCCGCGCTGGGCCGCTTTGCGGTCCGACGAGGTCAATCTGCGCAAGGGGCCGGGGCAGCGCTATCCGATCGAATGGGTGTATCGCCGCCGCGATCTGCCGGTGCAGATCGAGCGGGAGTTCGAGGTCTGGCGCCTGGTGGCCGATCAGGACGGGGTGAAGGGCTGGGTGCATTCCGCGACGCTGACCGGGCGGCGCGGCTTTGTGGTGAAAGGCGGCGATGCCACGCTGAGGGCCCGTGCGCGCGACGATGCCGATCCGGTGGCGATCCTGAAGCCGGGGGTGGTCGGCCATATCAACAGCTGTGCGGCCACAGCCGAATGGTGCGATGTCGGCGCAGGGTCGTATCACGGCTGGATCAAGCGGTCGGCGATGTGGGGCATCTCGGCCGGCGAGGCTGTGGGTAGCTAGCGCGGTTTTTTTCGGGTTAAAGTGCCGCATGAACGCGACATCAGATCTTCCGGAAGACCGCCCGCGCGCACAGCACGACATGGGCGGCGTCTCCAAATATTTCTGCGATGCGGTGGACACCGAGCCGCATGCGCTGAGCGATTTCGACAAGCATGTCGATGCCATCCGGCAGATCCTGGGCGGCAAGCGGGTGATGTCGGTTGATGAGCTACGCCGGGGCATCGAGGCGATCCCGGAGGCGGAGTATCATCGGCTGTCCTACTATCAACGCTGGATCCGATCGATCACGTTCAACCTGCTGGAAAAAGGCGTGATCACCGAGGCGGAGCTGCGGACCGCCCTGGGGGAAGCATGATGCTGGAAGCAGGGCAGCGCGTGCGTGTGCGCGACGATTGGCCGGAGACAAGGGGCCCCTGCCATATCCGCACGCCGCATTATCTGCGCGGTGAGATCGGGACGGTGGAGCGTCATCTGGGCGATTTCCCCAATCCCGAGGATCTGGCTTTCGCGCGGCCGGCGCCGGCGAAGGCGCTGTACCATGTGCGCTTCGACCTGCCGATGCACTGGCCCGAGGGCCGGGCCGGCGATGCGCTGGTGGTGGAAATCTTCGAACATTGGCTGGAGGCGGCATGAGCCTGCTGGAAACCCCGAGCGGCAAGCTGCTCGACGCGATCAGTGCGCTGCTGGCCGCCAAGGGCATCGCCGCGCCGGATGAAATCGCCGAGCGGATTCGGATCACTGACCAGGCCTCGCCGGCGCGCGGCGCTCAGATGGTCGCCCGCGCCTGGACCGAGCCCGAGTTTCGCGCGCAGATGCTGGCCAACGGCACGCTGGCCGCGGAATCGATGGGCATTCCGATGCGGGGGCTGCCGCCGCTGGGGGTGTTGGAGGATACCGCAGAGGTGCATCACGTGGTGGTTTGCACCCTGTGCTCCTGCTATCCGCGCGCCGTGCTGGGCTATCCGCCGTTCTGGTTCAAATCGGCGGCCTATCGCTCGCGCGCCGTGCGCGATCCGCGCGGACTGATTGCCGAGTGGGGCACGGTGCTGCCCGACAGCGTGAAGCTGCGGGTGGTCGACAGCACGGCCGATTATCGCTGGATGGTGCTGCCGCTGCGGCCGGAGGGGACCGAAGGCTGGAGCGTCGAGCAGCTGGCCGCCCTGGTCGATGAGGGCGACATGATCGGCGTGACCATTCCGACACGCGGGTGATCCGCTTCCTGGCTGCGTTCCTGCTGCTTGCGGCGCCGGCGCTCGCCGCCTCGCGCCCGGCGGTGGAGGCGGCGGGGGGGATGGTGGTTTCATCGCAGGTGCTCGCCAGCGAGGCGGGGGCCGAGATCCTGGCGCAGGGCGGCAACGCGGTGGATGCGGCGATTGCCGTGGGGTACGCGCTGGCGGTGGTCAATCCGTGCTGCGGCAATATTGGCGGCGGCGGGTTCATGACGCTGCGGCTGGCCGATGGCCGGGCGGTGTTTCTGGATTTCCGCGAGACGGCGCCGGCCGCGGCAACCGCGGGGATGTATCAGCAGGGCGCATCGAGCCTGTATGGCTGGCGTGCCATCGCGGTGCCGGGCACCGTCGCCGGATTGGAGGCGGCGCGTGAGGCTTATGGCAGTCTGCCGCGCGGCGTGCTGATGGCGCCGGCGATCCGGCTGGCGCGCGAGGGGTTCATTCTGACGCGCGGCGATACCGACATTATGGATCGCGATACCGCGGCGTTCCGCAAGCAGCCCAATGTTGCCGGGATTTTTCTGCGCCCGGATGGCTCGCCGTTGCAGCCGGGCGATCGGTTGGTGCAGGGCGATCTGGCCCGGACCTTGGAGGCCATCGCCGCGGAGGGGCGGGATGGGTTTTACCGGGGGCGCATTGGCACGGCGATCGCGGCGGCTTCGCAGGCGAATGGGGGGGTGCTTACGGCGGCCGACCTGGACTTGTATCGGGCGCGCGAGCGGGCGCCGTTGACCTGTAGCTATCGCGGGGCGGTGTTCATTTCCGCACCGCCGCCGTCGAGCGGTGGGACGACGTTGTGCGAGATTCTGAATATTCTGTCGGGCTATGATTTGCGGGCGATGGGCGCGGGGTCGGCGGCTGCGGTCCATGTGATGGCCGAGGCGATGCGGCATGCTTTTCTCGACCGCAACCTGTCGCTGGGCGATCCGGATTTTGTGCAGAACCCGCTGGAGCGGCTGTTGTCGCCGGCCTATGCGGCGGCGATTCGGGCCAGCATCGATCTGGCGCACGCCACGCCGTCGAAAGCGTTGAGCCTGGCGACGCCGCCGCATGAGAAGCCGGAGACGACGCATTATTCGGTGGCGGATGCCGCCGGCAATGCGGTGGCGGTGACCTATACGATCAACGGACGGTTCGGGGCGCAGGTGATTGCCGGGGATACCGGGTTCTTCCTGAATGACGAGATGGATGATTTCACCACCAAGCCCGGGGCGCCGAACCTGTTCGGGCTGGTGCAGGGCGAGGCCAATGCAATTGCGCCGGGCAAGCGGCCGCTGTCGTCGATGGCGCCGACCATTGTGACGCGCGACGGCAAGCTGCTGATGGTGCTGGGCTCGCCGGGCGGGCCGCGGATTATCACCATCACGTTGCAGGTGGCGCTGAACATGCTGGATTTCGGCATGGAGGCGCAGGAGGCGGTGAACGCGCCGCGCATCCATCACCAGTGGCTGCCGGACCGGATCGAGGTGGAGGCGCGGGGGCTGTCGCCCGATACGCTGGCGCTGTTGCGGGGCATGGGGCATGCGATCCGCGAGGACGCGCCGTGGGGGGCGGCGGAGATTATTGCCGTTGGGCAGGGGACCGGGGCGCCGGTTTCGCGGGGGAATGATGCCGCGGCTTCGGGGGCGATGCGGGCGGGTTATCTGTACGGCGCGCATGATGACCGGCGGCCGGCTGGGGCGGCTGTAGGGGTTCGCTAGTTTATTGCCAAATCGGAACAAATAGAACGTGCATAGGCATAGGCGCTGAGGCGTCTTTATTTTTGGATTTGGCTTGGGGGCGTAGCAGAGGCTGTGCCAGCGCGAGACGGCTTGGGTGAGCCGGGGGCGCGGCCTGGTTGGACGGTTCGGTGCTGCCACGGGCGGGCGGGGCGCGGTTCGGGCGCGCGGAGCCCTGGCGTGAGGCGTACGGGGGGTACGGGTTCGCGGCGCGGCACTGGCGCGCGGGGTGGGTTCGGTGGCTTGGGGCGCTGGTTGGGGCAGCGGGGGGAGTTCGCCATTGCGCCAGGCGGTGAACAGCTTTTCGAGGCTGGCGAAGAGTTGGCGCAGGGCGAGCCAGAGCAGGATGGTTTCGGACACAGCTCCGCCGGCGTGCCGCACACGGGCGACGAGGGTTTTGAGGTGGCCAGACGCGATGTGGGCCGGGGGCATTATAGCCATGAATGTGGTTTTATATAACTTATCGTTGGATGGCAAGGAAAAAATGCGGGCAGTGCGGATTTTTTTTTGACGTGCGTGGTGGGGAGAGGTGGCGGGTTACGCTTCGCTAACCCGCCCTACAAGCCCTACCTTAAATGGCAGGCGACGTGGTGGTCGCCGGCGGCCTGGTGCAGGAGCGGGGTTTCGCTGCGGCAGCGGGCTTCGGCTATCGGGCAGCGGGTGTGGAAGGCGCAGCCGGGGGGGGGATTGAGCGGGGAGGGGACGTCACCGTCGAGCAGGTTGCGGCGGCGTTTCAGTTTGGGGTCGGGGACCGGCACGGCGGCGAGCAGGGCTTCGGTGTAGGGGTGCAGCGGGCGCTGGAACAGGGTGGTTTTGTCGGCGATTTCGACGATGCGGCCGAGATACATCACGGCGACGCGGTGGCTGATGTGTTCGACCACGGCGAGGTCGTGGGCGATGAACAGGTAGGACAGGCCGTGCGCCTTTTGCAGGTCGGCGAGCAGGTTGATCACCTGGGCCTGGATCGAGACATCGAGGGCGGAGACCGGTTCGTCGCCGATGATCAGCTTGGGGCCGAGGGCGAGGGCGCGGGCGATGGAGATGCGCTGGCGCTGGCCGCCGGAGAACTGGTGCGGGTAGTTGCGCATCTGCCCGGTGCGCAGGCCGACCTGGGCGAACAGGGCCTCGGCGCGTTCCTCGGCAGCCTTGCCGGTGGCGACACCGTGCACCAGCAAGGGCTCGGCGACGATCTGGCCGGCGGTCATGCGCGGGTTCAGGGACGAGAACGGGTCCTGAAAAATCATCTGCATCTGACGGCGGAACGGGCGCATTTCGCGGCGCGAGAGCCTCGTCACGTCGGTGCCGCCGAGTTTGATGCTGCCGGCGCTGGGTTCGATCAGGCGCATCACGGTGCGGGCGACGGTGGATTTGCCGCAGCCGGATTCACCGACCAGACCGAGGGTTTCGCCGGGGGCGATGGTGAAGCTGACGCCGTCGACGGCGAAGACCTGGCCGACGCGGCGGCGCATCAGGCCTTTGCGCACGGTGAAGTGCTTGCGCAGGTCGGTGACTTCGAGCACCGGGGCGGTCATGGCGTCGCCTTCCAGCAGGCGGTGGCGTGGCCGGGCAGGATTTCGACATAGGGCGGGTAGACGGCGTGGCAGTGCGCGTCGGCCAGGGGGCAGCGCGGGGCGAAGGCGCAGCCCTGCGGCAAAGACGTCAGCGGCGGGACCATGCCGGGGATTTCGGCAAGACGCTCGGCCGCGGCGCCGGACAGGCTGGCCAGCCTGGGCACGCTGGCGAGCAGGCCGCGCGTGTAGGGATGCAGCGGGCGTTCGAACAGGGCCTCGACGCAGGCTTCCTCGATCTTGCGGCCGGCATACATCACCACCACGCGCTGCGCGGTCTCGGCGACAACACCAAGATCATGGGTGATCAGGATGATGGCGGTGCCCATCTCCTGCTGCAGGCGCAATAGAAGATCGAGAATCTGCGCCTGGATGGTGACGTCGAGCGCGGTGGT
>CAIRTN010000274.1 GCA_903881515.1 uncultured Rhodospirillales bacterium | reverse complement strand
CTACGTCGACATGGCCTTTTGGGGCTGGGCACGGCTGATCCCCTTCGTGCTGGGCGATGACCACGCCTGGGAGAAATACCCCAACATCAAACGCCTGCTCGACGAGATCTCCGCCCGTCCGGCCACCGCCCGCGCGCTGGCAATCAAGGACCGGCACGCCTTCAAGACCGAGTTCGACGACGAAGCCCGCAAACACATGTTCGGCCACACCGTAACCGCCGCCTGACGCCCGGGCGCCCTCTCCCGCAAACCGGGAGAGGGCAGGGGCCTTCACAGGGAAGCACGCATGGACCTCACCGAAGCCGAACTCGTCCAGTACCGCCAGGACGGCTACATCGTCGTGCGCGACCTGCTCGGCCCGCAAAATGTCGAAGCCTGCAAACAGGCGCTCTCCGATCTCGCCACCGGCAAAATCGCCGCGCGCGAAACCACCCTGATGTTCGAAACCGGCCACGAAAACCCGCCCGCCGAGTCCCGCGAACTCTTCATCCGCAAATACATGGACTTCACCGAGGACGCCCCCGCCCTCAAAGCCGCCGCCAACTCGGCCCGCCTGCATGCCATCCTCGACCAGTTGCTCGGCCGCGGCCGCCTGCTGTTTCAGGAAATGGCCCTGGTCAAACCGCCGCGGATCGGCTCGGAAAAACCCTGGCATCAGGACGCCGCCTATTTCCGCCTCACCGACCCCGCACTCATCGTCGGTGTCTGGATCGCGCTCGACCCGGCTCTGCCGATGAATGGCTGCATGGAACTGGTCCCCGGCACCCATCTCGAAGGCGGCGTGCCGCATGTGCACGAAAACGACTTCAACCGCTGCCGCATCATCCCCGGCAAGGTCCGCGTCAGCCAACGCGTGCCGATCTCGATGCAGCCAGGCGATGCGCTGATCTTCCACTCCCTGCTGCATCACTTCACCGCCCCCAACAAATCCGACCTGCGCCGCCGCGCCATCCAGTTCCACTACCACCAACTCGGCGCCATCTGGGGCGACGTCGAAACCCACCGCACGCAGTTCCACAACGAAGACGGCACTTACGCCGGCTGCACCGTCCCGCACGGCGAAGCCGCGAACACCAACTACAACTACCGCGAGGGCCTGCCGCGCCGCATCACCCCGACCGACACCCGGGACTAAGCCAGATGCGCGCCCCCGCCGACGCCGCCGAACGCCGCGCCCGGCCGGCCGTGGTCTGCTACCCCGTCAGCACCCTGCCGCAACCCGACATGCCGCGCCTAGAAGCGGCGCGCCAGCAGATGACCAAACTCGCCGAACACATCGTCCCCCCGCGCGAGGCGCTCGCCGTCCCGGTCCCGGCCGGACACTTCTTCCGCATCGTCAGCATCGAAGGCCCGCAGGTCGGCGACCTCAACCTGTGGAACGCCCACGATCTCACCGAACGCTTCTTCAGCGGCAAAACCCGCGCTCTGCACGCAACCCATGTCACAACCGGTCACCGGCTCTGGAGCACCCTGCCGCATCTCCGTCCAATGGCCACCATCACCCACGATACCCTGGCCTGGTACGGCTGGGACCAGGACGGCGGCGGCGTGCACGACGTCATCGGCACCCGCTGCGACCCCTACACCAACCGCCTGCTCTCCGGCGGCGAGTACCACCACTGCTGCCACTCCAACCTCACCCGCGCCCTGGCCAAAACCCGCAACCTGCCGCTCGCCGAGGCCGAGATGCTGGTGCACGACGTGCTGAACGTCTTCATGTGCACCGGCTTCACCCACGACACCCACCAGTATTTCATGAAAGCCAGCCCCGTCCGCCCCGGCGACTACATCGAGTTCCTAGCCGAAATCGACCTCATCGCCGGCCTCTCCGCCTGCCCCGGCGGCGACTGCAGCGCCTCGCACTCGTCGGACGCTGCCGCCTGCCACCCGATGAAGATCGAAATCTGGCGACCCGACCAGGCATTTCTCGCGGCCCACATACCGCCGCCGCCAAACGCCTATTCCCGCTCTCACGGCCTGACCGCAACCCCATAGGTGTCGGCCACAATATACCCCTCGGGCCAGGGGTCTGAAGGATCCACCACATAAGAGTGAAACCCGGTAATCCACCCGCGCCCAGAGATCGCCGGCACAATCGCCTTCCGCCCACCAACGCTGGTTTCCGCCACGATCCGCCCGTTGAACCGCGACCCGATCAGCGACTCGTGCGCATAACTGTCGCCAACGCCCAGCAAGCCGCGGGCATGCAACACAGCCAGCCGCGCCGACAGCCCTGTGCCGGTCGGCGAGCGATCCGACCGGCCGGGCGAGACGATACACGTATTCCGGCCAACGCCGCCGGCGCCGTTGAACGGCGAATTCAACTGCACGATGGAAACATCGGATATCGCGCTATTTTCCGGATGCACCACCGGATGCTGCTCACGTGCCGCCGCCCGCACGGCCTCCCCCAGCACCGCCAACTCCCGCGCCTCATCGGGCGCCAACGCAAAGCCGAGCTTTGTCGCATCGGTCAACGCATAGATCATCCCGCCATAGGCAATATCGATGGCAATTGTGCCGTAGCCGGCTATCTCCAACGCCGCATCCAGCTTCAACGCGAAGCACGGCACATTGGTCAGTTCAACCGAAACGCATTTCCCATCCCGGCACGTCGCCACCACATCCACCGGCCCGCCTGGCATATCCAGTCTCAAACGGGTGAGGGGTTCCACCATCGGCACCATGCCCGTCTCCAGCAGCACGGTGGTGATGCAAATCGTGTTGGATCCCGACATCGGCGGATACTCGGTCGGCTCCATGATGATCGCCCCCGCCACGCAATCCGCCCGGCGCGGCGGGACCACCAAGTTGACATGCCGCGCCACCGACCCGCGCGGCTCGCGCAGCAGAAGCCTGCGGATATGATCCTGGTTCTGCTGCATGTCCTGCATCATCGCGAACACCGTCTCGCCAGCAGGCGGCAGCACACCTCCGACGATGACATCGCCCACCTCGCCCTCAGCGTGGCATCCCACCACCTGGATCATCCGGCTGGCGCGCATGGTGCTCTCCCTATCCTGCGGCCGGATTCACCCTCCGCCCGGCGGCCTCAAACGTATCGGAAATGAAGCCAGGCCGCTTGTAGAGCCCCTTCAGCCAGGCCGCCAGCATGCAGAGCTCCTCCAACCGCACGACCTCATCCAGCGTGCCGGCCGGAAACCGGATGCCGAAACTGCCGGCGATGGTGTCCATCACCTCCTCGATCGTCTCGATCGACAGACCAAGCTCCGTCTCCAGCACCGCGGAACGGGTCAGCCGGGCTTCATCGATGCCGAACTCGTCGCGGATCAGCTTCACGATCCAGCGAAACATCAGCATCCAATTGGTGACGTCATCGGTGACGCGCGACATCCGGATCCCGCCGTGGCAGCATCCAGAATGCATGGCGAGCGTTTAATAAAGCTTAAAACCTGCCACAATCAGGCCGCCTGACCTGCGCACCATCCGCTGGACCAGGCCCATTGGAAGTTGTAGCCCCCGAGCCAACCGGTCACATCGACGGCCTCGCCGACAACAAACAGCCCCGGCACATCACGCGCTTCAAGCGTGCGCTGCGACAAAGCGGCGGTATCGACGCCACCCACCGTGACTTCCGCCTTGGCATAGCCCTCGCTGCCAGTCGGTTCCAGCCGCCAGGCTTTCATCCCCACTGCAATATCGCCGAGGACCCGATCCCGCATCTGCCCGATCGGTCCATCCTGCCGGGCCAACACCTGGGCCAGGCGTTGTGGGACGAATTCCGCCAGGATTGTGCGCAACTCCGCATTAGGCCGGACCGCCTTGCGGGCAATCAGTTCGCGCGCGGCGTCCACCCCCGGCAACATGTCCACGACAATCGGCATGCCCTGCTGCCAGTAGGACGATATTTGCAGGATCGCTGGACCGGAGAGGCCGCGATGGGTGAACAGCATGGCCTCACGAAAGCTCTTCTTGCCGCATGTCACTGATATGTCAAGCGAAACACCGGTGAGACCCTGCATCATCGCCTGGGTCTCACCGGAAAAGGTGAGGGGGACCAGCCCGG
Organism: uncultured Rhodospirillales bacterium; assembly: GCA_903881515.1. Taxonomy (GTDB): domain Bacteria; phylum Pseudomonadota; class Alphaproteobacteria; order Acetobacterales; family Acetobacteraceae; genus CAIRTN01. The sequence continues at coordinate 18,247 of CAIRTN010000274.1, read as the reverse complement.
GCCGCGTCTCGCTGAGTGGTAGCCCGAATTGCGCTGCGACTTGATACGCCAGCCCGCTGGCGCCCATTTTGGGGATCGATAGCCCGCCAGTCGCCAACACCAGCGATTCGGCGGTGAAATCGCCATGATCGGTTTCCACGCGGAAGTGCTCCGATCTCGAAATTGAGACGATCCGATGGGCCAGCCGGATCTCGACACCCGCAGCAGAACATTCGGCCAACAACATCGCAACGATCTCACGCGCCGAACCATCGCAGAATAGCTGCCCAAGCGTCTTCTCGTGCCAAGCGATGCCGTGTTTGGCCACGAGGGTGATGAAATCATGCTGGGTGTAGCGGGCGAGGGCAGCCCGGCAGAAATGTGAGTTGCCCGACAGGAAGCGGTCAGCCGATGCCTCAAGGTTGGTGAAATTGCAACGACCGCCGCCGGAGATCAGAATCTTCTTACCGGCAGCCTCGGCATGGTCAAGCACCAGGACGCGGCGTCCACGCGCACCAGCCGTCATCGCACACATCAAGCCCGCGGCGCCGGCGCCGAGCACGATGACTTCGTAGGGGCGAGGGTTGATCATCGTTGTTCACAGCCTCGCAGTTAAATGTCGCAGAAGGTATATTATGGAAAGAAAACATGACGAGAATCCGAGGCTTTCAAACGCGCCACGCATTTTGCATTGAGCAATCTGGAATCCCAAGCGTAGTGTCACCGTTTGTTGCACTCGAACGAGGATCGCCATGCGTCGACTGATTCTTCTTGCCGTGATCGGTCTTGGCGCAACTGCCGCACCCGCACGTGCCGAACTCAATCTGGTACTAGAAAACGTCCGCTTCGCCGATGGCACCGCCGTAACCGGCGTCTTCAGCCTGAACGTCTACGGCTATCTGTCGGCGCCGATCGACATGTCCATCCAGGCCTCGGGCAGTTTCCCAGGCGGGCATCTCGGCGACAACAGCTCGTTCAATTCCAACCTGCTGAGCTACACCTACAGCATCGGCACCCCGGCGACTTCGATCTACGATACCATCACCCTCGCCCTGCAATCTGCACCCGGCACGGTCAATGTTGACCCCATCGTCACCGGTGGCAGTTCCTACGAATGCATCGGCACGTCAACCTATTGCCAGACCCTTCGCTATATCGTTTCCGGCGATGTCAGGATTCCCGAACCTGCCTCGATCGCGCTGCTGGCGACGGGCATGGCCGGTGCCGCCGCGGTACGGCGGCAGACGCGCACTCGGAGGTAAAACCAGCCCGGTGTCACGCGCCGAGCGCCTTCTCGACCTGATGCAAATTCTCCGCCGGCACCGCCGGCCGGTGAGCGGTCAGGCTCTGGCGGCCGAACTGGCGATCAGCCTGCGCACGCTCTACCGCGACATCGCCAGCCTGCAGGCCCAAGGTGCACGTATCGATGGTGAAGCCGGCGTTGGCTACCTGTTGCACCCTCATTTCACCTTGCCGCCGCTGATGTTCTCCACCGACGAGGTCGAGGCGCTCGCCTTGGGTGCCAAATGGGTTCACGAGCGCGCCGACGGGCACCTCGCAAACGCCGCACGCGATGCCCTGGCGAAGATCTCCGCCGTGCTGCCAGAGGCCAGGCGCGACGATCTTGCCAATTCCGCCCTTCTCGTCGGGCCCGGTGAAGCCGTGGCGGCTGGGATTGCCGAGATCGACACCATCCGCCGCGCCATTCGCGCCGAGCGCAAATTGCACATTTCCTACGCCGACGCGCATGGCGCGCCGACGTCGCGCACGATCTGGCCGATCGCTTTGGCGTTTTTCGATCGTGCGCGTGTTGCCGTGGCCTGGTGCGAACTGCGCGGCGGGTACCGGCATTTTCGGCTGGATCGCATAACCGCGCTCGGTGCGACGGAGGCGCGCTATCCGCGACGCCGCAGCGAAATGTTCGCTGAATGGTCGAAAGAGGTCGGCGCGCGGGAGAGCTGAATCATGCTGACAGTTTTTGGCATGAGGCGGCGTTACACAGGGGCACTCAACACGGAGCACCCCGATAAACACGCCCTCGATGATCATCCTTTACGTCGAAAACCCGATCGCAAGTAGCGGATTTTACGAAAAAATCCTTGGCCGTCCGGCTGATGAGGCCAGCCCGGGCTTCGTCATGTTTCACCTGCACGAAGCGCTGTCGCTTGGTCTGTGGCGGCGCGGCGCGGTCCTGCCAGCGGCCGATTGCGGGCATGAAATGGTGATCATGGCACCCGATCCGGCCAGCGTTGACAGCACTCATGACGCCTGGGCCGGCCCGGTGCTGTTGCCGCCGACGACCGCCGAGTTCGGGCATAGCTTTGTCGCCAGCGACCCCGATGGCCATCGGTTGCGTTGGCTGGCGCCTTCCTAGCGTCAGCCCGGCAAGTCCAGCACCATGCCATCATAGCCTGGTTCGATCCCATCCGGCAGGTTTGCCAGCATCCAACCCCAATCCATGTCCACACCCATATGAGTGAGGATGGTGCGGCGGGGTTTCAGGCGCTCGACCCAGGTCAACACGGTCTTGAGTGGTGCGTGGGTGTGGTGCGGGCCGCGTTGGAAGCCGCCGACGACCCAGGTGTCGATGCCGGCCAAGGCGGCAAAGGCGGCTTCGTCGAGCCTTACCACGTCGGTGGAATAGGCGAAGCCGCCGATGCGCAGCCCCAAGGAGCGCATGTAACCGTGGTCCTGCTCGAACAGACGCAGGGGTATTCCCGCAATATCAATCGTTTGGCCAAATTCGATGGGATGCGGCACCAGCACCGGACGATAGAAGCCGGGCGGCTTGTACGGGCGAAAGGCGTAGGGAAAGCGGGTTTCCAGGTCGATCAAGGTTTCCGCCGCGCCAAACGCGGGCAACGGCTTGCCGGCGATCCGGTTGAGGATACGCACGTCGTCCAACCCGGTGATGTGGTCGGCGTGGGAGTGGGTATAGAGGATTGCGTCGACTTGGCTGATGGCATTGTCGAGCAACTGCCCACGCAGATCGGGCCCGGTATCGACCAAAAGGGCCCCTGCCCTGCCCTGCAGATGGATTGCGCTGCGGCTGCGCCGGTTCATTGGTTCGTCGCGGTCGCACACACCCCAATCCCCGCGGCCATCCGGCCCGCCGATCATCGGCACGCCGGCGGAGCCGCCGGTGCCGAGGAGCGTGACCCGGATCACGCCGCCTTGCGGAACAGGCGGCGGAAATTCGCCGTCGTCAGATCCGCCATCGCCTCCGCGGTCATGCCATGCACCTCGGCCAGCACGCGGGCGGTATGCACGACATGGCCCGGCTCGTTACGCTTGCCGCGGAACGGCACCGGGGCGAGGTAGGGGGAATCGGTTTCCACCAGCAGACGTTCTTTGGGAACATCGCGGGCGATATCACGGATTTCGCTGGATTTTGGAAACGTCAGGATGCCGGAGAAGCTGACATAGCCGCCCATCTCCAGCGCCGCCTCGGCCAGCCCTCGGCCAGAGGAGAAGCAATGCAGCAGGAAGTCGAATTTCCCGCCACGATCGCGCTCCTCGCGCAGGATCGCCGCGATATCGGCATCGGCGTCGCGGGCATGGATCGCCAGCGGCAGGCCGGAGAGCTGTGCCGCGCGGCAATGCGCGCGGAAGCTCTCCTGCTGTAGGTCGCGCGGCGCCTTGTCGTAGAAATAGTCGAGTCCGGACTCGCCGATGCCGATCACCTTGGGATGGTTGGATTCGGCTGCGATCGATTCTGGCGCAGGAACAGAGGTTTCCGCCGCGTTGTGCGGGTGGATTCCGACGGTGCACCATACCTGCGGATAGGAGTCGGCGATTCCGCGCAGTTCATCGGAGCGAGTCAGCCGAGTCCCGATGGTCACCATTTCGCCGACTCCGGCGGCAATGGCGCGCGCGACGATCTCGCCGCGCTCGGGCTCGTTGAAATAGTCGAGATGGCAGTGCGAATCGATCAACATCAGGGCGTTACGCGCCTTCTTCGACAAAACGCGGGAAAACCCCCGCAGGCGCGGGGAGCGCGATGCCGCCCGGCAGCGGCGTCGCCAGGGCGGCAATGTCGCGCGCATCTTCGGGCACGCCGAGCTGATCGAGCATCTTGGCCATGCTGGTGGGCATCACCGGCTGCAACAGCGTCGCCACGGTGCGCAGCACGTCGGCGAGTACCCGCAGCACGTCGGCCATGCGGGCCAGATCGGTCTTCTTCAACGACCAAGGCGCCTGACGGTCGATAAAGCCGTTGCCGGCGCGGATGACCTTCCAGACCTCCTCCAGCGCCTCATGGAAGTTCTGCCGGTCCAGCAGCGTGCGCAGGGTCTGCGGCAGGGCCGACGCGGCCGCGAGAATGGCGGTGTCTTCCTCGGTCAGCGCGCCCTGGGCCGGCAACACGCCGGCGCAGTTCTTCGCGATCAAACTTAGCGAGCGCTGCGCGAGATTGCCGAGATCGTTGGCCAGTTCGACATTCATCCGCGAAATCAGCGCCTTGCGCTGGAAATCTCCGTCATTGCCGAAAGGCACCTCGCGCAGCAGGAAGAACCGCACGGGGTCGAGGCCGAACTGGGCGACCAGATCACGCGGCGCGATCACATTGCCGATCGACTTGCTCATCTTTTCGCCCTCGATGAGCCACCAGCCATGCGCGAACACCCGCTTCGGCGGCGCGATCCCGGCCGACATCAGGAAGGCTGGCCAGAACACCGTGTGAAACCGCAGGATGTCCTTGCCGACCATGTGCAGATCGGCCGGCCAGAACCGCCAATTTTCCGCAGTTTCATCGGGATAGCCGGCGGCGGTGATGTAGTTGGTCAGCGCATCCAGCCACACATACATCACATGGTCCGGGTCGTTCGGTACCGGCACGCCCCATTTGAAGCTGGCGCGGCTGACCGACAGATCCTTCAGGCCGCCTTTCACAAAACCAAGCACTTCGTTGCGCCGGCTCGGTGGCAGGATGAAGTCCGGGTTGGCTTCGTAATAGGCCAGCAGGCGGTCCTGCCAGGCGGACAGCCGGAAGAAATAGCTGGGCTCAACCACCCATTCCACCGCAGCGCCGGTCGGCGCCAGCTTGCTGCCGTTGGGGCCGGGGATCAGCTCGCCCTCATCGTAGAACGCCTCGTCCCGCACGGCGTACCAGCCCTCGTAGCCGCCGAGATAGATATCCCCGGCATCGAGCAGCTTCTGCCACAGCGCCTGGCAGGCGCGCTTGTGGCGCTCCTCGGTGGTGCGGATGAAGGCGTCGTTGCTGATGCCCATCACCTCGGCCATCTCGCGGAAGGTGACGGAGACCTTGTCGGTGAAGCTTTGCGGGTCGATGCCCGCGGCCTCGGCGGCTTTTTCCACCTTCTGGCCGTGCTCGTCGGTGCCGGTCAGGAACATCACGTCATACCCGTCCAGCCGCTTGAAGCGGGCCAGCACGTCGCAGGCGAGCGTGGTGTAAGCGTGCCCGATATGCGGCTGATCGTTGACGTAGTAGATCGGGGTGGTGATGTAATACTTCGGTTTCATGATCTTATGCGCCGTTGTTCGAGCGGGAAGCGAGCATGGTCAGCCCCGTGACCAGCGCCTGCCGCTTGTCCATATAGGCGCTTTCGGTGTCGTCCTGCAGCCGAGTAAGGGCGTGCCACACGTCCACCCAGGCATCAAGGGGGCGAACGCCGAGCAGCCTTGCCTGATCGGGGTCCGCGCGCCCGCGGGCGGCGTCGCGCACGGCGGCCGAGATGCCGGCGCGCAGCAGATCCATGAAGGTCGAGAATGCGTCCTCATCCCGGCCCAGCGTGTCCGCCACCTTGTAAGCCGCCTCGGCGGTGAGTGTTGGCGCCCGGCCCAGAACGTCGTTGACCAGATCCGACCAGGCCACCGCCCCGCCTTCCGCCAGTTGCAGCGCCCGGCCGGGGCTGCCCTCCGCCAGGGTGACCAGGCGCAGGCGTTGCTCCTCCGGCAATTCGGGCAGCCAGGTATCGAGCAGACCGGCCAGCGCGTCGTCGGGCACCGGGCCCAGCGGCAGGCGGCGGCAGCGGCTGCGGATCGTCGGCAACAGCCGGCCAGGGGCGGCGCAGACCAGCAGGATCACCGCGCGCGGTGGCGGCTCCTCCAGGATCTTCAGCAAGGCGTTGGCGCTGTTGCGGTTCACGTCCTCGACCCCGTCAACGATGACGACGCGCCAGCCGCCCTCGGCCGGGGTCAGGCGCATGAACTCCGAGACCTTGCGCACATCGTCGACGACGATCTCGCCACGCAGGCGCTTCCGCTTCGGGTCCCATTCGCGCTCGACGGTCAGCAGGTCGGCATGGGTGCGGGCGGCGACGCGCCGGAACACCGGATGGCTCTCCGGCAGGTCGAGCGTGCCGGCGGGGCCGGCGAACAGCCGGCGCGCGAAGCGGAACGCCAGTGTGGCTTTGCCGATCCCCGGCGCGCCGGTGATAAGCCAGGCATGGTGCATGCGGCCGCCGCGCATCGCCTCGGCCAGCATCGCCTGGGCGGCGTCGTGGCCGGCGAGCAGCGGGTTGGCGCGCGGTTCCGGCGGCATCAGCCCAGCCTCGCCCGCACCGCCGCCAGCAGCGCGGCCGCGATCTCGTCTTCGTTGCCGGTGGCGTCCAGCGTGGCGCAGCGCGGGTTGGCCGCGGCGATCGCCTGGAACGCGCTCCGGATCGTGTGGAAGAACGGTGCGCCCAGTCGCTCGTAGCGGTCGGCCGCGCTGCCGCGGCTGGCGAGGCGATCCAGCGTGACCTGCACCGGCACATCGAGCACCAGGGTCAGGTCTGGGTCGCAGTGCAGCATGGCCGAGAGCTGGGCGATGGTGTCGCGGTCGGCGCCGCCGGCATAGCCCTGATAGGCCATGGTGCTGTCGTAATAGCGATCGCAGATCACCCACATGCCCGCTTCCAGCGCCGGGCGGACGGTGAGCGCCACGTGATCGGCGCGCACGGCGAAATGCAGCAGCGTTTCGGTCAGCGGCGCGAACGCCACCTCGCCGGACAGCAGCAATCGGCGCAGCGCTTCACCGCCCGGTGAGCCGCCGGGCTCGCGGGTCAGCAGCACCGGCACCCCTGATGCGGCCAGCGCGTCGGCGAGGCGGCGGGCCTGGGTTGACTTGCCAGCCCCCTCCCCGCCCTCCAACGTGATGAAATACCCCGGTTTCAGGTGCCCAGGACCATGCGGCTGAACACCGCGCCAGCCCGGCCGATCAGGCCCATGCGCGGCACATCGGCGCCGGCGAGCAGCGGCACGTCGATATCGCCCATGCCCGATCCGGTCACTGTCAGATGGCCAAGCTCGGTGCCGCGCAGCACCGGCGCGCGGATTGGGGTGTCGTAGGACAGGGCCACCTTGGTCTTGCTGCGCCAGCCGCGCGGCATGGTGGCGACCACGTCGCGGCCGGCGACCAGCGGCACCTTCGGCACGGTGCCGAGCCAGACCGGCACGCTCTCGATGGTATCGGCGGCGGTGAACAGCGGCACGTTTTCGAACTCGCGGAAGCACCAGTCGAGCAGCCGCTCGCCCTCCTCGCCGCGCTGACGCATCGAGTTCAGCCCGTTGACCACCAGGATGACGCGCCGGTTGCCACGCATCGCCGAAGCGACGAGGCCGTAGCCGCCATCATCGGTATGGCCGGTCTTCATCCCGTCGGCGATACCCTTCTGCACCAGCGGATTGCGGTTCTGTTGATCGATATTGTTGTATTTGAAAGATTTTTCGGCGTCGTACTTGTAGTAGTCCGGGAAATCAGTGATCAGCCGGCGCGCAACGATGGCGATGTCGCGCGCGCTCATCCGGTGCGCCGGGTCTGGCCAGCCGGTGGAGTTGCGGAAATTGCTCTGCTGCAGGCCCATCTCGCGGCCCTTGGCGTTCATCAGCTCGGCGAACTGCTCCTCGGACCCGGCGATCGCCTCGGCCAGCACGATGCAGGCATCGTTGCCGGACTGGATGATCATGCCGCGGATCAGATCCTCGACCTTCACCTCGCTGCCCACCTGCACGAACATCTTCGAGCCGCCCATGCGCCAGGCGCGCTCGGTCACCGGCAAGGTCTGCTCCAGCCGCAGCCGGCCGGATTTCAGCATGGAATAGACGATATAGGCCGTCATCAGCTTGGTCATCGACGACGGCGTCATCGCCACGTCGGCGTCCTTGTCCATCAGCGTCGCGCCGGTGGTGTGATCGAGCGCCACGGCGAAGCGGGCCGCAGTGTCCAGCGGGCCGATCGGGGTGCTGGCCGGGCTGCCGGTGGGCAGCGGTTCGGCGGGCTTGCGCGGCTTGGCCGGTGCCGCCGGCGCGGGATGCGCGGGCGGCCTTTTTGCCGGCTGCGCCAGTGCAGCGGCTGGGGCCATGGCAGCGCCGGCAAGCAGCAGGGTGCGGCGGGTGGGCATAAGCGATCTCCTCTCGCGGAGGCTATTCTAGGATAATTCGGGCGTCCGGCACACCTGCGGCGAGCGCCTGACGCAATGCCGCCTCGGCATCGGCGAGCCGGGGGAACGGGCCGAGGCGCACGATGTAGGCGTTGTCGCGCGGGGCGTAGTAGTCGGTGGTGACGCGGGGATTGAGCGACGCGATGCGCCGGCGCAGAACCTCGGCGTATTCCAGCTTGCCGAAGCTGCCGCAATCGATGGCGAGCACGCCAGGGTTCGGCCGCGTGCCGTAGACCACCTCGGGCAGGCGGAACGGGATATCGGGGAGCGCATCGGCTGTCGCGGCAGGTGCGGCGGCGGCGGCTTGCGTCAGGTTCGGGCGGCTGGCGACACCGCTGGGCGGTGCGAGGGCCTCGCTGGCCACGCCGGTCGTCGGCGCCGCGGCGATCTGCAGTCGTGGTGCCTCTGGCGACGGCGGCGCGTCGGGGCGATTGATCAGGGCGTTGGCCAGGCGCCGGCTGTCATCTGTGACGATCTGCACCCGCACCCGGAATGCATGCCGGTCTGCCGGGGTCAGCAGCTTGGTGGCGCGTGCGGACAGCGCGATCACCCGTGCCGGGTCGGCCGGGCCACGATCGTTGATCCGCACCAGGATCTGCCGGCCGTTCTCCAGATTGGTGACCCGGGCAATCGCCGGAAGCTGCAAGGTGCGGTGGCCGGCCAGCAAGGCTGTCGGGTCGTTGGACTCGCCATTCGCAGAGAAACGCACCGTGGTCGAGGCGGCTTCCGTGGCGATTCCGGTTTCGTTGTAGGTGAAATTCTCGCGTGGGTACTGCCAGACTCCGTTGATCTGATAGGGCTCGCCAACCAGATAGCGCGGTGTGCCGGTGCCCTGTGGCCGCAGGTTGCAACCGGCCAGGATAAGCAGCAGACAGACGGCAATAGCGCGCATCAACCGCCGACTATCCCGTCGCCGATCAGGTTGACGGATACGGCATAGTAGTCTGACGGGTTGTAATCCCGCACCGCTTTCAGCGGGCCGGAGAAATACAGGAACGCATCTCCCCCGGCGCCGGCGGGCAGTATCACCGCGGCCTTGCGGTCGGGCTGGAAGGCGCCGTCAGCGCGCACGTTGAGCTTGGCCCATTCGGCGGCGCTGCGTGCATTGGTGCGGCCGGCAAGGGCCACATCAAAGCCCGGCGGCAGGTGAATTTCCGCTCCCCAGTCCCCGCCGTCAGACCAGCCGGTCTTGGCCAGGTAGTTGGCGATCGAGGCCAGCACATCGGGCGTGCTGTTCCAGATATCGCGCTTGCCGTCGCCATCGAAATCGACGGCGAGGTGCAGATAGCTGTCGGGCATGAACTGCGGCTGGCCCATTGCGCCGGCGTAGGAGCCGATCATCTTCTCCGGCGGCACGTCGCCGCTGTCGAGGATCTTCACCGCGTCCATCAGTTCGCTGCGGAAATACTTCGCCCGCCGGCCTTCCCAGGCCAGTGTCGCCAGGGATTCAACCACATGAAACCCACCGCTGGTGGCGCCGAAATTCGATTCCAGACCCCAGATGCCCATGATCGGCGCGGCCGGGATGCGGAATTTGGCGGTGATGCGTGCCAGCAGGTCGCGGTGCTTCGCGTAGATCTTGCGGCCCTCGGCAATGCGGTTGTCGGTGACCACACGAGCGCGATATTGCGCCCAGGTCATGGTGAATTCCGGCTGCTTGCGGTCGAGTTCGATCACGCGGTTGTTCACCGCGACGCCGCGGAAGGCGCGGTCGAGCGTGGCGGCGCGGATGCCGGATCGGCGGGCCTCGGCCTTGAATTCGGTGACCCAGGCGTCAAACGGCTGGGCCGGGGCAGCGGCCGGAAGCAGCAGGGCGGAAGCGGTGAGGAGCGTGCGGCGGTGCAACATGGGCGTTGTGTGCCACGGCCGGGGAGTCGGGTTCAACGGACGTGATTGAAATATCCATCATGCTGTCGTTAGCTTGCTTTTCCGATGGCGGGTGAACCGCCCGGGCATTGGGAGACTTCATCGATGAAGCGTAGGACCTTTCTGGCCAGTTCGGCCGTGGCCCTGGCGGCGCCGGCGATCGGCCGGGCGCAGGGCGCCAATACCCTTAAATTTGTGCCGCACGCCGATCTCGCCTCGCTCGACCCGGTGTGGACGACGGCGGACATCACCCGCAATTTCTCGCTCGCCGTGTTCGACACGCTCTACGGGCTGGATGCCCAGCTCAATCCGCAATTGCAGATGGCCGCCGGCGACAAGGTCGAGGACGGCGGCAAGCTGTGGGAAATCACCCTGCGCGACGGATTGAAATTCCATGACGGCACGCCGGTGCTGGCGAAGGACGCGGTGGCCTCCATCGCGCGCGCCGGCCAGCGCAGCCCGCTGGTCAATCTGCTGAGCCAGCGCACCGCCGAGATGACCGCGCCGTCGGACAAGGTGATCCGCATCCGGCTGAAGGCGCCGTTTTCGATGGTCCGCGACGCGCTCGCCGATTACACTGCGGCGATCATGCCCGAGCGCATCGCCAAGACCTCGGGCAATGATCAGGTGCCGGAGATCGTCGGCAGCGGGCCGTTCAAGTTCCTGCCGAATGAGCGGGTGCCGGGCTCCAAGGTGGTGTTCGCCAAGGCCGACACCTACGCGCCGCGCGCCGATGGCACGATGAGCTTCACCGCCGGGCCGAAAGTCGCGCATTTCGACCGTGTGGAGTGGCTGATGCTGCCCGACCCGGCGACCTCGGCGGCCGCGATCGCCAATGGCGAGATCGACTGGTGGGAAAATCCGCCGATCGACCTGTTGCCGAGCCTGAAGCAGAACAAGGCACTGGCGGTCAAGACCATCGACCCCTATGGCTCGATCGGCTGCCTGCGGTTCAACCATTTGAACACGCCGTTCGACAAGCCCGCGATGCGCCGCGCCGTGCTGTCGGCCTGCAATCAGGACGACTACATGATGGCCTATGCCGGGGCGGACCCGAGCGTGATCCACAACCCCGTCGGCCTGTTCTCCCCCGGCTCGCCCTATGCGACCACCATCGGCTGCGAAAATGTCGGCCGGGTGAAGGACCTGAAGCAGGTGCAGAAGGACCTCGCGGCCGCCGGCTATAATGGCGAGCGGATCGTGCTGCTGGGCCCGACGACGATCCCGCCGCTGCACGCCTATTCGCAGGTCACTGCGGATCTGCTGAAGCGGATCGGCATGAATGTCGATTATCAGGCGCTGGACTGGGGCACCGTGGTGCAACGGCGCGCCAGCAAGGAGACCATCGACAAGGGCGGCTGGAACATCTTCATGACCAACCTGGGCGGCTCCGGCAACGTCTCCCCGGTTTCGGCCTCGGCAATCCGCTCCGGTGCGGCGGCCTGGTTCGGATGGCCGAACATGCCGAAGATGGAAGCGCTGCGCGACGCGTGGCTCGATGCGCCCGATCTGGCGGCGCAAAAGAAGATCGTCGAGCAGATGCAGATGCTGGCCTGGGACGAGGCGCCGTATGTGCCGCTGGGCTATTACGCGGGCCCCGTGGTGTATCGGACCGGGCTCAGCGGCATCCGCGACGGCTTCCCACAGATGTACGGTGTGAAGCGCGGCTGACGTCACTATGACGGCATGGCAGGCGATTGAGCTTGCCATGCCGCAGACGGCATGAAACCGTTATGGGACGGGCGCGAAGACCCACCCAACCGAAGCGGAGGCATGTCATGGATCTCTTAAGATCGATTTCGGCCGGCGACGGGCCGGATAAGCGGTATCAGCGCTGGTTGATCCCCACCCTGGTGCCATTGTCCCTCGCGCTGATCGGGGTGATATTTTATTACGCAACCGCCTGGATTGGGGCCTCGGGCGCACAACCGCAGCGGGCCATGATCGACTCAATCGTCATCAGCCTGATGCTGTCGGCGGTGCCGATCATGATCTGCCTGGTGCAGACCGCCTCGAAACGCCGACAGTTGCAGAAGATCGAGAGCGTGCGCAACGAACCGGTCTACGCTGCAGCCTACTGCCGGGTGGCCAGGATCGCGCTCGGGGCGATCAATCCGCCGACGCTGGGCGGAGATTACGTCGCACCGATGGTGACGTTCTCGCTGGTGACCTGCTTTTCCTGCTTCCTGGTGATGGCCGGGCTCAGCAACGAAGCGCCGTTCGCGGCCAAAAGCGCGCTGCTCGGGGGGCTGAAGGCCCTGGAGTTGACCAGTGCCGACGAAATCACGCGCTATCAGGAAGGCACTTTCATCGTCGCATGCATGGCGTTCGCGGGCGCCTATGTCTACATGCTCAGCCGCCTGCTGGACCGGACCGGCAATAACGACCTGTATCCGATTTCGCTCTACTTCTACGCCGCCCGCATCCTCATCGCCTGTATGACGGCGACGATCTACCGCCATGTGGCGGCCGGCTTTGCCGGCGAAAGCCCGGCGAGCCTGGTGCTGATGGGATTCGTCACCGGCCTGGCACCCGACCTGATGCTGACAGCTGTAGCACGCAAAGCCTTCAAGATGTTGGATAGTTTCGGCAGCAAGGCCGATCCGGCCGCCGAGACCCGGCCTACATCGCTCCCGCTGCTGATGCTGGATGACATGACCAAGGACAAGGCCGACCGGCTGGGCGAACTCGGGATCGATAGCGCGCAGGTGCTGGCGTGCCAGAACCCGTTCATCATCTGGCCCAAGCTGCCGTACGACCTCGGCCTGATCGTCGACTGGATCGCCTCGGCGCAGCTTTACGCGCTGGTGAAAGAGGTCGGGCTGCAAAAGCTGCGCGCCCGCGCCGTCAGCGACATTTTCGATCTGCATCTGCGCCTGCACAACGCCGACGCGGCAGCGGCGGTGTGTGAAGCGATCGGCATCGACGCCAAGGAAGCGCCGGCGCTGATCCAGCAGTTGGAGACCGACCAGTCCTTCTGCCGGCTGCGCGAGGTGCAGGCCGCGCTGGTACCGACCACCGTTGGCAGCACGGTGGCATGATGCGACAACCCGGGTGATCCCGAGGAGACGCATCATGAGCACGCAACCCGAACTGACCCGAATCCTGGCCGACTTCTCCGCGGGGCTGCGCCTTGCGACCTTACCCGCCGAGGTGGTGACCCGCACGCGCTTCCTGGTGCTCGATCTCGTCGGCAACATGGTGCGCGCGCGCCACGATGCGGAAAGCACCCCTGCCCTGCTGGCCGCCGCGCGCGCGCTGGGCATGGCCGGCGGCTCCCAGGGCGTGTTCGGCGACGCAGGCGGCTGGACCCCGCTGGGTGCTGCGTTTCTGAACGGCGCGCTGGCGCATTCGCTGGATTTTGACGACACCCACGCCGCCGGCTCACTGCATCCGGGCGCGCCGGTGATCCCCGCGGCGATCGCGGCGGGTGAGATGGTCGGCGCCTCGGGCGCCGACGTGCTGGCCGGCATCGTGGCGGGCTATGAAGTCACCTGCCGCGTCGCCCTGGCCTTGCCTGCCGGCGCGCATTACGCCCGCGGCTTCCACCCCACGGCCACCTGCGGCGCATTCGGCGCGGCAGCCGCCGCCGCCCGGGTGTTCGGCATGGACACCGCCGGCATCGAAAGCGCCTTCGGCATCGCCCTGAGCCAGGCCGCGGGCAGCCTGCAATTCCTGGCCAATGGCGCGTGGACGAAGCGGTTCCAGGTCGGCTGGGCGGCGATGAACGGCTTGGCCGCGGCAACCCTGGCGCGCGAGGGCTTCAAGGGCGCGGCACAGGCGCTGGAGGGCAAGGCCGGGTTCCTGGCAGCCTACGCGCCGGAGCCGCAGCCGGAACTGGCGCTTGCTGGGCTCGGCGTTGAATGGGAACTGATGAAAACGGCGGTGAAGCCGTACCCGTCCTGCCGCTACGGCCATGCCGGCATCGATGCGATGCTGTCGCTGCGGGCCAAGCACGGCCTGAAGGCCGACGAGATTGAGGGCATCACCTATGGCACCTCGCGCTCCGGCATGATTCTGGTCGGCGAACCGCGGGACAAGCGGATCAACCCACAGAACGTGGTCGACGGCCAGTTCAGCGGCCCCTTCGTGCTGGCCAGCGCGCTTGCGACCGGCGCGATGGGCTGGGACAGCTATCAGAACCTGTTCGACCCCACGATCCGCGACCTGCTGCCGAAAGTGGTCTGCGAACAGGACGACGAGGTTCAGGCCGAGTTCCCGGCCAACATGTCCGGCAAAGTCACCGTGCGAGCACGCGGACAGGTGTTCCAGGAGATGGTGGTGGTGCCGAAGGGCGAGCCGGCCAATTTCCTCAGCGAGGCCGAACTGCGCGCCAAGTTCGCCGGCTTGGTCGACAGCGTGCTTGGCGTCGATGCCTCGGCACGACTGGCCGACGCGGTGCTGGAGCTGGACCGCGCCAACGACGTCGGTGCATTCGCGAGGCTGTCGGTGCCGGCGGTCAGGCTGGCAGGCGAATAAAACTCAATCCAGGGGGTGGACATGTCCGAAATCGAGATCATCGGTGCGCCGCAGAGCAATTTTGTGCGCAGCGTGCGCATGGCGTGTGTGGAAAAAGGCGTGCCTTACAGGCTGACGCCGGCGCGGCCGCATTCGCCTGAAATCGACGCGATCCACCCGTTCGGGCTGATCCCGGCGATGCGCCATGGCGAGCTGACCCTGTGCGAGTCCCGCGCGATTGCCGGATATGTCGATCAGGCCTTCGCCGGCCCGGCGCTGCTGCCGCGCGATCCCAAGGCGGCCGCGGTGGCGGAGCAGTGGTGTTCGCTGGTGGCGCATGCGATCGACGGCGCGATGATGCGTGGGTATGCAATCGCCTATTTCTTTCCTGGCACGGCCGACGGCAAGCCGGATCGGGCCCGCGTCGAGGCATCGCTGCCGAAGCTGAAAGCGGCGTTCGTCGCCGTCGAAGCCCGTCTGGCCGCCTCCGCCTATCTCGGCGGGCCGGCGTTCGGCCTGGCGGACATGCTGTTGCTGCCGATGATCCAGTATATGCGGATGCTGCCGGAGAGCGGTGCGTTGCTGGCCGAAAGCCCGGCGCTGACCGCTTGGTTCGACAACGTTTCCGCCCGTCCAAGTGCGGTGGAAACGCTGCCGCCGGAGCGGCGCTAGGCTAGTCTCTGATCAGGACGATCGCTTCGATCTCGACCGAGATGTTGCCCGGCAGACTGCCCAGACCCACCGCCGAGCGTGCCGGGCGGCCGTTATCGCCGAACACCTCGACAAACAGATCGGTGCAGCCGTTGATCACCTTCGGCTGATCGCCGAATTCCGGCACCGCGTAGACCATGCCGAGCACCTTCAGGATGGTGTCCACCCGGTCGAGCGATCCCAGCGCCAACTGCATGTTGGTCAGCAGGTTCAGCCCACACAGCCGCGCCGCCTGATAGGCCTGCGCCACGTCGAGATCGACGCTGACCTTGCCGGTGGTGCTGGTGCCATCGGGATGGCGCGGCCCCACGCCCGACAGGAACAGCAACCCGGCGCCGATGCGGAACGGCACGTAGTTGCCACCCGGCTTCGGCGGCGGCGGCAGAACCAGCCCGAGTGCGGCGATACGGTCGGCGATGCTCATGATTTCACTCCGTCGCGGCGGAAGAACCGCTCTAGTCTTGCGATGCTGCTGTCGGGCGTCCGGCCGGCATTGTCGGCAGCCAGCGCGGTGTAGTGCGCGGCCATGCCGCGATAGATCTCGGCGGTTGGCTGCGGTCCGAGGAAATCGGCGATCTCCTCCATCTCCGCCACCCAGCGATAGGCCTTGCCGAACATGTCGGGCACGCTGCGCTGCAGATAGCGTAGCACCTCGGGCTGGCTGTCGCCGAGTTCCGCCAGCAGCGCATCGGCCGCTCCGGCCTGGGTCGCCCCCAGCGCCATCGCACTGCCCAGCGCCGTGATCCCCTTGGTGATGCCGGCATAGCTCATTTTCAGCGCCGAAGCGGCGCCGATGCCGCCCGAGATCAACCGCAAGTCGATGCCATGCTCCCGCAGCGGCAAAAGACTATCGGCGGCGGGGCCGGAGGCATACAGCCGCGGCCCCGGGCCGTCGGATTTCGGCGGGCCACCGATGATGCCGATATCGGCGAACGCAACACCCGGCACCTGTGCGGCAATACGGCGGACCGTTTCCGGGCTGACCGCATTGCAATCGGCGAAAATCTTGCCAACCAGATATGGCGCCAGCCGTAGCGCCAGGCCCTCCGCCTCGCCCGGCGGCAGGATCGACAGCACGAGATCCGCCCAACCGACCAGATCAGCCTCGCTGGCCTGCGCCGGCAGCCCCTCGGCACGGGACGCCGATGCCGGCCCCCTGCCCTCCAGCGTGATCGCGACCTCGGCTCCGCGGCGGTGCAACCGCCATGCAATCGCGGCGCCCATGGCGCCCGGAGCGATGACCGCGATGCGCATCCGGCTAGAAGCGCGCGCCGAGATTCACCGAGCCGAACTGGTGCAGCCCGCCTTTCTGGTGCTTGAACTCATTGGTTTCCAGCACGTGCACGTAGCTCAGCCGGATACCTTTGTACATTACCGCCGCACCCGCCTCGATCTCGCCGACGAACCCGGTCTTCGGCACGCTCGGGCTCGCCTGATACAAATTGCCTTGCAGCGTGCCGTCCCGCGCCACAGCCCGGCCGTCGGCACCGGCAAACACGTACCAGGCCAAAGGAACGGTCGGGTTATAGGCATCGCTGCCGGTCTGCCCCGGGCGTAGCCGGGCCGGGCCGTAATCGCTCTCCAGCCCCTGGCCGATGCGGATCCGGGCCCCGGTCTGCGCGAACATGCGCAGCGTGCCGAACTCCGCCGTCAGATCCGGCAACGCGTCGGTCTCCAGCGCGCCCAGCTTGCCCATCGCCAGCCGCCAGGTGCGTTCGGATGTGAACTGCAGCACCGGCTCATTCTTCAGCTGCGTGCTCCAGCCATTGTCGTGCTTTTGCCCGATCAGGTCGTGGAACCCGTTCTGCACATCGGCCGCCAGCGACGCCGGCCCCATCACGCCGATGCCTACGCCCAGCAGGCTGCGCATGTTGCGCTCGTCCTGCAGCAGCGTGCCATGGGCGATCAGCGTGCCGGCATAGGGCCGGTCGCCGGGCACCAGCGTACGTGAGGCGGTGTTCTGCGGCGTATACATCTGCTGCGAGATATCGACCGAAATCCGCTGCTCGCCCTTGCCCCACAGCAAGCGGCCGACATGGTCGATCACGTCGGGCACAGCGCCCTCCGGCGACGTCCAGCCGATGCGCAACCCATTGGTATAATAACGATCTGTGGTCTTGGCCGACGAGATCGAGGCGTTTTCCCCCAGGATCGTCCAGATCGACGCGGCATCCCGCGCCGGCGGTGCGCTCTGGGCTTCGGCCGAGCCCGGCAAGCCGGCAAGACCTGCGATGAGGGCGGTAGCAGCTAGGGTCGCGGCGCGATGGGTCATGCGGTCCTCGTATCCGGGCGTTGCTTCTTCTTAACGGGTTGAGGCGTGATCCGTAAACCTTTTCGATTTCAATCCCTTGCCCAGACATCGCGTGATCGCGCGTTTGGGGGGTGTCCGTCGCCGGCGGGGGATTGTAATATGTGCGTCGCGGGATGGATGGCCGAGTGGTTTAAGGCAGCGGTCTTGAAAACCGCCGTACGTGCAAGCGTACCGTGGGTTCGAATCCCACTCCATCCGCCAACTTCCGAAGGCTTGATTGGATATTTTCGCACCGATGGCGAAAATTCCAGTATCCCTTGCCACATCGGCGTTCTTGCCTTGACGGAGGCAAACCGGCCAGCGAATTACGCGCTCATCGTTTGAGTTGCTTTAGGCTGTGTGGACAAAATCTGGCAACCATAGTCGAATGGCGGCCAAGGCGATGAAGCCCTCGAAAGACTGCTTTGTTTATCATAGCGTGTTGCGATGCGGCGCATCTGCTTCAACTTGTTGAACATGCGCTCGGTAATTACCCACCCCCTTGCCATGGACTCCAATCTCTGAATCCATGGGGCATGGATCGCATTGATTTGCAGCGCCT
>CAIRTN010000273.1 GCA_903881515.1 uncultured Rhodospirillales bacterium | reverse complement strand
GGCCGGCTGATCCCCACCGACCGCCGCGCCAAGGCGGAATGGGTGGTGCCGGCGGGCGAGACCGGCGGTGCCGAGGATGGCGAGATCGTGCTGGCAGCCCCGCTGCCGGCGCCACCCGGCAAGCATTACGGGCTGAAACCGGCGAAAGTGGTCGAGCGGCTGGGCAACATGGGCGATGCCCGCTCGGTCAGCCTGATCGTGATCCATACCCATGATATCCCCACCGAATTCCCGCCCGAAGCGGTGGAGGAAGCCGAGCGCGCGCAGGGCGTCGGGCCCGGCGGACGCACCGATCTGCGTGATGTGCCGCTGATCACCATCGACGGCGAGGACGCGCGGGATTTCGACGATGCGGTGTTCGCCGAGGCAGTGGGCGACGGCTTCCGCCTGGTCGTCGCCATCGCCGACGTGGCGCATTACGTGCGGCCGGGCTCGCCGCTCGACCGCACCGCCTGGACGCGCGGCAATTCCTGCTATTTCCCCGACCGCGTGGTGCCGATGCTGCCGGAGGCGCTGTCGAACGGCTGGTGCAGCCTGCGCCCGCAGGAGGATCGCGGCTGCCTGTTCGTCGAGATGACGATCGACAAGGACGGCAGCAAGACGTCGCACAAATTCGGCCGCGGCCTGATGCGCAGCGCGGCGCGGCTGACCTACGAGCAGGTGCAGGAAGCCGAGGATGCCGGCACCGATCTCGGCCTGCCCGTCCCCGTGCTCTACGCCGCGTTCCGCGCCCTGCTCGGCGCCCGCATGGCGCGCGGCACGCTCGATCTCGACCTGCCCGAGCGCAAGGTGGTGCTGGACGACGACGGCAAGGTCGCGTCGGTCGCGCCGCGGCCACGGCTCGACAGCCACCGGCTGATCGAGGAGTTCATGGTGCTGGCCAATGTCTGCGCCGCCGAGGAGCTGGAGCGGCTGCATCAGCCCTGCGTCTACCGGGTGCATGCGCCGCCGTCCGAGGAGAAACTGGAGGCGCTGCGCGGCTTCCTGCGCGGGCTCGACATCAACCTGCCGCCGGGCAACCAGATCCATCCCCGCGACCTCGACCGCGTGCTGCAGAAGGTCGCCGGCACCGAGCATGCGCAGGTGGTCAACGAGGTCGTGCTGCGCAGCCAGATGCAGGCGGCCTATGCGATCGACAATATCGGCCATTTCGGCCTGGGGCTGGCACGGTACGCGCATTTCACCTCGCCGATCCGCCGCTATGCCGATCTGCTGGTGCATCGCGCGCTGATCAGCGGGCTGCGACTCGGCGCGGGCGCGCTGGGCGAAACCGAGATCGGACGCCTGGCCGACAGCTGCGAACACATCTCGGCCACCGAAAGACGGGCGGCTTTGGCCGAGCGGGACGCGATTGACCGCTATCTCGCTGCTTTCATGATGGAAAAAGTGGGCGCGGTGTTCGATGCGCGCATTTCCGGCGTGACCCGGTTCGGGCTTTTCGTCACAGTGGCGGGGAACGGCGCAAGCGGACTGGTCCCGGTGTCCTCCCTCCCCGACGATTTCTACATTCACGACGAGGTTGCCCAGACATTGACGGGCCGCCGCAATGGGCTGGTGTTCCGCCTCGCCGGCGAGGTCGAGGTGCGGCTTGCCGAAGCCAGCCCGGTCACCGGCGGGCTGGTGTTCAACATCATGCAGGGCGATCCCGGTGCGCGCCCGCGCGGTCGGGGGTCCGCTCGGCGCCGGTGAAGCAGCTTCTCGCCTTTCCGCTGGTGTTCGCCGTGGTGCTGCTGCTGGCCGGAATGGTGCTGCGCAGCCCAACCGTGGGCGCCGAGCCGTTCACGCCGGGGCAGATCCTGAACGAACAGCAGGTCGCGGCGGTGACGGCCGCGGCGTTGGCGTTCATCACGCCCTATGCGCTGGATGCGGTGAAGCCGCCGGACCTGGCGCTGTGGGGGCTACGAGGGCTGACCACGCTGGACCCGCGTCTGACCCCCGATATCCGCGCCGACGAGCCCGGAAAGCCGGTGTTGCGGCTGATCGGCCCCAGCCGGGTGCTGCTGGCCCGTCCGGCACCGGCCGAGAGCGATTATGCCGGCTGGGGCGAGGCGGTGGCGCAGACCGTGCGCGCCGGCTGGGACGCCTCGGATCCCGTGCGCCGCGCCGGCACCGGCGGGGTGATCCGTACCTTCTTCGACGAGCTGTTCAACCATCTCGACCCGTATTCCCGCTATGCCCCGCCCGAGGAGGCGCGCGGCGAGCGGCTGCGCCGGGCCGGGCGCGCCAGCCTGGGCATCGATCCCGGCATCGCGCGCGGCGCCATCGTGGTGCGCATGCTTGAGGCAGGCGGTGCGGCGGCACAGGCGGGCGTGAAGCCGGGTGAGCGCATCCTGTCGGTGGACGGCCAGCCGCTGCCCGGCAACGACCTGCAGCTGGCCCGCACGCTGCTGAGTGGGCCGGATGGCAGCGAGGCCGAACTGTCGCTGCGCGGCCATGACGGGAAGGTGCGCAACATGACGCTGACCCGCGCGCTGCTGCCGCCGGAAACCGTGACAGCGACCACCCAGGGCGACACCCTGGTGATCAGCATGACCAGCTTCGCGCGCAACACCGCGGCCAGGCTGGCGCAGGAGCTGATCCGTGGCGTCGCTGCGACGCCGCCGCCGCGCGGCGTGGTGATCGATCTGCGCGGCAATCGCGGCGGGGTGCTGCAACAGGCGGTGGCGGCGGCGGCGATGCTGCAGAAGGACGGGCTGGTGGCCAGCACCGCCGGGCGCAACCAGGCCGCCGCGCATGATTTCGTCGCCGATGGGCGCGACCTGTCGGCGGGGCTGCCGGTGGTGGTGCTGGTGGATGGGCGCACCGCGTCCGCCGCCGAGATCATGGCCGCCTCGCTGGCCGATCAGCGTCGCGCGGTGGTGATCGGCAGCGCCACGCTGGGCAAGGGGCTGGTGCAGACTATCACCAGCTTGCCCGATGGCGGCGAGTTGTTCGTCAGCTGGAGTCGGGTGCTGGCGCCGCGCGGCTGGCCGATCCAGGGGCTGGGGGTGTTGCCACAACTCTGCACCAGTGCCGGTCAGGACGCGGCGCAGCAACAGTTTGAGGAACTGCGCCACGGCGAGCAGCGCATGGCCACGGCCCTGGCGCGGCACCGCGCCGCCCGCCCGCCGCTCTCCGCGCAGGCCGCGCTCGACCTGCGCAATGCCTGTCCGGCCGCCGAGGGCCGCGAGGAGGATATGTCGATGGCACGGCGGCTGATTGGCGCGCCGACGGCCTATGCCGCCGCGCTTTTGCCGCCGCCGCCGGTGGCGTCGGTGCTGGGGACCGCCGGGCGCAGCACTCCGGGCTTGACGCCGACGGGGATGGTACGTAACTAGCCTGCCCTTCCGCGCGAGAGAGCAAGGCCATGGCGAAGAGCAACACCATTCAGATCCGTCTCGTGTCCACTGCGGACACCGGATACTTTTACGTGACGAAAAAGAACGCGCGCGCGCAGACCGGCAAGATGGAGCTGCGCAAGTACGATCCCGTCGCCCGCAAGCACGTCGCTTTCAAGGAAGCGAAGATCAAGTGATCTGCCCGGGGGCCTAGCCCCCGGTCCGCTTGCCTACGGCTGGATCAGCCATCCACCTTGGTTTCGGCGAGCACCACGCGATTGCGGCCGGTGCGTTTCGCTTCGTACAGCGCCATGTCCGCCTCGTGCAGCAGGTCTGCCGGGGCGACGTTCGGCTGGCCATGCGCCACGCCGATGCTGACCGTCATGGGAATGGCGTGGGCGCCGACCGGCTGCGCCTCGATCGCCTGACGCAGGCGCTCAGCGGCGGCCTGCGCCTCATCCGGGCGCGTGCCCGGCATGGCGACGACGAATTCCTCGCCCCCGAAACGCGCCACCGAGTCGAACACCCGCACCTTGCCGCGCAGCAGGTCGGCGACGACGCGCAACGCAACATCGCCCTCGGCATGGCCGTAGCGGTCGTTGATCGACTTGAAATGGTCGATATCGATCATCATCACCGACACCGGCATGCCGCCGGGACCGACCAGCAAGCCCTCCAGGTGGCGCAGCATATGCCGGCGGTTGTGCAACCCGGTCAGCGGATCGATCAGGGCCGCTTCCAGCGCCTGTCCCAGGTCCATCCGCAGGCGGTCCTGGTAGATCTTGCGGCGGATCTGGTTGCGCGCGCGGGCGCGCAGTTCGTTGGGGTCGAGCGGGCGCAACAGCCAGTCATTGGCGCCCATGTCAACGCCGCGCAGCAGCCGGTCGCGATGCGCGGGGTCGGCCACCAGCAGCAGCGGGATGTCCTGCGCGCCTCCGAGGCGCGCAGGCGGGAAGCCAGGCGTAGGGGGTCTTCGCCATGCAGGCCCAGGCTGAGCACGATCAGATCGAACGGCGTGGCGGCAACGGCGGCCAATGCCATCGTCTCGCCCAGCGCCCCCTCGGTGACGATACCATCCTGCGCCAGTGCGGCGGCGATCGCCGAGGCGCCTTCGTCGGTATCGTCAACCACCAGGGCGCTGGCCCCGGAAACGATCGGCGGCGCCAGGGTAGCGGCGGCCAGCCCCAGGGCGCGCGCGGTCTCGCTGCGCTTGCGCCACTCGTCCAACAGCCGTTTCAGCCGCACCAGCGATTTCACCCGCGCGAACAGGGTGGGAAAATCCACTGGTTTGGACAGGAAGTCGTCGGCGCCAACTTCAAGGCCGGTGATCCGCGCCGCGCTGTCCTCCAGCGTGGTGATCATCACCACCGGAATATGCGCCGTCGCCGGATCGGATTTCAGCCGCCGGCAGGTCTCGAACCCGTCGATCCCCGGCATCATCACGTCAAGCAGCATGATGTCAGGCTGCCACTCCCGCGCCATCGTAATCGCTGTCGCACCGTCGTGCGCGACCGCCGATTCGTAGTACTCAGCCGCCAGCCGCGCCTCGAGCAGGCGTGTGTTGGCCGGTACATCGTCGACGATGAGGATACGTGCTGTCATCTAGGGTTGTGGATGTGGGCCGTTCATCACGCGCAAAGTGAGCATGCCCGGCGGCGATGAGCAACCGGTGATTGGGTAACAGACGCACAATTCCGTTGCCGCGCGGCCGGCGACTCCGAGGGAGAGTGTTGCGCAAATCCGCAGAATGTCGTTTGAAGCAAATGCAAATGAACCCACAGCTATATGTGACGAAATCATGACACATGCAGTCAAATTCACAGAACTGTCATCCGATTCGACAGTAATAAAAGAAAAGAAAACCGACTGGATGTCCGGTCCTTGGCTGTTTTTTCGCCGCTGGATCGCGCACCCGTTGCGCATGGGCTCGGTCGTTCCGTCCTCCCCCGCATTGTGCCGGCGCGTCGTCGCGGCAGTGCGATGCGCAGCCGATGAGGTTGTGCTCGAACTCGGTGCCGGCACCGGGGTGATCGCCCGCGCGCTGCTGGCCTCGGGCTTTCCCGCCGAGCGGCTGATCGTGGTCGAGATCGAGCAGGAGATGGTCGCCAAGCTGCGGCGCGACCTGCCCGGCGCGCTGGTGATCGAGGGCGATGCCCGCGTGCTGTCCGAACTGATTCCCGCGCATCTGCAGGGCCGCATCGGCACGGTGATCTGCGGTATTCCGCTGGTGCTGCTGCCGCGCCCCGAGCAGCGCCGCTTCATCGATGCGATCGAAGCGGTCGCCGCCGGACGCGGCTTCCTGCATTACAGCTATTGCGCCACCTCCCCGCTGCCATTCCGGGCGCATCAGCTCTCTGCAAAACGCGAGGCCTGGACACCGCTCAACATTCCACCGGCCAGCGTCTGGCGCTATCTTCCGCTTTAAGGAACCACGGCGAGGCCGTGGCAGAGGGAACAGCCATGGCCGCCGCCGATTACGAACTGCCGAAGAACCAAGCCAACTACGCGCAGCTTTCCCCGCTTAGCCTGCTCGCGCGCACCGCCGCGGTTTACCCCAACCGGCTGGCGGTGGTGCATGGCGACTGGCGCTATAGCTGGGGCGAGGCGGAGCGGCGGTGCCGGCGGCTGGCATCGGCGCTCAAAGGCCTGGGCGTTGACCACGGTGACACGGTTTCGGTGATGGCGCCCAATACGCCGCCGCTGTTCGAGGCGCATTTCGGCGTTGCCATGATTGGCGCGGTGCTGAACGCGCTGAACACGCGGCTGGATGCGGCAACACTTGCCTTCATCCTGCAGCACGGCGAGGCCAAGGTGCTGATCACCGATCGCGAGTTCGCCCCCGTGATGGGGGCGGCGCTGGCGATGATCCCGGCGGAGAAACGGCCGGTGGTGATCGATATTGACGACAAGCTCGCCCCTCCTGGCGCAATGCTGGGCAAGCTGGAATACGAGGCGTTCCTGGCCAGCGGCGACCCCGCGTTTGCCTATGGCCTGCCCGCCGACGAGTGGGAGGCGATCGCGCTGAACTACACCTCGGGCACCACCGGCAATCCGAAGGGGGTGATCTACCATCACCGCGGCGCCTATCTGAACGCGATCGGCAATGTGCTGACCTGGGGCATGCCACCGCACAGCGTCTATCTTTGGACGCTGCCGATGTTCCACTGCAATGGCTGGTGCTTTCCGTGGACGATCACCGCGATCGCCGGCACCCATGTCTGCCTGCGCCGGATTGAGGCGGCGGCGGTACTGAATTCGATCCGCGACAATGGGGTGACGCATCTGTGCGGCGCGCCGATCGTGGCCAACATGCTGAACAACGCCGATCCGGCGCTGTGGCCTGACCTGAGCGAGCGGCCGGTGCAGATGATGACCGCTGGTGCGCCGCCGCCGGCCAAGGTGATCGAGGGGGCGGAGAGCCATGGGCTGAAGATCACCCATGTCTATGGCCTCACCGAGGTCTACGGGCCGGTGACGGTCTGCGCCTGGCAGGATGAGTGGAACGACCTGCCGAAGCCCGAGCAGGCGCGGATCAAGGCACGGCAGGGAGTGCCGTATCTGTCGCTGGATGGGCTGATGGTCGGCGATGCGCGGACCATGGCGCCGGTGCCGAAGGATGGCGTGACCATGGGCGAGGTGTTCATGCGCGGCAACCCGGTGATGAAAGGCTACCTGAAGAACCCGAAGGCGACCGACGAGGCGTTCGAGGGGGGATGGTTCCACACCGGCGATCTCGGGGTGTGGCACGCCGACGGCTATATCGAGTTGAAGGACCGCAGCAAGGACATCATCATCTCCGGCGGCGAGAACATCTCGACCATTGAGGTCGAGGATGCGCTCTACACCCATGAAGCGGTGCTGGAGGCGGCCGTAGTCGGCCGGCCGGACGAGACGTGGGGCGAAACGCCGGTGGCGTTCATCACCCTGAAGCCGGGCGCCGAGGCGACGGAGGCGGAGATCATCGCCCATTGCCGGGCGCATCTGGCCCGCTACAAGGTTCCGAAGGCGGTTATTTTCGGGCCGTTGCCTAAAACTTCAACAGGGAAGATGCAAAAATACGTTCTGCGCGACATGGCGAAGGCCGTCTGACCTGCGTTGATCAAAATGCAGGCATGATAGGACAACAGCCTTGACTTTGTTTGCTGAGAGGGCAAATGTTGCAGCGCAGCAAATGCTGCATTGCACAAGGAGGGCCCGATGGCCGTTCTCGCACAGGGCGCGCACAGCGCCACGATTCCCACCCGCGCACCGGCCTCGGCCGACTGATCAGCGTCTACCTCACCTGGCGCGCCGAGCGCCGCGACTACGTCCAGACGATGCGCGATCTGCACCGCATGGAGAGCCGCGACCTGCAGGATCTCGGCATCACGCCGTACGATTTCGACGCCATCGCCCACAGCGCCTTCAAGCGCTGAGATCGCCGGCCTCCCGCGCAAGCAACGTGCGCTTGCGCGGCACCCCCCAGCGGTAGCCGGTCAGGCCGCCGTCGCTGCCGATGATCCGGTGGCACGGCACCGCCAGCGAAACCGGGTTGGTGGCGCAGCCGCGCGCCACCGCCCGGATCGCGCGGGGGTTGCCGACCATTTCCGCCAGTTGCGCGTAGGTCCGCGTCTGCCCCGGCGGAATGCTGCGCAGTGCTTCCCAGACCCGAAGCTGAAACGCCGTGCCGCGCAGGTCGAGCTTCAGGTCCAGCGCTTGGCGCGGCTCGACCATGAACGCCACCACGGCGCGCACGGTGTCGGTCAGCGCCGCGTCGTCGGGAACGATCCGCGCGTTGGGAAACCGCTGCCGCAGATCGCCCAGCAAGGCGTCATCCGGCTCGGCGAAGCCCAGAAAACACACGCCGGAGGCGGTCGCGCCGACCAGCAGCCGGCCGAACGGCGAGTCGGCGAGCGCGGTGCGGATGGTCTCCCCCGCCCCGCCGCGGCGCAGCGCGCCCGGGGTCATGCCCAGCAGCTTGCCGGTATCCTCATAGACCCGTGACTCCGAGCCGTAGCCGGCCTCCGCCACCGCGTCGGCCACGCGGGCCCCGGCCACCAGCGCGGCCTGCAGTCGGCGCGCCCGCACGCCCTCGGCGAAGCTGCGCGGGGTCAGCCCGGTATGGTCGCGGAACATCCGCAGGAAATGGAACCGCGAATAGCCCGACCGTTCCGCCAGTTTTTCCAGCGAGGGAATCGCCTCCTCCGCCTCGATACAGGCACAGGCGTCCTCGACCACGGCGCGGGCGATGGCCGCGCGCTCGCCTTTCGGGTCGCAGCGCTTGCAGGCGCGGAACCCTGCCGCCTCGGCTGCGTCCACAGCCTCGAAGAAGCGCACATTCTGCCGCTTCGGCAGCGGCGACGGGCAGCCCGGCCGGCAATAGATCCCCATCGTGGTCACCGCATACAGGAACTCGGCCTGTTGCCGCCCCGCGACCAGAGTCCAACGTGTATCATCAAGCGTGCTCATTGCGGCCCCGTCTGTCTTGTTTCGTTGGCCGCAGCATGCGCGATGGACCAGGCGATGCGCCATCCGCCGGTTGCGCCGGCTCGCGGTTGCGGCGGTCACGCGTTGGCTTGTATCACGCTCTCAACCGATATTCTGGAGTTGCCATGCGTTCCCCCCACCATCTCCCTTCGCTGATCGCCCTGGTTACCGCGGCTGTGCTGTCGGGCTGTGCCAAGCAAGCCCCGCCGCCGCCCGCTCCGCCGGCCACGCCGCCGGTTGTCGAGGAAGTGGTGCCGGACGCGCCGTTCTGCGCCAAGCCGGTGGAGAAGACCGCTTTCGACGTCGCCGCGCTGAAAACCCGTCTGGTGATCTCCGCCCTCGCCTGCGGCGATCAGGACCGGTACAACGGCTTCATCACCAAGAACCGCAACGGGCTGGTAGCGCAGGAGAAGAACCTGACCGGCTATTTCAGCCGCAACTTCGGCAAGAAGGGGCAGACCGCGCAGGACGACTACATCACCCAGCTTGCCAACATGCTGGCGCAGAAGCGCACGAAGGATACAGCGACGTTCTGTGCCGACAGCAAGGGCATCTTTGACGCGGTCGCAGCGGTGAAGTCGATGAACGAGCTCACCGACATCGCCACCAACAGCAAGACGCCGCAGCCGATGAAAATCGCCAGCTGCAACTGATCGTCTGCGGCGCCGGTGAAACTCCAGGCATAAAAAAGCCCCGGCGGATCGCTCCGCCGGGGCTCTTTTTTGGTTCGGCCTGATTACTTCAGGACGATCTCGACGCGGCGGTTCTGCGGCTCGCGGACGCCAGCAGCGGTCGGAACCAGGGGCTTCGTGTCGCCGAAGGCGGTGATCACGATGTCCTTTTCCTTCACGCCAAGGCGCACCAGTTCGGCGGCCACGGCCTGGGCGCGACGCAGCGACAGCGCCTTGTTGTACGGCGCCGTGCCGGACTTGTCGGCGTGGCCGGCAACGTCGATCGAGGTCGTCGCGACCTTCTTCGAGGTATCGGCGGCTTCGCCGATGATCTGCTTCGCACGGGCGGTCAGGTCAGCCTTGTCCCAGTCGAAGAACACCAGGAAGCTGCGGGCCGGAGCCGGGGCCGGGGTGGCCATCGGCGCGGGCGCCGGGGCCGGAGCCGGAGCGGCGGCCGGGGCACCGAAGGCATAACGCAGGCCGACCAGGCCGCTGATGTTCTGCGCCGCGGCAACCTTGGTGGTCACGCCGCCGCTCTTGAACGACACGTCGCCCAGCGCCGAGGTGAAGCGAGCTTCGGCGGTCACGGCCAAGCCGGGACCCGAAGCGATCGGGAACGCCGCGCCGCCGATCGCCTGCACGGCGACATAGCCGTCAGAAGTGGTGGAGGTGCGGGTGCCCTTCAGGCGGGCCCACTGGTAGCCGACGCCGGCGCCGAGATACGGCACGACCGACGGGCTGACCCCGTTGAAGTCATAGAGGGCGTTCAGGAACGCGCCGTACTGCTGGCCGTTGCCCGAGCCGCCCGGAACAGCCGGCGAGATCTTGCCCTTGCCGAAGCGGTAGTCACCTTCGAGTTCAACGCGCAGGCCGTTGCCATAGCCATAGCCGATGCTGCCGAGGCCAACATAGCCCAGGTCAGAGGTGTACTTGCTGTTGGTGCCCTTGATCGAGTAGTCGAGCATCTGGTTGATGCCCACGCCAGCGCCCAAATAGACGCCGGATACCGGCTGCGCCTGCACAGCGGCAGGCAGCGCGACAGCGGCGGCTGCCAGGATAAGATTGCGAAGCTTCATGGTCTCATTCTCCTTACATCACTTCACCTGGCCGTGCGCGTCTTAGTTGAAGACGCTACTGTCGGCCGGCAAGAAACGGTGATCGGAAACTAGTCGCACAGCGGGTCACTTACCAGTGTTCGAGCCGTTTTTGCCGCGGGGTTCCCGGTTTCGATGCCCACTGTGGTCAAAATGCAACAGTGTGGCGACACAGAAACGCCATAGTTTGGCCTGTGCATGAAATTCTCGTCATTCTGCACTGACAACCGCGTGCGAATCGATGTTGGAGACCTAGACGATGCGCCCCTCGAAGGGCGGCAAAAGGTCCGGGCTTTCGAATTCCAGCACCCAAAGATCTGGATCGCGGCCAACCTGCCGGGCG
>CAIRTN010000272.1 GCA_903881515.1 uncultured Rhodospirillales bacterium | reverse complement strand
GCCAGCCGGTGATCCATATGCGTCACCACCAGCCCGCCGCCCGGTGGCGGCCCCCCGTTTCCGGTGACGATCAAATCGTCGCCGTCGATCTGCACCCGCGCCCCGTTCGCCTCCAGCAGCGCCGCGGTCGCCGACAACCGGTCGCTTTCCTTCACCCGCAATTCCTTCAACCCACGCATCCGCGTCACCCCGGTCGCGCAGGCGGCGGCCACCGCCAGCACCGGATATTCGTCGATCATGCTCGGCGCCCGCTCCGGCGGCACCTCGACGCCGCGCAATCCGGTGCTGCGCACCACTAGATCACCCACCGGCTCGCCACCCTCGGTCCGCGGATTGCGCACCTCCAGCACCGCGCCCATCTCGCGCAAGGTCGCGAACAACCCGGTGCGCAGCGGGTTGAGGCCGACGCCCTCGATGCAGACCTCCGAACCAGGCACCAGCAGCGCAGCCACGATCGGGAAAGCCGCCGACGACGGATCGCCCGGCACAACGACATCGGCGGCGCGCAGCTCGGGTTGCCCGCGCAGCGTGATCGTCCGGGCATGGCCATCGACGGCCACATGCACATCGGCGCCGAAATGCCGCAGCATGTTCTCGCTGTGGTCGCGTGTGGCCTCACGCTCATGCACCACAGTCAATCCCGGCGCGTTCAGGCCGCAGAGCAGGATCGCCGACTTCACCTGCGCCGAGGGCACCGGCACACTGTATTCAATCGGCAGCGCCTCGCGCGCCCCTTCGATCGCCAGCGGCAGCCGCCCACCGCCCCGTGAGCTGAATCGCGCTCCGCACAACGCCAATGGCTCCGTCACCCGGCGCATCGGCCGCCGCCGCAGGCTGGCATCCCCGGTCATCACCGCAAAAAGGTCATGACTGGCAACAATCCCGGCCAGCAACCGCGCCGCAGTGCCGGAATTGCCCATGTCGAGCACATCTTCCGGCTCCACCAGCCCGCCAATGCCGCGCCCGGCCACCCGCCAGGCGCCCGGCCCCTCCTGCGTCACCTCGGCGCCCAGCGCCCGCATCGCAGCCGCCGTCCGCAGAACGTCCTCGCCTTCCAGCAGGCCGCAAATCCGGGTCTCGCCCACGGCAAGGGCCCCGAACATCAGGGCGCGATGGCTGATCGACTTGTCACCAGGGACTTGGATCGTGCCGGTCAGGCCGCGCGAAGGGCGGCCGGCGGAGAGCGGACGGGGGGCTGAGCTATGCATGCCGCGCGCATACCACGCGATCACGGGGTTTGACATACGGGCCTGTCGATGGCACAGGGCGCGCCCTCGCAGATTTTGCGAATTTTTGTCCCAGACCACAGGCAGAGACGATCGATGGCGAAGCCAGAACTCGGCACCAAGCGCATCTGCGTTTCGTGCACCACGCGTTTCTATGATCTCGGCAAGCAGCCCGCCGTTTGCCCGAAGTGCAACACGGAGCAGCCGGCCGAGCAGCCGCGCTTGCGCCGCAACCCCGGCAACGTGGTCGACACCCGCCGCCCCAAGGCTGCCCCGGTCCCCGGTCTCGAGGATACGGATGTCGAGGTCGAGGTGGTCGACGATGCCGACGAGGATGTGTTGGAAGACACCACAGACCTCGATGACGGCGAGGAAGGCATCGAGGTCGACGTGAACGTCGAACCCGAAGCCGGCGAAGAAGAGCGCTAAAACCTCCTGGCCACGCGCAGCAGCGTGGCCAGCAGCATGTCCCACGGCAGCGATACGCATTCCTTGGCCCGCCAGAACCAACGCCGCCGCCAGGCGCGTGTCGGTTCCGGCACCACAGGGCAGGCCCGCGCCGCAAACCCGGCAATCCGCAGCAGCAGCACGCAACGTGGCTGGTGGTATTTGCTGCTCGCCGCCAGCACCGGGCCGGTGTGCCCGGCAAGCAACCGCCTGACCGCCCGCACCGACTCCAGCGTATCCGTCGCCGTCGGCTCGATCAGGATATCCTCCACCGCAACGCACGCGTCCCTCAGCACCCCCGCCATCACCACCGCCTCGGCCGGCCCATGCCGCCCGATCCCCCCGGTCGGCACATAGAGCGGCCGCTCCAACGTCCGCCCATGCGCCAGCGCCGCCTGCACCCGCAACAGCAGCACACGGCTCGGCGTGCCATCGGGCTTCACGGCGGCGCCGAAGATCACAATCGCGGTACGGGTTGCCTGCTGCATCCGCCCAGGCATACAGAAGCGCGATGGAACTTCCCAGAACCCGCGGCTATTTCGGCATCGGCGCCGAAGGCACATCGAAATCGGCCAATGTCGGTGCGCTCCTGCGCACGGCGCATGCTTTCGGCGCGGCCTTCTGCTTCACCGTTGGCGCCGGGTTCGACGCCCGCGAGGGCCGCAAGGCCGACACCTCCGCCACTGAGACCCACGTCCCGTTCTGGCGCTACGACTCCCCCGAGACGATCGATCTCCCGCAGGGCTGCGTTCTCGTCGGCATCGAACTCACCGACGACGCGGCCATGCTGCCCTCGTTCCGGCACCCGCTGAACGCCGCCTATATCCTCGGCCCCGAGCGCTCCTCGCTCTCGCCCGCCGTGCTCGCCCGCTGCCGGCACGTCGTGCGTATCCCCACCCGCTTCTCGCTCAACCTCGCCGTCGCCGGTGCCCTGGTGCTCTACGACCGTCTGATCCAGCACGGCCGCTTCGCCAATCGCCCGGTGGCCGCCGGCGCCGCCACCGAGCCGCCGCCGGCGGCCACCGGCCACGGCCACCCGATCTTCCGCCGCACCCCGCCCGCGCGGCTGCCGCGCGACGACAAGGGGGAGAATTGAGCGCGTCGCGCTTGTCGCAACCCCCTGGGATGCGTATGTCGCGCAACATGCGCATGATCCTCCTCGCTCTCCTGCTGTTACCGGCCGTCGCCATCGCGCAGCCGAAGCCCGCGGCCAAGCAGCCTGCCAAGCCAGCCGCCGCCAACGCGCCGAAGCCGCTCGGCAAGTTCGACGACTGGCAGGCCGCCACCTTTAATGAGGGCGGTCAGACCGTCTGCTACGCCTTCACCCGCGCCCGCACCTCCACCCCTGCCGTCCAGGGCCGTGGCGAGGTGCTGCTGACCGTCACCCATCGCCAGGCCGCCCGCGACGCCGTCTCCATCGGCGCCGGCTTCGCCTACGCAACCGGCGCCACCGTCAGCGTCCAGGCCGACGCCGTCACAATGGAATTCTACACTGCCCAACGCTCCGCCTTCTCGCGCGACGGCAAGACCAGCGTCGCCGCCTTCAACAAGGCTGCCGCCGCCCTGGTGAAATCCCCCGGGCCCAAAGGCACCGTCACCGACAGCTTTAGCCTCAAGGGCTTCTCCGCCGCCTACGCCGCCATGGGCAAGGCCTGCCCGGCGAAATGAGCGCCATCACCGACCAGTCTGTGCTGGAACTGAGCGAGGCCGAGCGCGCCCGCATTCTCGCCAAAACCGCCCGCTTCGCGCCGCCCGAGGCGCACACCGCTGATGGCCGCAAAGACCTCGTCGGCCTCTCCCGCGCCGAACTCGCCGCCGCCCTGGCCGAAATGGGCGCCGAGCCGTTCCGCACCAAGCAGGTCTGGCATTGGATCTATCACCAGGGCGCCACCGAATTCTCCCGCATGTCCTCCATCGCCCGGCCGATGCAGGAAAAGCTCGCCGAGCATTTCGTCATCGGCCGCCCCACCGCCTCCACCGTGCAGACCAGCACCGACGAAACCCGCAAATGGCTGTTCAAATTCCGTGATGGTCAGGAAGCCGAAACTGTCTACATCCCCGACAAGCACGAGGATCGCGGCGCCGTCTGCATTTCGTCGCAGGTCGGCTGCACCCTATCCTGCCGCTTCTGCCACACCGGCACCCAGGCTCTGGTACGCAATCTCGGCGCCGCCGAGATCGTCGGCCAGTTCATGGCAGCGCGCGACAGCTACGGCGAATGGCCCAGCCCGAAGGGCGAAACCCCGCGCCTGCTGTCGACCATCGTGCTGATGGGCATGGGCGAGCCGCTCTACAATTACGAGAACGTCGCCAAGGCGATGACCATTGTGATGGACAACGAGGGCATCGCCCTCTCCCGCCGCCGCATCACTTTGTCCACCTCCGGCGTTGTGCCGATGATGGACCGCGCCGGCAGCGAACTCGGCGTCAACCTCGCCGTCAGCCTGCACGCCGTGCGCGACGACCTGCGCGACGAAATCGTGCCGCTGAACCGCAAATACCCGATCCGCGAGGTCATCGCCGCCTGCCGCCGCTACCCCGCGGCCAGCAACGCCCGGCGCATCACTTTCGAATACGTCATGCTGAAGGGCGTCAACGACAGCGAGGCCGAGGCACACGAACTCGTCCGCCTGATCGCCGGCATTCCCGCCAAGGTGAACCTGATCCCGTTCAATCCCTGGCCCGGCAGCCCCTACGAGACCAGCACCAACGCCGCGATCGACCGCTTCTCTCGCATCGTCATGGATGCCGGCTTCTCCTCCCCGGTGCGTGCCCCGCGCGGACGCGACATTCTGGCCGCCTGCGGCCAGCTGCGCACCGAAAGCCGTCGCGAACGCGCATCTGAAGCCTAATCCGGCACAAGATCGCGCTTGCACCGACGCCATGCCAAGACGTATGCATTATCAGTAATCTGTCGGCCATCGTTCGTGCGATGGTTGAGCCTACCACCCCTCTCTGTCCCTCCAAGCAAGAGTTCATCGCCATGGTTTCCCGTCGCAGCCTATTCGCTACCCTGGGCCTGGCCCTGGGCCTGACCGCCGTCACCGCCGCCGCCGAGGCGCAGACGACGACCACACCGAAGAAGAAGACCGTCACGCCGAAGAAGAAGACCACCCCGAAGAAGAAGCCGGCGCCCAAGCCCGTCGGCTAGGCCCCTTTTCGTCGGGCAACCGCCTTGCCCGCTCCGCTCCCTGCCTCTACCGTTCACCGACGGTCGGCAGCGGGGGGCGTGATGCGAAGCTTGGCATGGGTTGGACTGGCGGTTTCTCTGGCGGCGTTCGCCGCGCCGGCACAGGCGCAGAAATCGGCCGACACGCTGCGCGTCACGTGGCGTGACGCCATCCCCAATATCGACCCCTACTACAACCAGCTTCGCACCGGCCTCGTCCTTGCGCATCAGGCCTGGGACGGTCTCGTGTACCGCGACCCCGAGACCTTCGCGATCAAGCCGCTGTTGGCCTCGTCGTGGAAATTCATTGACGACACCACGATGGAGTTCGAACTCCGCCGCGGCGTGACCTTCCACGATGGCAGCCCGTTCAGCGCCGACGATGTCGTCTACACGTTCAACACCATCCTTACCGACAAGCAGGTCTCCGTCCCCAGCAACTTCGCCTGGATGGATAGCACCGAGAAGGTCGATGACTACAAGGTGCGTGTAAAGCTGAAGCGCATCTTCCCCGCCGCCCCCGAGTACGTCGCCATGGTGCTGCCGGTCTGGCCCAAAGCCTACCGCGAGCGCGTCGGCGCTGATGCCTACGCCAAGGCCCCGGTCGGCGCCGGCCCCTACCGCATCACCCGCGTTGACGGCACCACCCAGATCGACCTCGAACGTTTCGACGGCTACTATGCCGACAGCCCGAAGGGCCGCCCGGCAATCCGCAAGCTCTCGATCCACGAAGTGGCGGATGCCTCGACCGAAACGGTGGAACTGATCGGCGGCAAGACCGACTGGATCTGGAACTTCCCCGCCGACAATTTCGACAAGATCGCCGCCATGCCCAATCTGGTGCCGCTGCGCGCCGAGAGCATGCGCGTCGGCTACATGCAGTTCGACGCCGCTGGCCGCACCGGTGCCGACAATCCGCTGACCAAGCTCAAGGTCCGCCAGGCGATCTTCTCCGCCATCGACCGCCAGTCCTTCGCCCGCAATCTCGTCCAGGGCGGCTCGCGCGTGCTCGATGCCCCCTGCTTCCCCACCCAGTTCGGCTGCGAAGCAAGCGCGGCGCTCCGCTACGAATACGACCCCGCCAAGGCCAAGGCCCTGCTTGCCGAGGCCGGCTACCCCAACGGCTTCCAGACCGATCTCTACACCTACGTGCTGCCGCAATGGGGCGGCGCGGTGCAAAATTATCTCAAGGCGGTCGGCATCGACGCGCACATCAACCAGCTACAAGTCGGCGCGGTGGTGAAAGCCTCGCTCGAGGGTAAAACCCCGATGCAGATCGGCTCCTGGGGCAGCTATTCGGTCAACGACATCTCCGCCTTTCTGCCGTTCTTCTTCACCGGCAGCAACAGCGACTATTCGCATGATGCCGAAGTGCAGAAGCTCGTCGAGTCCGGCGGCGCCAGCACCGACCCGGACGCTCGGCGCAAATTCTACAGCGCAGCGATCAAGCGCATTACCGAGAACGCCTATTTCCTGCCGATGCACACCTACGTCACCACCTACGGCATCTCCAAGGCGCTCAATTTCAAGCCGTATCCGGATGAGCTTCCGCGGTTTTATCTCTCGAGCTGGAAATAAACCGCGCCACGATCCACCAGTCCTCACTGTGACTGATGTAATTTCCGCTGCGATGCACCATATAAGTGCCTTGATTTTCAGGTGAATTGCAGTGGCACGGCCGACCCCGGTAACGAAGGCGATGGTAGATGGCGCCTACCGCGCCGCAGCGGGCGACACCGCCCCGCAGACAATGAGCTTCGTCGCAGGCGAAAGCGTGGTTTATCCGGCGCATGGCGTCGGGCGTATTGAGGCGATCGGCGTCGAGGAAATCGCCGGCTACAGCATCGACATCGTGCGCATGTCGTTCGCCGACACGCTGATGGTCCTGCGTATCCCCGTCCGCACAGCCCTCGCGGCCGGCCTGCGGCCACTCTCCAACCCCACAACCCTCGCCGATGTGCGCGTTATCCTCGGCGGCCGCCGACGCGCCAGCCGCGTCGTCTGGTCGCGCCGTGCCCGCGAATATCAGGACCGCATCAACACCGGCGATGTCCGTGTGCTGGCGGAGATCGTGCGCGACCTGCATCGCCCGCTGTCCGAACCGCCCTCCAGCCACAGCCAGCGCGCTTTGTTCGAAACTGCGATCGAGCGTCTGGCCGGAGAGTTCGCTGCGGTCGAAAACACCGACAAAAAAACCGCTCTATTGTCGTTGGAAAACGCCTTAATTGGTCGTGCGGAGACAAAGATACCCAGCCATGCGTCAGCAATTGGCGATTTATCTGGCTAATTGCTTCTGCTGCGATCATAAGAAATGGCACGGCGCTTTTCGGCCAGGGTCTTTTGTACGTTCAGACGCGGCTCAGTCGCTTCGGTGCTCCCTCAGTGAAAAGTATTTCGGCCCACACCGCGTGGGTCGCCGGTGGCATGGAGTAGCGATATGGCAAAAGGTACGGTCAAGTGGTTCAACGCGCAGAAGGGCTTCGGTTTCATCCAGCCGGATGATGGCTCCAAGGACGTGTTCGTCCACATCTCTGCGGTTGAGCGCGCTGGCCTTGGCGGCTTGAACGAGGGCCAGAAGCTGACGTTCGATCTCGAGCGTGGGCAGCAGGGCAAGATCTCGGCGTCGAACCTGCAAGCCGCCTGATCCCGCGCTGCCGCTGGCCGTGTTCTCCTCGCGAGAGCGCGGCCAAAGTGGCGGACGCACGGACACTGGACGACAGTTGGCGCGGGCAACCGCGCCAACCGTCTTTCAAGTCCTCCACCCCAAACGCCTTCCTGCGCCTTCCCTCCGCGGCATTCCTGCCTGCGGCGATCGCGCCTCAGCTTTGCGAGCAAGATGCCGGTCAGTGATGTCACTGGCGCTGGCACGCTCCGTCCGGAGACATCATGGCTCTCCATAAATACAAGATCGGCCAGCTCGTCGAATTCCTGCCGCGCGCGCGCGACAGCAATATTCCGCGCGGCCAGTACAAGATCCAACGGCAATTGCCGAGCGAGGGCGGTATCCTGCAATACCGCGTCAAACACGCCGCCGACGGCCACGAACGCGTCGTCGTCGAAGCCCAGATCGCCGTCGCAGCCGGCGAACGAAGCACCGTGTTCGATCGCCTGGTGACGAACCCGAAATCGACCTGAAGCAAGGCGGGGTTTTGCCCTGGACCCGCAAGGCGACGTCGATCCGCTTCGCGGCCCGCCCCCTTGACCCCACATCCACAGCCAAAAACATCAACGTACGTGCAGCGGCGAAGCCCTGAGATTCGATCGTGCCCCACGGCGTGGTGTAGGAGCGGTGTTCCTGAGCAGCGCTGGCTACACGGTCAGCTCGCCATTGCTGGCATTCTGACGATGGGATCATCGCTCAGCGGAGCGATGGTTTCCAGGGTCATGTAGCGTGCCCTCTGTACCGTCCATTCG
>CAIRTN010000271.1 GCA_903881515.1 uncultured Rhodospirillales bacterium | reverse complement strand
GATCGGGTCGAGCAACGTCAGGTTTGAGTTGGGCACGAAGCGCAGCGTTTGGGTGGGCTGGGCCAGAGCGGGGCGGGCAGCGAGGGCGGCGGCGCTGGCGGCGAGGAAGGCGCGGCGTTGCATGGCAGGGCTCCTGACGAGGGTCGGGAGGGTAGCGGGGGGTGCGGGGGTTGGACAGGGGGTGGGGGGGCGCTGATGCAGGTCAGCAGGGAGCGGAGTCGAGTTTGGCGAGCAGGGCGGCGCGGGTTGGCGAGATCAGGCGGTCGCCGGGGGGTAGGAGCAGCAGGCCCAATCCGAACTGTGTTATGCCGAACAGCGCGAGAAGGTCGAATACTGGGGGGCGATCTAGATGGGCAGTGACGGCAGGACGCGGGTTGCGATTGTCTGGCGCGGGGACCGGGCGGCGCGGCAGGCGGCGACGGCGCAGAACAACCGGTTTCATCGGATCTTCGAGGCGCTGGAGCGCGCCGGTGTCGCGGCCGAGCCGGCGGTGTTTGACGAGGCGTTTGCCGATGAGGTGCGGGCGCAGCTGATGGCGGCCGATGGGGTGCTGGTCTGGGTTGATCCGCTGCACGAAGGCAAGACCAGGGCGGTTCTCGACCCGCTGCTGCGCGACGTGGCCGCGCGCGGGCCATGGGTCAGCGCGCATCCCGACGTGATCCTGAAGATGGGTGTGAAAGAGGTTCTGTATCGGACGCGGCATCTTGGGTGGGGCGCCGATACCGCGCTGTATCGCACGGCGGAGGAGTTTGCCGGCCTGTTCCCGGCGAAGCTGCGCGCGGCCGGTCCGCGCGTGCTCAAGCAGAATCGCGGCAATGGCGGGCAGGGTGTCTGGAAGGTCGAGATCGTCACCGATAGCGCCGAAGCCGGATGCATGGTGCGGGTGTTGCATGCCCAGCGCGGCAGCGTGCCGGACGAAATGCCGCTAGCGGACTTCATGGCCCGTTGCGCGGCGTATCTTGCTGGCGATGGTTGCATTGTCGATCAGCCGTTTCAGGCTCGGCTGCCCGATGGGATGATCCGTTGCTACATGGGGCAGGACAAGGTCGCCGGGTTTGGTCACCAGTTCATCAAGGCGCTGATCCCGCCGCCGCCGGAGGGGCCGGATTCGCCCGGCGCACAGCCTGGCCCGCGCATCATGCACGGGCCGGACGCCGCGCCTTTCCAGAGCCTGCGGCAGAAAATGGAAGCTGAGTGGGTGCCTGAGATGATGGCGGTGCTGGGGATCGACCGCGCGTCGTTGCCGATCATCTGGGATGCGGATTTTCTGTATGGGCCGCGCGATGCCGCGGGGGCGGACAGTTATGTGCTGTGCGAGATCAATGTCAGCTCGGTGTTTGCGATCCCGGATCAGGCGCCGGAGGCGATTGCGCGGCTGGTGGCGGCGCGGTTGCGGTGACGGTGGAGGGGCGGATGTTCGCGGAGCGAGGGGCGTGATGAGGGACCGCGGGTGGCGGATTACGCTGCGCTAATCCGCCCTACCAGATTGAATTAATGGAGTTTTTTGGGTCCCTTTTTTGCAAAAAAGGGACTGCTTGCCTGCGCTTGTCTTTTGCGATGCCGGGTTGGAGGCAGTCGACCTACGTCCTTACCAGAATCAGCGGTGCGGCGGCCACCACGGCCCCACCCGCGCAGAGGGTAAGAATGCGGGGCCAGGACCAGCCGGCGTCGGTCAGCAGGCCGAAGGCGAAGGGGGCGAGGGCGGTGGAGAGGGCGGTGTAGACGGCGATGAAGCTGCGGATGGCGCCGAGGTTGGCGGTGCCGAAGAGTTCGGCCCAGATCGCGGTGCCAGAGGTTTTGGCGATGCCGCCGCTGAGGCCGATCAGCAGCAGGCCGGCGGGGAGCGCCCAGCCTGGTCCGACCCAGGCGAGCACGAGCAGGCCTGAGAAAACGGGTATGGCGTGCAGGCGGAAGACGGCGAGGCCGGAGAAGCGGTCGACCAGGCGGCCGGAGAGGAACAGGGCGGCGATGTGGGGGATGGCCATGGCGGGGAAGCTGGCGGCCATCAGTTCGCGCGACCAGCCGCGGGCGGCGGCGATCGCGGTGGCGTTGAACAGGATGCCGGTGAGGATGAACGGCATGATGGCGACGCCAGGGAGCGCGGCCCAGAACAGGCGGTTGCCGGCGAGCAGTTGGAAGGCGCCGAGCAGGCGGCGGCCGAACCAGACCGGGGCGACGGCGGGGGGCGCGGTGCGGCTGGCGAGGAAGCGGGCCAGGGGCAGGACGAGGACGATCAGAACCAGGCCGATGGCGGTGTAGGTGCCGCGCCAGCCGAGTGCGGCGATGCCAGCGAGCACGATGGAGGGCATCAACGCGTCGGCCAGGGGCAGGCCGAGGCCGGTGATGGCCAGCGCGCGGCCGCGATCGGCGGTGAAGGCGCGGGCGGTGGCGGTGGCCTCGATATGCACCATCAGGCTCTGGCCGGTGATGCGGAGCGCGAAGAAAGCGACGCCGAGCATCAGCGCGTTCTGGGTGAGGGCAGCGAGGAAGCAGGCGGCGGCGAGGGCAGCGATGGTGGCGGTGCTGAAGCGGCGCAGCGACGTGCTGTCGATCAGGTGACCGATGCTGAGCAGGGTGGTGGCCGAGGCCAGGTTGGCGGCGAGGTAGAGGGCGCCGATCTCGGAGGCCGAGAGCTGGAAGGCTGTTGCGAAGCCGGGGATGAACAGGCCGATGACGATGGTCTGGCCGGGCGAGGAGCAGAAGGCGTGCAGCAGGCCGAAGCCGAGCGGGCGG
>CAIRTN010000270.1 GCA_903881515.1 uncultured Rhodospirillales bacterium | reverse complement strand
CCGGCGCCAGGTCCGGACGCAGGTCGATGGTCACCTTGCCGGTGTCGAGGGTCAGAATGAGGGTGTTTTCCAGATCGGCCATGGCTTGGCTCCCAAAAATGTAGCGGGCGGTTCTAGCGCCGCAATCGGCCAATTGAAACCCACCTACTCGTCGCGCACAACGTCGCGCGCCAGGCGCCGAGGCAGGCGTTTGACCAGTTCGCGCACCAGGATCGCCTGCTGTGCGTCGGCCACCCGCTGACGGTGCTGAGGCGCGCCGGTCTCGAATCGAATGCGCAGCAGCAGCCGGAAGGCGGGCTTGGCGACGAACAGGAACCTCAGGGTGATGGGCATGGGACGGCCGAATCTAAGGAAAAAGGAGGCGCGGCCCGCGAGCGGAGCTGGCGGGAGCGTCGGGCGATGCGAGGTGTTGAGGGAGCGGAGCTAGGTCAGCTTCGGCGGATCAACAGGCGCACGGCCTCGGCGCTTCGATTGAAGCGCTTCGAGGTCCGATACAGGGCGGCCTGGGTGATCATCGCGGGGATGCTATCCCCGTATAACGACGTTCCGTCTAGTGCGGCAAAGACACAGCCGCGCTAGTTTACAACTTTGGCGGGCAGCTGCAGGTCGCAGACGTCGATGGTGTATTTGAGGGCGGTCTTGGCCCAGGGGCTGGCGGCGTCGACCACCTGCACCTTGGGCTGCTGGCCCGGCGGCAGATCGGCGGCCACGCGCACCGAGGTCATCTTGTCCGGATCGACCGGCGGCTCGCCGACCTTCAAGGCCTTGACCACGTCCCCGCCCACCAGCACGCGGCCCCAGGGGGTGTAGCTGTGCTCCAGGACATCGCTGAAGTCGCGCATCAGGAAGAACTGGCTGTTGGCCGAGTCGGGTTCAGTCGCACGCGCCATGCCGGCCACGCCGTCGCACCACAGACCCCAGTCGTTAACCTTTCCGTCGGCGGTCATGACCATCAGGTCGCTGATCTGGCCGCGCACGGCCATCGACTTGACGAAGCCTTCCTCCACCCCGGCCTTGGCCGAGACGCTCACATAAGGCGTGGCGGGACCGCGGCGGAAGGCGAATTCCTGAGACACATCGGGCTTGGTCGAGCCGCCCGTGCCGTCGCCCTTGGGATCGCCGCCCTGGGCCATGAAGCCTTCGATCACGCGATGGAAGGTCAGGCCGTCGTAAAAATGCTCACGCGCCAGGTCCTTGATCCGCGCCACCGACAAGGGCGCGATCTCAGGGACCATCTCCAGCAGGACCCGGCCCTTGGTGGTGTCGATCACCAGCAGGTTCTCGGGGTCCACGGTCCGGTAGTCAGACGCCGCAGGCGGATTCAGCTTGGGTTTGAACGGCTTGGATTCAGCCGCCAGGGTGGCCGGGGCGGTCACGGCGACGACGCAGGCGATCGAAAACAGGGAAAGGCGCTTCAAAGGATCATCCTAAGGTCTGTCGTAAACTAGGCCGCGCCGGCCAGCTTGGCCTTAAGCCGCGCGGCCACGCCGGGCGTGACGAAGCCCGAGATGTCGCCGCCCAGGCGGGCGATTTCCTTGACCAGCCGCGCGGCGATGGCCTGGTGGCGCAGGTCGGCCATCAGGAACACCGTCTCGATCTCGCGGTTGAGCTGCTGGTTGATGGCGGTCATCTGGTATTCGTATTCGAAGTCGGCCACGGCCCTGAGGCCGCGCACGATCACCTGGGCGCCGACCTCCTGGGCGAACTGCATCAGCAGGGTCTCGAACGGCAGAACCTCGATCTTGGCGCGGCCGGAAAAGCGCGCCGTCTCCTGGCGCACGATCTCCACCCGCTCCTCCAGCGAGAAGGTCGGCCCCTTGTCGCGGTTGATGGCCACGCCGATCACCAGCCGGTCCACCAGCTTGGCCGCACGCTCGATGATGTCGAGGTGGCCGTTGGTGATGGGGTCGAAGGTGCCGGGATAGATGCCGGTCCTGATCATCGGTTGTCGCCCCAGGCCTTAGACTTCCGCCGGGCCGCCGTCTTCGCCGGCCCCGTCATCGGCATCTACCGCGACATCGCCGTCTTCGCCATCGCCTTCTAGCCGTTCGACCGAAACGACGTGCTCGCCCTCGGCCGTGCGGAACAGGATCACGCCGCGGGTATTGCGCCCGGCGATACGGATCTTGTCGACCGGCGCTCGGATAATCTGGCCCTGGTCGGACACCATCATCAGCTGGTCGCCATGCTCGACCGGGAACAGGGCCACCACGTGGCCGCCCCGCGCCAGATCGTGCGCCAGCAGGCCCTGGCCGCCGCGCCCGGTGCGCCGGTACTCGAACGCCGAGGTGCGCTTGCCGTAGCCTTCGGAGTCCGCGGTCAGGATGAATTGCTCGGCGGCGCCCAGCTCGACCCGGCGCTCTTCCGACAGAGCCTCCTCGGTCGTTTCGCCCGCGTCTTCGTCGTCGGCGACGGGGCCCGCGTCCTCGACCGCCTCGCCGGTCGCCCGGCGCAACGCCGCGGCGTGCTTCAGATAGGCGCGTCGTTCATCGGGCGTGGCGTCGACTTTTTCGAGGATGGCCATCGACATGACCTTGTCCTCTTCGCCCAGACGCACGCCGCGCACGCCGGTCGACTCGCGTCCGGCGAACACCCGCACCTCGTCGACCGAGAAGCGGATGCAACGGCCAAGCGCCGTGGCCAGCAGCACGTCCTGGTCGGCGGTGCAGATCGACACGCCGACGATATGGTCGCCCTCGTCCAGCTTCATGGCGATCTTGCCGGTGCGGTTGATCCGCTGGAAGTCCGACAGCTTGTTGCGGCGAACGCCTCCGCTCTGGGTGGCGAACATCAGGTCCTGGCGGTCCCAGGCGGCCTCGTCTTCCGGCGCGGTCAGGATCGAGGTGATGGTCTCGCCCGGCTCCAGCGGCAGCAGATTGACCATCGCTTTGCCGCGTGAATTGGGCAGGCCGATGGGCAGGCGCCAGACCTTCAGGGTGTAGACCTTGCCTTCGGAGGAGAAGAACAGGATCGGCGCGTGGGTCGAGGCCACGAACAGCCGCACCACCGCATCCTCTTCCTTGGTCGCCATGCCCGAGCGGCCTTTGCC
Organism: uncultured Rhodospirillales bacterium; assembly: GCA_903881515.1. Lineage (GTDB taxonomy): Bacteria > Pseudomonadota > Alphaproteobacteria > Acetobacterales > Acetobacteraceae > CAIRTN01. The sequence continues at coordinate 219 of CAIRTN010000270.1, read as the reverse complement.
GCCGCGCGCCTGGGTCCGGTAGGTGGTCAGGGGCGTGCGCTTGACGTAGCCGCCGTGGGTGACGGTCACGACCATGTCCTCGCGGACGATCAGGTCCTCGTCTTCCAGGTCGGCGCCGCCGTCGGTGATCTGGGTCCGGCGGGGAATGGCGAAGGCGTCGCGCACCGCGTGCAGTTCGTCGCGGATGATCTGCAGCACCATCTCGCGCGAGCCGAGGAT
>CAIRTN010000269.1 GCA_903881515.1 uncultured Rhodospirillales bacterium | reverse complement strand
GCCGGCCCGAATTCCGCCTGCCGCAAGGCAAGCTATGGCTGCTCAAGCGCGTCCCCGGCACCGGCTACGTCTACGATACCTTGCGCCTCCTGCATGAGGACCCGGAGTTCCAGCAATTCCTCCGCGAAGTCCCCCGCGCAGCCCGCCTGCTGCGCCCGCTCTGCACCGGCCTCGATTACATCCCGCCTGGCACCCCGCCCAAACCGCCGCGCATCCGCAAGCCGCGCCCAAAACCGGAAAAGCCGCGCTGGGGCAAATACACCCCACGGCAGTTGCGTACCTACAGCCCCGGAAAAATCCCCGCTCCGGTCAAAAAACCGATTTAGCGCCGAGGGGAGAAGTGCGCCATAATTCGTTTCGATTAAGCAAAAAACGCTAGAGCGGCTTGTCCTTGTTGCGATCGATGTAATCGGCGAGCGCGGTTTCCAGCACGGCCTGATGCGTGATGCGCTCGTGCGTCTTGTCTTCGTGCGTGGTGACGAAACGGCGGAGTTGCCGGTACTGCTCGGCCGTGAGGCGCAGGCTGAGCGTATGCATATACGCGCGTTTCGCCGACCCGACCGCATTCGGCGGCCCGGATGGACTCAGTCGTTCATCGGTGTCAGACATGGACTTCCTCATATGAGCAGCCACATCACTGCTGCTGAGTGTCAGCTATACACAACACGGTGTAGCCAAGCAAGTACTCGAGAAGCCGCACAAAAAACGGGCGGGCACGAACGGATTGCTCCGTTCCTACCCGCCCGATTCTAGCGTATCCAGCCTTAGACGTCGGGCTGTTCGGCTTCGCTGGGGTCGAGCAGCGCTTCGATATCCAGCGCCTCCTCCTCTTCCTCGCCAGCCTGGCCAACCGCCTCGCCGCGGCGCTGCTTCTCGGCCTCTTCCACCGAACGCGCCACGTTCACCAGCACGCCGATCGAAACTTCCGGATGCAGCACAACGCGCACACTGGTCAGGCCCAGGGTCTTGATCGGATGCACCAGGACCACCTGGCTGCGATTGACCGTCAGGCCGGCCGCCGTGCAGGCGTCCGAAATGTCGCGCGGGCTGACCGAACCATACAGGCTGCCGGATTCGCCAGCCTGGCGGATGATCACGACCTGCAGGCCAGACACCCGCTCGGCAACACGCTCGGCCTCGCCACGACGACGCAGATTGTCGGCCTCAAGCTGGGCCTTCTGCGCCTCGAACTTCGCGAGGTTTTCCTTGTTGGCGCGAATCGCCTTCTTCTGCGGCAGCAGGAAGTTGCGGGCATAACCCGGCTTCACCTTCACCCGCTCACCCATCTGCCCAAGCTTGTCGACGCGCTGGAGCAGGATCACATCAACCGATGCCATTCTCCGCGCTCCTCAGCTCAGCACATAGGGAAGCAGGGCCAGGAAACGGGCCCGCTTGATCGCATTCGCCAGCTCGCGCTGCTTCTTCGCGGAAACCGCAGTGATGCGGCTCGGCACGATCTTGCCGCGCTCGGACAGGAAGCGGGAGAGCAGGCGCACGTCCTTGTAGTCGATCTTCGGCGCATTCGGGCCGGAGAACGGGCAGGACTTGCGGCGGCGGTAGAACGGACGCCGGGCGCCAACGGCGGCGCGGCGGCTGGCGGGGCTCACATCATCGGACATGCTGTCTTACTCCTCGTCCCGGCCGCGGTACTCGTCGCGCGGAGAATCCGCACGGGCGGTGAATTCTTCACGATCGTCATAGCCACGCTTGCGGCCGCTGTCGAAACGACCAGCCGGTTTCGGGCCACGGAACGAACGCTCCCGATCGTCGGACTTGCGCGACAGAATCGCGCTCGGCGCCTCGTCGATCGTCTCGATGCGGATCGTCATGAAACGCAGCACGTCTTCGTTCAGGCTGAGCAGACGCTCCATTTCCTTCACCGAGGCCGGCTTCGCGTCGAGACCCAGGAGCATATAATGCCCCTTGCGATTCTTCTTGATGCGGTAAGCAAGGCTGCGAAGGCCCCAGTATTCCCGCTTCTTGATCGAATCGCCTTCCGGCTCGAACTGAGCGGCAATGGTATCGGCAATCGCCTCAACCTGCTGCTGCGTGACGTCGTTACGTGCAATAAGCACGGTTTCATATAGCGGCATGCGAACTCCCTCTGGGTTGTTCAGCCCCGGACCCGGTCAGGTCCCACGCCACAATGGCGCGCGAGCATAGCCGGAGCGGGCCGACCGCCCCAGCAGGGAAGCGCGGGCCTATACACACATGTGGCGACGGGGTCCAGGGACAACGTCCCAGGCCGTGCCTATGGAGGCGCGGACATGCGTGCAAAACAGAGCGGATCGGACCAGCGCGCAGAGCGGCCGCAGATTTTCGCTTCTGTGATTCTCTGCCGATGTTTCGTCCCCGGGTAACGACAATGCGTTTGGGTTGCCGCACAATTGACAAGATTGCCCGCCCGTGGCGATAGGCGCCCGCACATCCCTTCCCGGAAACCATCCCGATGTCCGTCCACGCGTTCATCTTCCCCGGCCAAGGCAGCCAGGCCCCCGGCATGGGCCGCGATCTGGCCGCCGCTTTTTCATCCGCCCGCGAGGTCTTCCAGGAAGTGGACGACACGCTGAAGACCAAACTGTCCAAGCTGATGTTCGAGGGGCCGTCCGAGGAACTGACGCTGACTGAGAACGCCCAGCCGGCGCTGATGGCGCATTCGCTCGCCGTGCTGCGGGTGTTGGAGAGTGAGGGCGGGTTCACGCTGGCCGACCGCGCCATCGTGGTCGCCGGCCATTCGCTGGGCGAATATTCCGCACTCGCCGCCGCTGGCGCCTTCACCGCCTCTCAGGCCGCAGCCTTGCTGCGCCTGCGCGGCCAGGCGATGCAAAAGGCCGTGCCCGCCGGCACCGGCGCGATGGCGGCCCTGTTGGGTGCCGAGGTTTCGCTGGCCGATGAGATCTGTGCCGAAGCGGCGATGTCGCCCGAGGGCGTGCGCGAAGTGGTGGAGACCGCGAACGACAATGGCGGCGGCCAGGTGGTGATTTCCGGCCATCGGACGGCGATCGAACGGGCGATCGAGGTCGCCAAGACCAAGGGCGTGCGCCGCGCCATGCTGCTGCCGGTCTCCGCCCCGTTCCATTGCGCGCTGATGGCGCCGGCCGCCGATGCAATGGCCGCGGCGTTGGATGCCACGAAGCCGCTGGCCCCGGTGGTGCCGCTGATCGCCAACGTTTCCGCCGCCAAGGTCACCGACCCCACAGCGATCATCGATCTGCTGGTGCGTCAGGTTACCGCCACCGTGCGCTGGCGCGAATGTATGCAGACGATGACCAGCCTGGGCGTGACCAGCTTTGTCGAACTCGGCTCGGGCAAGGTACTGTCCGGCCTCGTCAAACGCATCGCGCCGGATGCCACCGCGTCGGCGGCCGGCACCCCGGCCGAGATCGAAGCGCTGCTGAAGATTCTGTAAAGCGAGAACGCCATGTTTCGTCTGGACGGCAAGGTTGCGCTGATCACCGGCGCCTCGGGCGGCATCGGGGCGGCGATCGCCCGCGCACTGCACGCGCAGGGCGCGATTGTGGCCCTGTCGGGCACAAGGGCGGAGGCGTTGCAGGCGCTGGCCGACGATTTGGGCGAACGGGCGCATGTCTGCCCGGCCAACCTGTCCGATCCGGCGGCGCCAGACGCGCTGATCGCCACCGTCGAGGCGATCGGGCCGCTGGCGATCCTGGTGAACAATGCCGGCTTCACCCGCGACATGCTGGCGCTGCGGATGAAGGACGAGGACTGGCAGGCGGTGCTGGAGGTCGATCTGACCGCACCATTCCGCCTGGCTCGCGCCGCGCTGAAGGGCATGCTGCGCCGCCGCGCCGGGCGCATCGTCTCGATCTCCTCGATCGTCGGCGCCACCGGCAATCCCGGCCAGGCGAACTACGCCGCCGCCAAGGCCGGCCTTGTCGGCATGAGCAAAGCGCTGGCGCAGGAAGTTGCCAGCCGCGGCGTCACGGTGAACGTGGTCGCCCCCGGCTTCATCGCCACGCCGATGACCGACGCGCTGAACGAGGCGCAGCGGAGCAAGCTGCTGGAAGCCATTCCGCTGGGCCGCATGGGCGATCCGGCCGATATCGCCGCCGCCGTGGTTTATCTGGCCAGCGAGGAAGCGCGCTGGGTCACTGGAGCGACCTTGCATGTCAACGGCGGGATGGCGATGATCTAAAGCTGCCCGGAGGCGGTTGGCGTCTATGACGGTTCCATGCTAAGCGCCCCGCGTCGCATCCGAACTATCCCCGTGCGACACGAATTCGACCCTACGATCCCCCATGAGCCGGTCCAAACAGATCGAGTCCGGCAGCCAGGAGAGCTAGAAGACGATGAGCGAGATTGCCGAGAAGGTTAAGAAGATCGTGGTCGAGCACCTCGGTGTCGAAGAGGTGAAGGTCACCAACGAGGCGTCTTTCATCGACGACCTTGGTGCCGACAGCCTCGACACCGTCGAGCTGGTGATGGCGTTCGAAGAGGCGTTTAGCGTCGAAATTCCGGAAGACGCGGCCGAGAAGATCGCCACCGTGCAGGACGCGATCGACTATATTTCCAAGCAGAAGGCCGGCTGATTCCGCGAGTGTTCGCGGAATAACCGATCCCTGACAGCGTGAGGACTGCAAGTGATGCGTCGTGTGGTGGTCACTGGCATGGGCATTGCTTGCCCGCTTGGCCTTGGTGCGGAAAATGTCTGGAAACGCCTGCTTGCGGGCGAATCCGGCATCGGTCCCATCCAGTCGTTTGATGTCTCCGACCTTCCGGCCAAGATCGCCGGGGAGATCCCGGCCGGATCGCGAGCGGACGGCAAGCTGGACATGGCGGAATGGGTTCCGCCGAAGGACCAGCGCAAGATGGACCGGTTCATCCAGTTCGCGATGGTCGCCGGCATCCAGGCCGTCGAGGATTCCGGCTGGACCCCCGAGTCGGAAGACGATCGCTGCGCCACCGGCGTGATGATCGGCAGCGGCATCGGCGGGCTCGAGACGATTTTCGAAGCCTCGATCCAGGTGCATGAGGGCAAGGCGCGGCGTCTGTCGCCGTTCTTCATCCCCTCGGCGCTGATCAACCTGGCCTCAGGCCATCTGTCGATCAAATACGGCTTCAAGGGTCCGAACCACGCGGTGGTCACTGCCTGCGCCACCGGCGTGCACGCCATCGGCGACGCGGCGCGGCTGATCCAGTTCGGCGATGCCGACGTGATGGTCGCCGGCGGTGCCGAATCGGCGGTGAACATCCTGGGCATCGCCGGGTTCTGTGCCTCGCGCGCGCTCTCCACCGGCTTCAACGACCGTCCGACCCAGGCCTCGCGGCCATGGGACCGCGATCGCGACGGCTTCGTGATGGGCGAGGGCGCCGGCGTGGTCGTGCTGGAAGAGTACGAACACGCCAAGAAGCGCGGCGCCAAGATCTACGGCGAAGTCGCCGGCTACGGCCTGTCGGGCGACGCGCATCACATCACCGCCCCGGCCGAAGGCCATGACGGTGCGTTCCGCGCGATGAAGGCCTGCCTGAAGAACAGCGGCGTGCTGCCCGAGCAGATCCAGTATATCAACGCGCACGGCACCTCGACGCCGCTGGGCGACGATCTGGAACTTCAGGCGGTCGAACGTTTCTTCGGCGATCACGCCCGCAACGTCGCGATGTCCTCGACCAAATCGGCCACCGGGCATCTGCTCGGCGCCGCCGGCGCGATCGAGGCACTGTTCACCCTGCTCGCGATCCGCGACAACGTCGCGCCGCCGACGCTGAATCTGGACAATCCGAGCACCGAAAGCGTGATCGACCGTGTCGCGCATCAGGCGCAGCCGCGCCGGATCGACGTCGCGCTGTCGAACAGCTTCGGCTTTGGCGGCACCAACGCCAGCGTGATCTTCAAGCGCGTCGTCTGACACGGCGATGCGCTGGGCGCTGGCGGGCGTCCTCGTCCTTGTGCTCGGGCTGGCCGCCGGGTCCTGGGTTGCCGCGAAACACTATCTCGGGCCCGGCCCGCTGCCTGCTTCGGCCGACATCGTCGTGCCCAACGGCAGTGCGGTGCAACTCGGCGACGCGCTGCGCGACGCTGGGCTGATCACCACACCCTGGGCCTTCCGCGCGATGGCCTGGTGGACCCGCGCCGAAGGCCCGCTGCGCGCCGGCGAGTTCAGCTTCCCCGCCCATGCGCGCCTGCGCGACGTGCTGAGCGTGCTGCGCACCGCCCGGCCGGTGCAGCATCGCCTCACCATCCCCGAAGGCCTCACCGCCCCGCAGATCGCCCAGTTGCTGGCCCGTGCCGATACCCTCTCCGGCCCCACCCCGACGCCCGCCGAAGGCTCCGTGCTACCGCAGACCTACGCATTCGAACGCGGCACCCCGCGCGAGGCCCTGCTCGGACGCGCCGTGCGCGCGATGGACAAGACCCTGGCCGAAATCTGGTCCGGCCATGCCGAGGTGGTGAAACTCGCCAACGCCCAGGAACTGCTGATCCTGGCCAGCATCGTCGAGCGCGAAACCGCGCGGCCGGACGAACGCGCCATGGTTGCCGCGGTCTACCTCAACCGCCTGCGCAAAGGCATGCGCCTGCAGGCGGACCCTACGGTCAGTTTCGCCGCCAGCGGCGGCCAGAGCCTGGAAAAGCCCCCCACTCGCGCCGATCTCGACAGCGCCAACCCCTACAACACCTACCACGCCACCGGCCTGCCCCCCGGCCCGATCGCCAGCCCAGGCCTGGCCAGCCTGATGGCCACCGCCCACCCGGCCACCACAGACGCCCTCTACTTCGTCGCCGACGGCAAGGGTGGCCACGTCTTCGCCAACACTCTGGATGAGCACAACCGTAACGTTGCGCGCTGGCGAGCTTCCGTCGCTCGATAGCTTTTTCCTAACGAGGATGCTGACTGAACCGCAGGCGCCCTGCCCGGAAGTGGATGGTGCCGGGTGAGGGGATTGAACCCCCGACCTTCGGTTTACAAAACCGCTGCACTACCGCTGTGCTAACCCGGCAACCTATGATCCTAGTCGGCGCCATATACCAAACTTGCGGCGAGAAGCTAGAGCCAGGTAGCAAGCATCGTCCGCAGGCGAAGATCGAGCCTCAATTCATCAACCGCTAAAGCCGAGCCCCGCTGCCTCCGACAAGGCCTCGGCAATACCAGGCGCGGCGGCGAGGATATGGTTGCCTTCGAGCATTCCGTCGCCGGCGGTGAAATCCGACACGCGGGCGCCGGATTCGGTGAGGATGCACAGCGCGGCGGCGACGTCCCACAGGTTGATGTGCAGTTCGGCGTAGCCGTCGATGCGGCCGGCGGCGACGTCGGCGAGGCCGAGGGCGCCGGAGCCGCCGGCGCGGAGCATGGCGCCGCGCTCCATGATGGCCTGGACCATGCGGTAGTAGCCGGCGTTGGGGCGACGGTGCGACCAGCCGCACTCGACCTGTCCGCGGGCGAGGTCGGTGGTGGTGGCGGCGCGCATCGGGGCGGTGTTGAGGGTGGCGCCGTTGCCCTGGCGGGCGGCGAAGGTGTCGCCGAGGGCGGGGGCGTGGATGACGCCGGCGACGGATTGGCGGCCGTCGAGCAGGCCGACGGAGACGCACCAGCGCCGCGAGCCTCGGGCGAAGTTGGAGGTGCCGTCGATCGGATCGACGATCCAGCGCAGGCCGCCCTCGCGGCCGGAGCCGGTTTCCTCGCCCATGAAGCCGTCTTCGGGGAAGGCGGCGGCCAGCGATTCGGCGAGGAACTTCTCGGTGGCGCCGTCGGCTGCGGTCAGCCAGTCCTGCGTGCCTTTGAGGGTGGCTTCGGGCGCGCCGGGCGGGGGCTGCATGGCGAGCGCGCGGCGTCCGGCCTCCTGGGCAAGGGGGATGGCGACGTCGAGGCGGCGTTGAAGAGCGGTCATCTGATCCCTGCGCGCATGAAGCTTTGCACGAATTGCCGCTGAAACAGCAGGAATGCAACCAGCAGGGGCGCGCTGGTGAGGATGGTGGCCGCGGTGATGATCGACCAGTCGATGCCCTGGTCGGTGGAGGCGAAGACGGAGAGGCCGACGGTGACGGGGCGGGTGGTGACCGAGTTGGTGATCACCAGCGGCCAGAGGAAGTTGTTCCAGTGATAGCTGACGCTGACCAGGCCGTAGGCGAGGTAGGTGGGCCGCGCAAGCGGGACGTAGACACGCCAGATGCGGGCGGCGAGCGAGCAGCCCTCGAGGCGGGCGGCGTCGTCGAGCTCCTGGGGCACCTGTCGGAAGGTCTGGCGCAGCAGGAAGATGCCGAAGGCGGAGCCGAGATAGGGCAGCGCGATGGCCAGGATGGTGTCGACCAGGTCGAGCCTGGCCATGGTGCGGTAGTTCGCGACCAGCAGGATGTCAGGCATCACCATCAACTGCATCAGCACGATGGCGAAGACGATGTCGCGGCCGGGGAAGTTCATCCGGGCGAAGGCGAAGGCGGCGGGGGTGCAGACGGTAAACTGGGCGACCAGGATCAGCGTGACCAGGATCGTGGTGTTGAGGAAGTAGCGGGCGAAGGGGGCGGCGGCCCAGGCGGATTCGATGTTCTTCAGGGTGAGCGGCGCGGTGAGCGAAAAATGGGTGGCGAACTCGGCGGGGTGAAACGCGGTCCAGACGGCGTAAAGCAGCGGCATCACCCAGATGAAGCCGAGCAGCCAGGCGCCTGTGATTTCGAGTTTGCGGGTCACCGGTAGTGAATCCGTTTGCCGAGCACGCCGAATTGCAGCCAGGCGAGCAGGCCGAGCAGGATCAGCAGCACCACGGTGAGGGTTGAGGCGAGAGCAGTGTCCCAGAAGCGGAAGCCGGCTTCGTAGATGTAGTAGAGCAGCAGGGTGGTGGCGTTATCCGGCCCGCCGCGGGTCATTACCACGACGTGGTCGACGAGGCGGAAGGCGTTGATCACGGCGTTGACGAGCACGAACAGGGTGGTGGGCATCAGCAACGGCAGGGTGACGCGGCGGAAGAAGTTCCAGCGGCTGGAGCCTTCGAGGTTCGCGGCCTCCTTGAGGTCTGGCGGCATCGCCTGCAGGGCTGCGAGGAAGAACAGCATGAAGAAGCCAGCCTCTTTCCAGACCGCGACGGCGATCATGGCGGGCAGCGCGGTGGCGGTGTCGCCCAGCCAGTTGTGCCGGCCGCCGCCGAAGGGGGCGAGGATCTGGTCGAACAGGCCGTAATCGGGGGTGAAGAAGAACAGCCAGATATTGGCGACCGCGATCATCGGCAGCATCGTCGGCGTGAAATAGGCCATGCGGACCAATGCGCGCCCGGGGATGGCGGTGTTGACGGCGAGCGCCATCGCCAGGGCGAGCACGATCGAGATCGGGATGGTGGCGATGGCGTAGATGGCGTTGTTGTGCATCGCCCGCCAAAAGACGGGGTCGGTCCAGAGGTCGGTGAAGTTCTCCAGACCGACGAAGCGCGGCGGGCGGCTGCCCTTCGGCGTGGTGTAGAAACTGTCCACCAGGGTTGCCACGGCTGGCCAATGGGTGAAGGCGACCAGCAGCAGCAACGCCGGGAGGATCAGCGCCCAGGCCTGGAGGGTTTCCTTGCGCATCAGTTGGAAACCAGGCCTGGGCTGTGGTTGTGCATTGCGGGAGTCTTAGCCCTTCTTGAACGGCTTCAGAATGCGATCCGCCTCGACCTGGGTGTCGGCCATCGCCTGGGCCGGCGATTTGGTGAGGTTGAGGCTGGCCTGGATGTTGTTGGTCAGCGCCGCGTAGACGCGCTGGTTCTCGAAGGTGGAAAGCTCACCAACGGCGACCGGCAGAAAGCCACGGGCGACGTCGGCGGGCGGGAAGCCGGCGACGTAGTCCTTCAGCGCCTTGGTCTCGTAGGCAGCGGGCTGGGTGGCGATGTAGCCGGTCTTGATGCTCCAGTCCGCGGCGCGTTCGGGGGCGGCGAGGAACTGGGTGAACTTCAGGGCGGCGGCGCGTTCGGCGGCGGAGGCGTGCTTGAAGAAGTAGATGTTGCCGCCGCCGACGACGGTGCGCGGGCCGTCCTTGCCGGGCAGGCCGGCGACGCCGAAGTTGAACTTGGCGTTAGCCTTCACGTTGGTCAGGTTGCCGGTGGTGTGCTGGACGATGGCGGCGTTGCCTTCCAGGAAATCCGGCGACAACTGCGCCCAGTTGGCGATGCCATCGGGCGAGGCGTGGTGCGTCGCCGCCAGGCCGCGCCAGTAGGTGAGGGCCTCGATCGCCTTCGGGTGGTTGAAATAGGTCTCGGTGCCGGCTTCGTTCATCAGGATGTGGCCGGCCTGGTTGGCCAGCGCGCCGAAGGTCCATTGCGCGTTGCCGACGTCGGCGGCCATTTTCACGCCCCAGCGGGTGACGCGGCCGGAGGCGTCTTTCTTGGTCAGCTTCGCGGCGGCGGCTTCGAGCTCGGCCCAGGTGCGGGGGAACTTCGCGGGGTCGAGGCCGACTTCGGCGAAGGCGTCCTTGTTGTAGTACATCACGGCGGTGGAGCGCTGGAACGGCACGCTCCACAGCTTGCCCTCGGCGCGGCTGTTGGCGAGGAAGGCGGGGTAGAAGCCGTCGGTCCAGGTCTTCAAGGCTGCGGCGTCCAGGCCCAGGCTGTCGAGCGGGGTCAGGATGTCCATGTCCTGCAGCGAGTGCATCTCGGCGGCGAGCAGCACGGCGAATTGCGGGCCGGAGCCGCCCTTGATCGCGGTGACGGCCTTGGTCAGCGTCTCGCCGTAGTTGCCGGCGTAGACCGGTGTGACCTCGATGCCGGTCTGCGCTTTGAACTCGGCGCAGTAGCCATCGATGATCGCCGGGATCGGGCCGCCGACGGCAATCGGATAGTAGAAGCTGAGCTTGGTGACGGCTTGCGCCCGCACGATGGTGGGGGCGGCCAGGCTCGCCGCGGTGGCGGCGAGCAGGGTGCGACGATGGATCATGGGCGTTTCCTCGCTTTTTTTGTTTTCAGCCGGCGTAGGGTTTGAGCAGGCGGGTGGCCTTGACCTGGGCATCGTCGAGCGCGGCCTTGGCTGCCTTGCTGCCGGTCAGGGCGGCCTGCAGCTCGTCGGTCAGCGACTGGGCGACGCGCTGGTTGTCGTGGGTCGAGAGTTCGGGAACGGCGACCTGCAACTGGTCGCGGGCGACGGCGGCGGCGGGGAAGCCGGCCATGTACTGCTTCATCGCCTCGGTCTGCCAGGCGTCGGGGCGGGTGGCGACATAGCCGGTGTCGATGCCCCATTGCGCGGCGCGGGCCGGGGTGGTCATCCACTTCATGAAGGTCAGGCTGGCCTGCTGCTGCGCCGGGCTGGCGCCCTTGAACAGGTAGAAATTGCCGCCGCCGGTGGGGCTGCCGCGGCGCTTCATCGCCGGAAGCTGGGCGACGCCGAAGTTGAACTTGGCGTTGGTGCGGATGTTGGTGAGGTTGCCGGTGGTGTGCCAGATCATCGCCGCCTTGCCTTCCAGGAAGTCACGCGGCGCGGTGCCCCAGGCGACGATGCCCTGGGGGTGGGTCTTGTGCTTCATGCTCATGTCGAGCCAGTACTGCAGGGCATCGACGCAGCCGGGTTCGTTGAAGAACACCTTGGTGCCTTCGGCGTTGGCGAGTTCGACGCCGGCCTGAATCGCGAGCGCCTGATACAGCCAGTAGGTGAAGCCGTCGCCGGGGATTTCGAGGCCCCAGATCGAGGTATTGGCGCCGTCACGCTTGGTGGTCTTCAGCATCGTCTCGGTGAGCTGGTCCCAGGTGTCGGGGGCGTGCTCGGGGTCGAGGCCCGCGGCCTTAAAGATATCCTTGTTGTAGTAGCAGACGATGGTGGAGCGCTGGAACGGGATGCCCCAGGTGTGCCCGCCGATCAGGCCGTTGCGCAGGAAGGCGGGGTAGAAGCTGGCGAGCCAGGCCTTGTCCTCGGCGGTGGTGGCCAGCGTGTCGAACGGCACGATCAGGTCGTCATCGATCAGCGAGAACGTGTCGGTGGACAGCACCACGGCCATCTGCGGGCCCTTGCCGGCCTTGGTGGCGGTGACAGCCTTGGTCAGCGTGTCGGTGTAGCTGCCGGCATAGACCGCCTTCACCTTGATCGCCGGGTTTTCCTTCATGAAGTCGGCGACGTAGCTGTCGACGATCTTGGTGATCGGGCCACCGACGGCGACGGGGAAATAGAATTCGATCTCGGCCGCGGCCTGGGCGCGCACGATGGACGGCGCTGCGAGTACGGCGCTGCCGGCGAGCAGGGTGCGGCGGGTGATGTGGGGTGAGCGCATGCGGAGCCTCCTGGAGGTGCTGTCAGGCAGCGGTGAAACGATGGCCGGTATCGGCGTCGAAGAAATGCAGGTCGGCGGGGTCGAAAGCGAGGCGGATGGGCGTGCCGTCCGGCATCGAGACCCGGCCCGGAACGCGGGCCAGCAGGCGGGTATCGCCGGCGGAGCCGACTGAGCCGACTGAGCCGATTGAGCAGGCGAGGATGGTGTCGGCGCCGAGATATTCGGCATGACTGACGGTGACGGGCAAGCCGGTTTCGGCGGGGCGCAGCGCCTCAGGCCGGATGCCGGCGAGCAGGGGGCGGCTGGCGGTGGGGCGCAGCACCGGCGTTTCGGTGCCGGTGACCACCAGGCCGGCTGATGTGGCGGTGGTCGGCAGCAGGTTCATCGGCGGGGTGCCGATGAAGCTGGCGGCGAAGCGGGTTTCCGGCACGGCATACATGTCGGCCGGCGCCGCATCCTGTTCGATGCGGCCGTCGCGCAGCAGCACAACCTGGTCGGCCATGCCCATCGCCTCGGTCTGGTCATGGGTGACGTAGAGCATGGTGATGCCGAGGCGGCGTTGCAGCGCCAGCAGTTCGCGGCGCATTTCGGCGCGAAGCTGCGCATCGAGGTTGGAGAGCGGTTCGTCCATCAGGCAGACCGGCGCCTCGGCGACGATGGCGCGGCCGAGGGCGACGCGCTGCTGCTGGCCGCCGGAAAGCTGGCCGGGGCGGCGGGCGAGCAGATGGCCGATGCCGAGGATTTCGACCGCGCGATCGAGGCGCTTGGCGCGCTCGCCGGCGGGAACGCTGCGGGCCTTCAGGCCGAACATGATGTTCTCGGCGACCGAGAGATGCGGGAAAAGGGCATAGGACTGGAACACCATCGACACGCCACGGGCGGCCGGCGGCAGCGCGGTGACGTCGCGCCCGCCGATTTCCACCGTGCCGGAGGTGGCGTGGTCAAGCCCGGCGACGATGCGCAAACAGGTGGTCTTGCCGCAGCCGGAGGGGCCGAGCAGCACGCAGAATGTGCCGGCGCGCACATGGAGCGACACGCCGGCCAGCGCGGCGGTGGCGCCCCACAGGCGCGTTACATTGCTCAGGCGCACTTCGGCGCCATGTTCGGTCGAACCGGACTCCATCCCTGCTCCTTAGCCGTGCTTGAGCCGCATGGCATGTGACAGTTCGGTTGTTGCGCCGATTGCGGCGGAAGGGAAGACTATCGTTATGAAGATTATCGGACTGACCGGCGGGATGGGGATGGGTAAATCCACCGCCGCCGACGTATTTCGCCGCGCCGCCATTCCGGTGTTCGACGCCGATGCCGAGGTGCGGGCGATGCAGGCGCCGCACGGACGCGCGCTGCCGGCGATCGAGGCGGCGTTTCCCGGCACGGTGCGCGACGGGGTGCTGGACCGCGGGGCGCTGCGCAGCGTGGTGGCCGGCAATCCGCCGGCGCGCAAGGTGCTGGAACGGATCATCCATCCGATGGTGCACAAGGCCGAGCACGATTTCCTGGCCCGGGCGCGCCGGGCGGGCAACCGGCTGGCACTGCTGGATATTCCGTTGCTGCTGGAGACCAACCGGGCGGGAAGGGTGCACCTGGTCGTCGTCGTCTCCGCGCCGAAATCGGTGCAGGTGGCCCGGGTACGCCGGCGCGGCAGCATGACGCCGGCGCAGATCGAGGCGTTCATCGCCGCCCAGATGCCCGATGCAGAAAAGCGCCGCCGGGCGGATGTGGTGATCCGCACCGGGCTTTCGCGCTATCAAACACAACGGCAATTGCGCCGGCTGATCCTGGAATTGCGGCAATGACGCGTGCGGTGCTGTTCGATACGGAAACCACCGGGCTCGATCCCCTGACCGGGGACCGCGTGCTGGAAATTGCCTGCATTGAGCTGGAAAACGACCTGCCGACCGGGCGGCACTACCACACCCTGATCCACCCGCAGCGCGACATCCCCGAGGAAGCCGCGCGGATTCACGGCATCCGCATCGACCAGCTGCGCGACGCGCCGCGCTTCGAAGCGATCGCCCGGGATCTGCTGGCGTTTCTGGGCGACGGACCGCTGGTGGCGCACAACGCCCCGTTCGATTTCGGCTTCCTGAATGCCGAGTTCGCGCGGATCAAGCTGCCGCCGCTGGACCGCGGGCGGATGGTCGATACGCTGCAGATGGCCAAGGCGCGGTTTCCTGGCATGCCGAACAGCCTGGATGCGCTGTGCCGGCGGTTCGACATCGACCTGTCCGCCCGCACCACGCACAACGCGCTGCTGGACTGCAAACTGCTGGCTGAGGTCTATGTCGAGCTGACCGGCGGGCGGCAGCGCGGGTTCAGCCTGGAGGCGGAGCGCAGCGGCGAGGCTGCCCAACCGGCGGTGCGGTATGACGCGTCGGGCGCGCCGCGCACCCCGCGGCCGATTGTGCCGAGCGAAGAGCAGCTTGCCGCGCACGCGACCTTCATCACCCGGCTGAAGGAACCGATCTGGACCGCGGCCGAGGGGTGAGCCCCTACATCGTGTGCATGTGCCCGGGGCCCATGGCACCTGCGGCCTCGATCTTGACCTGCACCGTCACCGGGGCGGCGTGTTCGAACGTCAGGGTCAGCGGGAAGGTTTCGCCCTGCTTCAGCGGCTGCTTCAGTCCCATCAACATGATGTGGTAGCCGCCGGGTTTCAGTTCGACCGGCTTGCCCGCATTGAGTTCCAGCCGGGCGACGGGCTGCATCTTCATCACCCCGCCGTCGTTCACCGTCTGGTGCAGTTCGACCATGCCGGCGACCGGGCTGCTGGCGGAGATCACGGCATCGGCCGCGACGGCCTTGAACGTCAGGAATGCGCCGCCGACCTTGGCCGAGGCCGTCGTGGCCCGTGCCCAGGGCTGCTCAACAGTAACAGCAGCGGTCTGTGCGCCGGCCGGCATCACAAGGGCGAGCAAAGGCAGCACGAGGGCGGTGCGGCGGGTCATCGCGGGCATGTTCGGGCTCCTGTTTCGCAGATGCGGCGGCGGTAGCGGATTGGCGCTTGCCAATGGACTATATCCGCTCCTAACCATGCGTTAGCAAAGCTTCGGGCCGGGTTCCAGATGCGGCCCGCAGACGCTTCGCTGAGGCATGGCTGACAGGCGGGAGCACTCCAATCCATCGAGTCATGATGACGACCGGCGCGGTGATGTTCGTCCTCGACACAGTGCTGCTGCTGCTGGCCTGGCCGCTCGCGATCACCATCGCGCTGCACGAGGCTGGACGTCCGCTGTTGGGCAACACCATGCCCGGCTTTGGGCTGGAATTGTTGTATCCCGCCTCCACAATTGTGTTGCTCTATGCGCTCGGCATGTATCGGCGCGACGCAATCCTGGAGCCGCGCAAGGCGCTCGGCCGCGTGCCGCTGGTGGTGGCGTTGGGCGCGCTCAGTGGTCTGGCGCTGAACCGGATCATTCCAGCCGCTTTGCCGGGCCTGCCGCGGCCGACCAACGAGGCGCTGCTGTTCACCGCGGCCGTCGGCGGGTTCCTGTCCTCCGGTGTCGCCGCGCGGATCGCGTTTCTTGGCCTGCGCCGGCACCGGCTGCTGCGGCCGCATCTGCTGATCCTCGGCGCCGGCACCCGGGCCTGGGACCTGGCCTGGATGCTGCACAACGAAGGCCGCAGCCTGTCCTACGATATGACGTTCGTGCACGACCCCGGCTTCGGCCCGATCGATCCGCGGCTGGCGGATGATCCGTCGGTGACCATCGTCAATCTCAACGCCTCCCTGCTGGGGGAAGCCCAGCGGATCGGCGCCAGTGAAATCGTCGTGGCGCCCGATGAGCGGCGCGGCATGGATCTGGAAGGATTGCTGGCCTGTAAGACCGCCGGCTACCCGGTGGAGCAGTACCTGACCTTTGTCGAGCGCGAGATCCGCCGGGTCGATATCAAGCGGATCGAAATCTCCTGGGTGCTGTATTCGGAGGGCTTCCGCTTCAACATGTTCGACCGGGCGCTGAAGCGGTTGCTGGACATCAGCGCCAGCTTGGCGATCCTGACGGTTACGGCCCCGTTCCTGCTGGCGGCCATGGTCGCGGTGGTTGCCGATGACGGATTTCCGATCCTGTACCGGCAGACCCGGGTGACGCGGGGAGGACGGCATTTCCAGATCATGAAGTTGCGCACGATGCGCCGCGATGCCGAGGCCGCCGGCGCGGTGTGGGCGGCGAACAAGGACCCGCGCATCACCAAAGTCGGCAATTTTCTGCGCCGCACCCGGCTCGATGAGCTGCCGCAGCTGTTCAACGTGCTGCGCGGCGAGATGTCGCTGGTCGGACCACGGCCGGAGCGGCCGCAGTTCGTCGAACAGCTGGCCGAGGCGCTGCCGCTCTACAACCAGCGCCACATGGTGAAAGCCGGGCTGACCGGCTGGGCGCAGGTGAACTACCCCTATGGCGCATCGATCGACGATGCGCGCTCGAAGCTGAGCTATGACCTATATTACGTGAAGAATTTCAGCGTGATCTTCGATCTGTTGGTCCTTCTGCAGACCATCCGCGTGGTGCTGTGGCCGAGCGGCGTGCGATAGCAGGAGAGTGGGGTTGGTGGAGCCAAGCGGGATCGAACCGCTGACCTCCTGAATGCCATTCAGGCGCTCTCCCAGCTGAGCTATGGCCCCACACACCGCGGGATTGCCGCGGGAGCCGGGCGTATACTGCCCGTGCCCAAAGGGATCAAGGGCCATCCTGGAAGAACCTTGCGTTAGCATTGCGCTGGACGCACGTCTGGCAATGATCTATTGCACCTGAGCGGGGCGCCGGAGGTTTCCGGGCGCCGACCGTTACCAATAGGGAGTTGGATTAATGAAGCGTACACTCGCCTCGGCAGCCGGGGCAATTTTGGCAACGGCGCTGTTTGCCGCGCCGGCCATGGCGCAGGGCAGCGGCTCGGCGACCATCGATGCCATCATGAAGCGCGGCCAGCTGGTCTGCGGCGTGGCCGGCCTTACCGCAGGGTTCTCTCTGCCAGACAGCCAGGGCGTGATGCGCGGCATCGACGCCGACAGCTGCCGCACCGTGGCCGCCGCCGTGCTCGGCGATGCCAGCAAGATCCGTTTCGTGCCGACCACCACCACGAACCGGTTCACCATGCTGCAGTCCGGCGAAGTGGACATGCTGTATCGCTCGACCACCTGGACGCTGGGCCGCGAAGCCAGCCTGGGCACCGAGTTCGCCAGCATCAACTTTTATGACGGCACGGGCTTCCTGGTAAAAACGTCGACCAACGTGAAGTCGGTGAAGGAACTGGACGGCGCCACCGTGTGCGTGCAGCCCGGCACCTCGACCGAGCTGGCGATCGCCGACTATTTCCGCGTGAACAAGATGAAGTTCACGCCGATCCTGATGCAGGACCTCAGCGAGATTCAGAACGCCTATCTCGCCGGGCGTTGCGATGCTTACTCGACCGACGCGTCGGGCCTGGCCTCGTTCCGGTCGCAGCAGGGCGCCAAGGCGCCGGAGCATACGCTGTTGCCGGAAATCATCAGCAAGGAGCCGCTCGGCGCCATGGTGCGCAAGGGTGACGACAAGTTCTTCGACGTCGTGCGCTGGACCTATTTCGCGACGCTGATCGCGGAAGAGAACGGCATGGACAGCAAGACCATCGACAGCTTCGCCGCCAACACGGTGCCGGAAATCCGCCGCTTCCTGGGCCTTGAAGGCGACATGGGCAAGCAGCTCGGGCTGGACAACAAGTGGGCCTACAACGTGATCAAGCAGGTCGGCAACGCTGCCGAAATCTGGGAGCGCAACATCACCCCGCTGGGTGTGCCCCGCGGCATCAACAACCTGTGGACCAAGGGCGGGCTGAACTACGCCCCGCCGATGCGTTGATCTGAAACCACAAAGCGGGGGCTGCGAGGCCCCCGCCGCGTGCCTGTCTCTCTGGCCCGGCGAGAATAGTATTTAATGTCAGCAAGCATTGATCCACGCACCAGTTCGTCGAAGCGGCCGCCGAAACGGCGGATGACCCTGAGCTGGTCGGATCCGATGTTTCGCAGCATCGTCTGGCAGGTGGTGATCATCGGCGGGTTTGCCGCGATTGCCTGGTATCTGGTTTCCAATACCTCGACCAATCTGAAGGCCCGCAGGATTGCCACCGGGTTCGAGTTCCTGGGGCGCACCGCCGGCATTCCGATCGGCGAGCACATGATCGACTACGAACCGTCGATCAACACCTATGGCTATGCGCTGTTCGTCGGCGTGCTGAACACGCTGAAGGTGTCGGTGGTCGGCGTGGTGCTGGCGACGCTGCTGGGCACGCTGATCGGCATTCTGCGGCTGTCGCGCAACTGGCTGATCTCCAAGCTGACCGCCAGCTATGTCGAGGTGCTGCGCGACATCCCGCTGCTGCTGCAATTGCTGTTCTGGTACACCGTGCTGCAAGGCCTGCCGGCGGCCCGGCAATCGTTCAATCCGGTGCCGGGGGTGTTTCTGTCGAACCGCGGCGTGAAACTGCCGGCGCTGAACTGGGAGGCGCCGCATCTATGGGCGCTCGCCGCGTTCGTGCTGGGCTGCGTGGCGACCCATTATGTCGGCAAACGGGCGGACCGGATCCAGGACGCGACCGGCGTGCGGCCGCGCGTGTGGCCGGTGGCGCTGGGGCTGCTGATCGCGGTGCCGGTGGCGGTGTGGGCGGCGCTGGGGGCGCCGTGGAGCATCGAGTGGCCGGTGTTGCGCGGGTTCAATTTCCAGGGCGGCCTGACGGTGAGCCCGGAGTATTTCGCGCTGCTGCTGGGCCTGGTGATCTACACCTCGGCCTATGTGGCGGAGATCGTGCGCTCGGGCATTCTGTCGGTGCCGCATGGCCAGATCGAGGCCGGCGGGGCGCTGGGGCTGCGCCAGGGCGTCATCCTGCGCAAGATCATCCTGCCGCAGGCGCTGCGGGTGATCATCCCGCCGATGACCAGCCAGTATCTGAACCTGACGAAGAATTCCTCGCTGGCGGTGGCCATCGGCTATCAGGACATGGTGTCGATCGCCAACACCACGCTGAACCAGACCGGGCAGGCGATCGAGGGCATCTTCATGATCGGGCTGCTGTATCTGGTGATCAGCCTGTCGATCAGCCTGTTCATGAACTGGTACAATGCGCGGGTCGCGCTGGTGGAGCGCTGAGACAATGAGCACCACGATCGTCGCGTCTTCCTCGGTACCCACCCGCGAGCAGCCTTCGGCGTTGGCGATCGGGCCGCTGGCCTGGATGCGGGTCAACCTTTTCAACAGCTGGATTTCGTCGGCGGTCACGCTGCTGCTGCTGTATTTCGGGGTGAAGTGGATCATCTCGTTCGTCGACTGGGCATTCCTGCACGCGGTGTGGTCGGTGCCGGAAACCGCGCCGGGCAAGCTCGATCCGACCGCGTGTCGCGACGCCAAGGGGTTCGGCGCCTGCTGGGCGGTGATCGGGGACAAGTACCGGTTCATCCTCTTCGGCCGCTATCCGTTCGACGAGCAGTGGCGCGCGGCGATCTGCATCGTGCTGTTCATCGGGCTCTACGTCGTCTCCGCGATGCGGCGGTTCTGGCGAGCGGAACTGGTGTTGATCTGGATCGGGGTGCTGACGGCGATCGGCGTGCTGATGTGGGGTGGTGTGTTCGGTCTGCTCTATGTGCCGCAGGACGAGTGGGGCGGGCTGCCGATCACGCTGATTATCGCCACGTTCGGGCTGGCGCTCTCATTCCCGCTGGCGATTTTCGTGGCGCTGGGACGGCGTTCGACCGAGCTGCCGGCGGTGAAGCTGCTGTGCGTGGTGTATGTCGAGCTGATCCGTGGCGTGCCGCTGATCGCCTGGCTGTTCATGGCAAGTGCGATGTTCCCGCTGTTCATGCCGGTGGGGTTCAACCCGGACAAGCTGCTGCGGGTGCAGGTGGCCGTGGTACTGTTTGCCGGCGCGTACTTGGCTGAGATCGTGCGCGCAGGATTGCAGACGCTGCCGAAGGGGCAATACGAAGCTGCCGATGCTTTGGGTTTGTCGTATTGGCACAAGACGCTCTTCATCATCCTACCGCAGGCGTTGCGGCTGGTGATTCCGCCGCTCGTGAACACCTTCATCGGGTTCTTCAAGGATACGTCGCTGGTGCTGATCGTCGGAATTTTCGATCTGCTGACCGCCGGCAAGGTCGCGCTGGCCGAACCGATCTGGCAGGGCTACAGCACCGAGGTCTATGTCGTTCTGGCTGCCATCTATTTCGTGTTCTGCTGGTCCATGGCGCGCTACAGCCGTGGGCTGGAAACCGAATTCAACAAATCACGTCGCCGCTGAGGGGAACCACACGATGAGCGAGAGCAACACCGAAGCGGCAATCGTGCTGGACAAGGTCAACAAGTGGTACGGCGCGATGCATGTGCTGCGCGACGTGTCGATGACCGTGAAGCAGAAGGAAAAAGTGGTGGTGTGCGGGCCGTCCGGCTCGGGCAAATCCACCATGATCCGCTGCATCAACCGGCTGGAAGTGCACCAGGAAGGCCGCATCGTTGTCGACGGCACCGAGCTGACCGACGATCTGCGCGCGCTGGATACCATCCGCCGCGAGGTCGGCATGGTGTTTCAGTCGTTCAACCTGTTCCCGCATCTGACCATCCTGGAGAATTGCACCCTGGCGCCGATCTGGGTGCGCAAGATGCCGAAGGATGAGGCGGAGTCGCTGGCGATGGACTTCCTGCGCCGCGTGAAGATCCCCGAGCAGGCGAAGAAATATCCCGGCCAACTTTCGGGCGGCCAGCAGCAGCGCGTGGCGATCGCGCGGGCGCTGTGCATGAAGCCGAAGATCATGCTGTTCGACGAGCCGACCTCGGCGCTCGATCCGGAAATGATCAAGGAAGTGCTCGACACCATGATCGGCCTGGCCGAGGACGGCATGACCATGGTGTGCGTCACCCACGAGATGGGCTTCGCGCGTCAGGTTGCCGACCGCGTGGTGTTCATGGACCAGGGCGAGATCGTCGAGAGCGGCAAACCGAGCGAGATGTTCGAAAACCCACAAACCGACCGGTTGAAGCTGTTTCTGTCGCAGATTTTGCGGGGGCACTGAGGAAGGAAGGGCTTCTTTTTTGAAAAAAAGAAGCAAAAACTTTTTCTAATAAAGCTCGTGCGATTCAACCGATGGGCTCAAATGGATAAAAGTCTTTTTGCTTCTTTTTCTTCAGAAAAAGAAGACTCTTACCTTTCTACCGCTTGCTTAACGATTTCTTCCGGCGCCAAACCCACATCCAGCGTAATCGGGTCCTCGTCAGATGTGGGCTCCTCCAACGTCGCAAACTGGCTATCGAGCAAAGCCGGCGGCATAAAGTGCCCCTTGCGCGCCGCCAGCCGTTCGCCGATCAGGCCGCGGCTCCCGCGCAGGTAGATCAGCCGCACGTCGCTGTGCCCGGCGCGCAGGATGTCGCGATAGCGGCGTTTCAGGGCCGAGCAGGTCACCACGCCCCCGGTACCCGCAACGCGCCAGGAGTCGATCACGCCGGCGATGATCTGCAGCCAGGGCAGGCGATCGGAATCATCCAGCGGCGTGCCGCCCGACATCTTGGCGACGTTGGACGGCGGGTGCAGCGCGTCGCCTTCCTGGAACGGCACGCCGAGGTGTGCTGCGAGTTGCTCGCCGACCGTGGTCTTGCCGCAGCCGGCGACGCCCATCACCAGGATGATCGTCACCCTTTCTTGCCCGTCTCGACATGCCCGCCGAAGCCCCAGCGCATCGCGGAGAGCACCTTCTCGGCGAAGGTGTGATCCTGTCGCGAGCGGAAGCGGGTGAACAACGCGGCGGCGAGCACGTCGGCCGGCACGGCTTCCTCGATCGCGGCCTCGATGGTCCAGCGGCCTTCGCCACTATCGGCCACGCTGCCGGAGAACGAGCCGAGGTCGCCCTCGCGTGCCAGGGCATGGGAGGTGAGGTCGAGCAGCCAGGAGGACACCACCGAGCCACGGCGCCAGACCTCGGCGACGTCGGCGAGGTCGAGATCATAGCGGGCGTTGGCGGGCAGTGACGGGCTGGCGCGGTTCTTCAGGATGTCGAAGCCCTCGGCCATTGCCTGCATCATGCCGTATTCGATGCCGTTATGGACCATCTTCACGAAATGCCCCGCCCCGGCCGGGCCGCAGTAGAGGTAGCCCTGTTCGACGCGCGGATCGCGGCCCTCGCGGTCCGGCGTGCGGGGAATGCTGCCATAGCCCTGGGCGAGGGCTGCGAAGATCGGATCGAGATGTTCGAAGGCGGTGCGGTCGCCCCCGATCATCAGGCTGTAGCCGCGCTCCAGACCCCAGACGCCGCCGGAGGTGCCGACGTCGAGGTAGCGGATGCCTTTCGGCGCCAGGGTCTCGGCGCGACGGATATCGTCCTTGAAGTTGGCGTTCCCGCCGTCGATCAGGATGTCGCCGGGGGAAAGCAGCGTTGCCAGCGTAGCGATGGTGGCCTCGGTGATCTCGCCGGCCGGCAGCATCACCCACACCGCGCGTGGCGGGGCAAGCTGCGCGATCAGCGAGGCCAGCGAGTCCGCCGGCGCCGCGCCCTCGGCCGCGAGTGCGGCGACGGTCTTCGGCTCGGCGTCATAGGCGACGCAGTGATGCCCGGCCCGCATCAGGCGGCGCACGATGTTGCCGCCCATCCGGCCGAGGCCGATCATTCCCAGTTGCATCACGCGCTCCTCACCCTGCCAGACAGCTCAATCCGCCATCGACCGGGAGGCAGACCCCGGTGATGTAAGCGGCATCGTCGGAGGCCAGGAACACCGCGGCATGTGCGACATCCCAGCCGGTGCCCTGGCGCCCCATCGGCACCTGGGCGGCGCGGGCACGGCCCATCGCCTCGGCGTCGGTGTATTGCCCGACGATCTGCTGTTGCACCATCGGCGTGTCCATCATGCCGGGCATGATGGCGTTGGCGCGGATGTTGTACGGCGCGTACTGCACCGCCAGCGCCTTGGTCAGGTGGTTCAGCCCGGCCTTGGAGGCGAAATAGGAGTAGCAGGGGTACCGGTTGATCGCCGCGCCGGCGAGCGACGAGATATTGACGATGACGCCCTTGCCCTGGTGCTGCATCAACGGGATCACCCGCCGGCAGGTGCGCACCACGGCCGTCAGGTTGACGTCCATCACCTTGTTCCAGCGCGCCTCGGTGATGTCTTCCAGCGCGCCCATGTCGGTGATGCCGACATTGTTGTGCAGGATGTCGATCCGCCCGTACTGGGCAACGGCGGCCTCCACCGCCGCCGAGATCGCCGCCGTCTTGGTGACATCGGCCGACAGCGCGATGGCCTTGCCGCCCTCGATGGCAATCATGTGCGCGGTATCCTCGGCCGCCGCGCGCACCCGGTCGACCACGACGATTTTCGCGCCGGCGCGGGCATAGGCAACACAAGCGGACTTGCCGTTGCCCCATCCGGGGCCCGACGCGCCGCCGCCGAAAACGAGGGCGACGCGATCGGCAAGCTTTGGCGCAGATGGGCGATCAGGCAACGCGATCACCCTTTTTCACCTGCACCGCGCGATTATCCACCGCCGGCAGCATCTTCGCCGGATCGCGGGTCACCACCAGGTCGATCACCGTCGGCCCCTGGCTCGACAGCCCGGTCTGCAGCGCCGCGGCCAACTCGCCCGGCTGCTCGACACGGATGCCGCGCACCCCCAACGCGTTGGCGACCACGGCGTAGTTGGTCTCGGCAAGGTCGGAGGCATGATAGCTGCCCGCGCCGTACATCAAATGCTGCAACGCCTTCACGTAGCCGGAGGCCGCGTTGTTCACCACGACGATGGTGAACGACAGGTTCAGCCGGCGCGCAGTCTCCAACTCGCCAAGCATCATGTTGAAGCCGCCATCGCCGGTCAGGCTGACCACCTTGCGATCCGGCGCGGCCAACGCGGCGCCCATCGCACCCGGCAGGCCGTAGCCGATGGAGGCAAAACCACGATCCGGCACGAAGCCGCGCCCGGGCGCCTTGGTGTCATACAGCAGCCCGCCCCAATGCGCGGCGAACCCGCCATCGGCGACCAGAATGCCGTCCTCCGGCATCAGGTTATTCAGCTCGTGCATCAGCCTGGCCATGTTGACCGGAGTCTCATCGCTGGTCAGCCGCGGCATCACGCCCTGGCGCCACGCGGCCATCTTCGCCGCAACTTCCTCGGCATACGCGGCCTGGCGCGTGGCTATCGCCGTCGCCTGCGGCCCCATCAGGCCGATCAGCGCCATCAGCGTCTCCCGCGCATCGCCCCACAAGCACAGCTCCGGCTCGACGGTGCGGCCGAATTCCTCGGCGACGATGTCGATATGGATGATCCGCTTGCCGGCCGGCGGCACGGTGAACCGCTTGGTGGCAATCTCGCCCAGCTTGCAGCCGAGCACCACGATCAGGTCGGCCTCCGCGATCAGCCCGTTGGCGATCCGGTCATAGCGCCCGAACAGCCCGGCGCTCAGCGGATGCGTGCAGGGAATCGCGCCCTTGCCGGTCATCGTATGCGCCACCGGCAGGTTGAACGCCTGCGCGAACCGGGTCAGCACATCCGCCGCGCCGCTCAGGTGCACGCCGCCGCCGGCCAGCAGGATCGGCCGCTTCGCCTCGGCAATCTCGTTCGCCGCCTGCCGCAGGCTGGCGAAATCCGGCACCGAGCGCACTGACGGCGCCGCGGTACAGCGCGGATCGGCGCTGAACGCGTCCTCCTCGAAGCCCCAGGTCGCGTGGCAGATATCCTCCGGCACATCGACCACCACCGGCCCGGGCCGGCCAGACGTCGCCACCCGGAAGGCGCGGCGCATCAACTCCGGAATGCGGTGGATCGCCTCCACGCGCAGCAGCTCCTTGCAGGCCGGACGCAAAATCTCGGTCTGCCGGCTCTCCTGCGTCATGTTCTTCCAGGCATGGTCGCGATGCGCATCGCCGATCAGCACCACCATCGGTGTGCCGGCGTTCAGCGCCTCCACCAGCCCGGTCACCAGATTGGTCGCCCCCGGCCCGAGCGTGGCATCGGCCAGCCCGACCCGCCCGGTCACCTTGGCATAGGCATCAGCGATGAACACGGCGGCGCGCTCGTCGTTGATAAGATGGTGGGCGAGGTCCAGGCGCCGGGCGGCGTCATAGAACGGCAGCAGCTGGAAACCGCCCATGCCGAACATCGGACCGCCTTCGAAGGCCTGGATCATGCGGACCAGGGCTTCGCCGCCGGTCATTTCATTCGTTGCCATCAATCAACTCCAAGGAAGTCAGAAAACAAGCGTTCTTCTTTTTTGGAAAAAAGAAGCAAAAAACTTTTAGCCGTTAAGGGCGGTTCGGGCGTGCGCAACTATTTGCGAGGCGGTGACGCGGACGGCGTTTTCGACCGGGGGGGCGTAGCCGATCGGGGCCCTGGGTGCGCCTAGGCGGGAGACGCGGGCGCCGGTGTGCTCGGCAATGGTGGCGGCGATCTCGGCGCCGAAACCGCCGACCTGTACCGCTTCGTGCACGATCACCGCGCGGCCGGTTTTCGCAGCACTGGTCAGGATCGCCTCGCGGTCCCACGGCCAGAGCGTGCGCAGATCCCACAGATCGACGCCGATACCCTCGGCCGCCAGACTCTTCGCCGCTTCGGCGCAGACATGCACCTGGGCCGACCAGGAAACCATGGTGATATCGCCGCCCTGCTGCACCTGCCTTGCCTTGCCGAACGGCAGCAGGATTTCGCCGTCGGGAACCTCACCCTCCATGGGCCAGAGGTTCTTGTGCTCCATGTAGACCACCGGGTCGTCACAACGGATCGCCGCCTTCAGCAGCGCCTTGTTGTCGGCGGGAGTGGAGGGGCAGACCACCACCAGACCGGGAATATGCGCGTACCAGGATTCCAGCGACTGCGAATGCTGCGCCGCCGAGGACCGCCACATGCCGATCGGCTCGCGCACCACCAGCGGCACCTTCGACTGCCCGCCGAACATGAACCTGGCCTTCGCGGCCTGGTTCACCAGCTCGTCCACGGCGCACAGTGCGAAGTCGGAGAAGCGCATCTCCACCACCGGCCTTGTGCCGGTCATCGCCGCGCCAACGCAGGCGCCCATGATCGCGGCTTCGCTGATCGGCGCGTCGGAAATGCGGTCGGGGCCGAATTCCTCGACCAGCCCGGCATACTGGCCGAACACGCCGCCCCGCCCGAGATCCTCGCCCACCGCCCACACATACGGGTCGCGGCGCATTTCCTCGGCGAGCGCCGCCTTGGCGGCGGCGGAATAGGTCATGATGGTCATCAGAACGCGACCTCCTCAGGCGAGCCGGCATCCTGGACGTCGCGAAACGCCTCCTCCGGGCCGGGATAGGGGGCGGCGAACGCCGCTTCATAGGCGATGTCCATCTCGGCTTCGGCAGCACCACGGTCGGCTTCCAGCTCGGCCTCGCTCAGCCCGGCGCTGCGCAACACCTCCGCACAGCGCAGGATCGGCTCCAGCATACGTGCCGCCTCAACCTCTGCGGCCGGGCGATAGGCGGCGGGATCGACGCCGGTATGCCCGGTCAGGCGATAAGTTTTGGCGTGCAGGAAGCGCGGACCGCCGCCGGCGCGGATCTCGCCAATCAGCCTGGCGGCGGCTTCGTCCACCGCCTGCACGTCGTTGCCGTCGACCAGGGTGGCGGGAATGCCGAACGCCTCGGCGCGCACCGCCGGGCCGCCGCCGGCGGTCATCGTCGAGGTCCGGGTGGTGGCGGCGAAACCGTTGTCCTCGCACACGAACAGCACCGGCAGCTTGAACACCGCCGCCCAGTTCAGCCCTTCCAGGAACGGCCCGCGGTTGATCGCGCCATCGCCGAAAATGCAGCAGACCACGCGATCCTCGCCGCGCAGCTTGATCGCATGCGCCGAACCGGCCGCAATGACGATATTGGCCCCCACCACGCCGTTGGCACCCAACATGCCGACCGAGAAATCGGCGATATGCATCGAGCCGCCCTTGCCGCCGCAAGTACCGCCGACGCGGCCGAACAGCTCGCGCAGCATCGCCTCGCTGTCGGCACCCTTGGCCAATGTGTGGCCATGGCCGCGATGGGTGGACAGCAGGATGTCGTCGCGTCGCAGATTGCCCACGGCGCCTGCGGCCACGGCTTCCTGCCCGATCGACGGGTGAATGGCGCCGAGCACCACCCCGGCCTTCAATCCGCGCAGCGCAGCTTCTTCCAGCTTGCGGATGCGCCACATCAGGCGATGATGCGCGCGCAGCCGCGCGATGTCGGTGTTGCGGAGGCTGGACATGGACGTTCCGTTTCTTGCTTGCAGCTGGGGTTGGATTGCTAGCATGGGCCGGGAATCAGCGTCCATGCGGGGGGAGGAAAGATGCGGATCATCACCGCGCCGACGGTGACCAAGCTGCCGCCCGAGGCGGCGGGACAGGTGCTGGTCACCGGATCGCATGGCGGGCTTTATGTGGGGATGCTGGCGGCACAGGCCGGAGTGCGGGCGCTCATCGTGCATGACGCGGGCGTCGGCATGGCCAGCGCCGGCGTGGCCTCGCTCGGCATGCTCGGCGGGTTCGGCGTGGCCGCGGCTGCGGTGTCGCACCTGTCGGCCCGGGTCGGTGATACGGCGGATATGATGGAACGCGGCGTGATCAGCCGCGCCAACAGCGTGGCCGAGGCGCTGGGGGTGACGCGGGCGATGCCGGTGCGCGAGGCCGCCGAGCTGATGCTGGCCGCGCCGTTGCGCACCGCAAGCCCGGAGCCGGTGGAGGAGGCGCGCGCGGTGCTGCGGCCGGAGGGGGCGGTGCGCAATCTGGTGCTGATCGATTCGGCTTCGCTGGTATTGCCGGAGGATGCCGGCGCGGTTGTGGTTACCGGCTCGCATGGCGGGCTGGTGGGCGGCGATCCGGCGATGGCGCTCCGCGCGCCGGGGTTCGCCGCCGCGTTCAACGATGCCGGCATCGGCATCGAGCAGGCCGGCATCGGCCGGCTGGCGGCGCTGGAGGCGCGGGGGATCGCGGCGATCACGGTGGCGGCGATGTCGGCGCGCATCGGCGAGGCGCGCTCGACCTTCGAGGACGGGGTGATTTCGGCGGCCAACCCGACAGCTGTTCGGCTGGGCGCTATTGTCGGGAATGCTGCGAAGGCGTTGCTTCTGGATTGGACACACAAGGAGACGACATGAGCGAGATCGTTGGCTGGCACGCGCATATCTACTTCAACTCGCCGGAAACAAGGGAAACCGCGCTGCGATTGCGCGAACAGATAACGACCGGCTGGCCTTCGGCGATGATGGGCCGTGTGCATGACCGTCCGGTCGGGCCGCATCCGATCCCGATGTATCAGGTGGCGTTCGCGCCCGAGCTGTTCGCCACGCTGGCGCCGTTCATCGCGGTGAACCGGCAGGGGCTGACCGTGCTGCTGCATCCCGACACGCTGCGGCCACTGGACGATCACACGAAGAATCCGTTGTGGATGGGGGAGATCCTGCCGCTCGATACCTCGATGCTGCCGGAGATCAGCGAGAGGGCACTGGGATGAGCGAGGTCGAATGGCGCAAGCTCCGCGCCGATCAGTTGCGTGCCGCGGCGAAACAGGACGCGATCGTCATCCTGCCGGTGGGGTCGATCGAACAGCACGGGCCGCATCTGCCGGTGGAAGTGGATTCGATGCTGGGCGAACAGGTCGCCCTGCGGACAGCGCGCAAGCTGGTCAAAGCCGGGCATCCAGCGCTGGTGCTGCCCAATCTGTGGACCGGGGTGTCGGAGCATCACATGAGCTTCGGCGGCACCATCACGCTCGACCTGCCGACCTTCTGCGCGGTGCTGGAGCAGATCGTTAAATCGGTGCTGCGGCATGGCTTCAAGCGCGTCGTGCTGCTGAACGGGCATGGCGGCAACGAGAACCTGATGCGTTCGGTGACCGATGAGCTGACGCCGAAATACCGGGCGCCGATTGTCGAGTTCACCTACTGGTACGCCGCCGCCGAGGCGATCGGCGCGATCCTGGAGACCCAGGGCAACGTGCTGCATGCCTGCGAGGCGGAGACCGCGATGATGATGGCGGTGCGGCCGGAACTGGTGGCCGAGGCGCGGATACCGCTGGCGAAGTCGAACCAGGCGCCGGACATGCCGCCCGGCATCTATCGCTGGCGCACCCTGGGCGCGGTGTCGTCGTCGGGCGTGGTCGGCAATCCGGAGGCGGCGAGCGCCGAGAAGGGGCAACGCCTGCTGGAGGCGATCAGTGACACCATCGCGGCCAAGCTGGGCGATGAGGGGATGTGGGCGCTGCCCTGGGACCACGAGACGGTCACCTAGAGCCCAAAGTCAGCGCACGCGCATAGACCTGCTTGCGCGGCAGTCCGGTCGCGGCCGTCACCAGGGCGACGGCTTCCTTCAGGCTGTGATCGGCGAGCGCGGCCTCAAGCTGGGCATCGAGGTCGGGGGCAACGGGGGCCGAATCCTCTGGCGGGCCGACGATGACGGTGATTTCGCCGCGCGCCTGATGTTCGGCGTAATGCGCGGCCAGCACATCGAGCGGTGCGCGGCGGACTTCCTCGAACCGCTTGGTCAGTTCGCGCGCCACGGCGGCCGGGCGGGGGCCGAGGGCTTCGGCGAGGGCGGCGAGGAATTCGGCGAGACGGTGCGGCGCCTCGTACCAGATCAGCGTGGCCGTCAGCCCGGCGGTTTCCATGGCGCGGATGCCGGCCAGCGCGACGCGGCGGGCGGCGGCCTTGGGCGGTGCGAAGCCGAGGAACATGAACGGGTGCGGCGGCAGGCCGGACAGCGTCAGGCCGAGCAGAGCGGCGTTGGGGCCGGGAATGCCGCCGACCGGAAGGTCTTCGGCGATGGCGGCGCGGACCAGGCGGTAGCCGGGGTCGGACACCAGAGGCGTTCCGGCATCGCTGACCAGGGCCACCGATTTGCCGGCGCGCAGCATCGCCAGGATGCCGGGAATACGGCTGTCCTCGTTATGCTCATGCAGTGGGGCGGTGCGTGTGCTAATGCCATAGGCGAGCAGCAGGCGCGATGTCACACGGGTGTCTTCGCACAGCACGAGATCGGCGTGCTCCAATGCGGCCACCGCGCGGCGGCTGAAATCTGCGAGGTTGCCGATCGGGGTTGAAACAAGCACAAGACCGGCCTGCGCCTGGGCAACGCCCGGCGCGGGTTGATCGGGTTCAGGTTCTGGGTGAGGCGGGTCGCATGCGTCGTCGGACATTTTATCTCCTGGGCGGCATCCTAGCATTGGTTGGCTGTGGCGCCCCACAGGCACCGCGGGTGGAGACGCAACGCGCGCAATCCGTGCTGCGCCCGCCGGTGGCGGCCCCGCTGGTAGCGACCGAGCCGAGCATTTTCCAGCCCATGATGAATAACGGGCGCGGGGTGGCCTTGCTGGTGCCGCTGAGCGGGCCGAATGCGGCGCTGGGCGAGGCGTTGGCGAATGCGGCGAAGCTGGCGCTGTCCGCCCCCGGTTCGCCGGTTCTCGACGTGCGCGATACCGGCGCCGGTGCGGCCGAGGCGGCGCGCGCGGCGATTGCCGCCGGC
Organism: uncultured Rhodospirillales bacterium; assembly: GCA_903881515.1. Classification (GTDB taxonomy): domain Bacteria; phylum Pseudomonadota; class Alphaproteobacteria; order Acetobacterales; family Acetobacteraceae; genus CAIRTN01. The sequence goes on along the minus strand of CAIRTN010000269.1, from coordinate 2,863 downwards.
GCGGGCATCATTCTCGGGCCGCTGACGACCGGCGATACCGCCGCCGCGGCAGCGGTGAGCCGGGCGGCCGGGGTGCCGATGCTGGCATTCACCTCGGACGCCGCGCAGGCGCAGCCGGGGGTGTGGGTGCTGGGGATCACCCCGGCGCAGCAGGTGCGCCGGGCTTTGGCCGCGGCGGTGGCGCAGGGCAAGCAGCGCGTCGGCGCGGTGCTGCCGGAAAGCGATTTCGGCCATGTGATGGCGTTGGCGATCGAACGGACGGCCAGCAGCGCCAACCTGCCGGCGCCCGATATCCGTTTCCACGACGGCAGCATCGGCGGGATCAGTTCGACGATGCGCGACATCTCCGGCTACGCCAGCCGGCGCGGGCCGCTGGACGCGCAGATCCGCGCGGCGCGCGCCAAGCGCGATGCCGAAGGCCGCAAGCTGGCCGCCGAACTGGTGAAAACGCCGATCCCGCCGGCGCCGATCGATATGCTGGTGCTGGCCGATATCGGCGAACCGCTGGCCACCTTGGCCAGCTGGGTGCCGTATTACGACCTCGATCCGCCTGGGGTGCAGGTGATTGGCCCCGCGCTGTGGGCGGCGCCGCGCGCCTTGGGCGAGGCGAAGCTGCCGGGCGCCTGGTATGCCGCGCCCGATCCGGCGGCGCGGGCCGGGTTCGTGGCGGATTATCAGGCTGCGTATTCGGCCCCGGCGCCTGGCCTGGCGGATTTCGCCTATGACGCCGCCTCGATCGCCCGGGTGCTGGCCGCCGAGGGCGGGTTCAGCATGGCGGCGCTGTGCCGGCCGGAAGGCTTCGCCGGGGTGGATGGTGTGCTGGCGTTGCAGACCGATGGCACCGTGCGGCGCGGGCTGGCGCTGTATCGCATCGAGCGCGGCGGGCCGATGCTGGTGGAGCCGCCGCCGGATTCCGTTGCCGCGCCCGGCTTCTGAGTCCGACCGATGCGTGCCCTGCTGCTGTTCTGCGGGATTGCCGGCGTGCCGGTGCTGGCGCTGCTCGGGCTGTGGGGCGGCGGGCTGATCGGCGGGGTGGCGGCCGGAGTGATGCTGGCGGCCGTTGGCCTGCCGGCGGCGGCGCTGGCGCTGGTCTGGCAGCGCGATACCGACAAGCTGGCCGATACGCTGCGCCACGCCATGCTGGAGAACAGCAAGGCTTTGCAGCGCTCGGCCACCGAGCCCTGGACCGGCACCATCGCGCGGCTGGCGCGCGGGGTGGAACGGCTGTCGCGCTCGCTGGCGGCGCGGGCGACCCAGGTGGAAGAGATGTTCCGCGCCACCGAGGCGATCGTCGAACGCCTTCCCGACCCGCTGCTGGTGCTGGGCGCCGACCGCGCGGTGCGCCGCGCCAATGCCGCCGCGCGGGTGGCCTATGGCACCGATATCGCCGCGGTGCTGCGCCATCCCGTGCTGCGCGGGGCGATTGACCTGGCGTGGAAGACGCGCGCGCCGCAGGCGGTGGATCTGCAATTGCCGGTGCCGGTGGACCGCGAGGTGCGGGCGTCGGTGATCTTCCTCGATCCGCCGCTGGCCGATGGCGGGCAGGCGCTGGTGTTGCTGTCCGACCGCACGCGGGAGAAGCGGGTGGAGCGGATGCGGGCGGATTTCGTCGCCAATGCCAGCCACGAATTGCGCACGCCGCTGTCCAGCCTGATCGGTTTCATCGACACGCTGCTCGGCCCGGCGGCGGACGACCCGCCGGCGCAGATCCGCTTCCTGGGCATCATGGCCGAGCAGGCGGCGCGCATGGCGCGGCTGATCGACGACCTGCTGAGCCTGTCGCGCATCGAGCTGAACGAGCATCAGCCGCCATCGGACAGTGTCGATCTGGCCGCGGTGATCACGCGGGTGGCGGCGGGGTTCGAGCCCAGGCTGGCGGCGCGGCGGGTGACGCTGGTGCTGCCCACTGAGGCGCAGGTGCCGCTGGTGGTGGCCGATGACGAGCAGATGGCGCAGGTGGTCAGCAATCTGATCGACAACGCGGTGAAATACGGCCGCGAGGGTGGCACGGTGGTGGTGAGCCTGAGCACCGCCAGCGGCGGACGCTGGCCGGCGCGGCCGGGGCTGGTGTTGCAGGTGCACGATGACGGGCCGGGCATCGCCAAGGAGCATCTGCCGCGGCTGACCGAGCGGTTCTACCGGGTGGATAAGGCCCGCGGGCGCGCCACCGGCGGCACCGGGCTGGGGTTGGCGATCGTCAAACACATCGTCAACCGGCATCGCGGGCAGCTTTTGATCGAGAGCGGTGATGGCCAGGGGATGCGTTTCTCGATCTGGCTGCCGGTGGCGCCTGAGGCCGAAGGCTGATAGTTCCGTAAACGGAACAATTAGAGCGCATGTCTCCCCCGGCGCCTGAGTAGCTTTTTCGCGAAAATCCGGCGATTGGCCGTGCGGGGAACGGGTTGAGCTGCGCGGGGCTGGCCGGCCCGGGTTGGGGCGGGCGGGGGCGCGTCGGCGTGAATATCTGTGCCGTGGCGGCAGGGGCCGGGCGCGCGGCGCGCGGGCGCGAGGGGGTGCGACGCCGGGTGGCGGTACGGGAAACGGGGAGCGGGGTGCGCGCAGGGGCCGGCAGGGCGACCGGTGCGATGACCGGCAGCGGCGGCGGCAGCTCACCGTTGCGCCAGGCGCTGAACAGATTTTCCAGCGATTCGAAAAGCTGGCGCAGGGCCAGCCAGATCAGGATGGCTTCGGACACAGCTCCGCCGGCGTGCCGCACACGGGCGACGAGGGTTTTGAGGTGGCCAGACGCGATGAGGGCCGGAGGCATTATAACCATTGAAGGTGTTTTAACTAACTTATGTACTGATGGAAAGGGAAAAATGCGGGGCGGGTGAATTTTTTTGCTGATGTGCGCGTTGGGGTG